>JAUSAO010000069.1 GCA_030652475.1 Gallionella sp. | reverse complement strand
TAAACCATAGTGGCAGATACGCTTGAAGCCGCCAGGCCATACATCTAGCAGGAAACGCTTGATGAACTCAACCCGTTAACGAACATTGGCGAGTTTAGGCGTTGGATTTATGGTTGTCCAGAATTATGAAAATAATCCCCCGCAAACATAGGCCTAGGCATAGATATATCTATATATTCCGTTTAGAATTATCGGTAGTCCGAATCTGAGTGTATCTTCCTTATTTCTTATGCACAGAACACCTTACTGGTCGGATTACCTGCACAAAATTGACGGGCAGGTAAAACAACCACCCCTCACAAAACCACAGTCTCCTGTGGCAGGTGAACAGGTGTTGTCGGAAAACGCGCGGCATAAACGCCCCGTACCCGTAGAACCGCGACAGTGGCATTTCGTCATGAATGCACACTAAAAACATGGGCAATAATGCAAAAAATTCTGAGATTTAGACCGAAAAACGACAAGTTTTACCAAAACTCCCGAAAATTGCGCGCTGTGTTCTGCCGCACGGTTAATTGTTCAGTGTTTCACTTAGATGCAAAAGGTGGGGTACTGTCAGGAAACATTAAGCTTATCGTCACGAATTTGCGAGGCTGAGAAGGATGATATGGATTAATTCGCAGCCCACCCTGTGGGTGGTATGTTTAATGCTAGTCGCATTAACCACGAATGCTCTGGCAGGCGCTGAGCCCGTCATTGGCCCTCCCTGCAAGGCTGGGCAGCGCACGCAAAACATTTCCTTTGTCCATGTAAGTGATTTGCACGCTAATTTTGACTTGGAGCGTGATAAATACAGTCGCATTCGAGCTTTTTTTGAGTCCATTCGTCAAGAAAATCCTTATGCTGTGTTCAGTAACGCCGGGGATGATCATGAAAAAGGCTCAATAGCGGAGCAGTACTCTGCTGGTGTTGCCGTCACTGAAGCAACCCGCGCCATGCGATTCGATGTGAGGGCTATTGGCAACCACGACTTTGCTTGGGGTGATAAGCATTTGCTCGACTTTTCTTACGATGCACACAGCATGGTTTTGATGAGTAATACAGAATATGTAGGTTCAGATACTCAGGGCTTGGGGTCGGTTAAATACGGTGTGATTAAGTTGGGCTGCCTGCGCGTAGGCTTCTTCGGGATGGTGTCGCCTCCATGGGATGAACTTGATCGTAACTATTCGGACAATTATTTCCCTACCATGCACACAACTTATGACTATGCCACAGAGGCACGTCGCATTGTCAACGCGCACCGCGAAGAAGTTGACCTGATGGTTATGGTCAGTCATTTGGGTATCGAACAGGATATTCTCCTCGCCGAGAAAGTGAATGGTATTGATTTGGTACTCGGCGGACATTCGCATCAAGGCCCAAGCTTAACAAGCATTAACCACACCCAGGTTGTGCAACCCGATTTTTATGCCGACGGCGTCACGCGCGTTGACATGAATATTGATCTTTCCAGCCGAAAAATTATATCTTTTAAACACTTAGAACAACCAGTTAAAGATATACACGCGGTGGATCCAAAAATTCATCAGGCTATCAGTAAGATCCTGACAAAATATGCGCCTGACGCTCAAAAAACCATCGCCTATCTGGAACACACCCAGAATATTGAGGGCATCGCTTTAATCACGGCCAAGGCAGGGGCTAAGCAATATCACGCTGATGCTTCCTTGCTTGACCCCCAAAGAGTCAATCCGCATTTAAAGCTGTCCCTCGGCAATGTTACTGTACAGACATTGATTGATAGTTATTTTATCGAACGCCAAAAGCCCAATACGCCCGGAATTAATGCACTTTATAGCGTGGAGGTCAGCGGACAGGATTTACGTCTGATGCAAGAGAAGCAACCTGCATGGATTTATTCTGGCCCAACAACACTGGATGCCAACAGAATATACAAGGTGATAGTTCACAAAGGTGCCGCGCTTCAGCCTGATTTATTTTTTCAATCGATGGTCAGTTTTAAGAGCGTCTCCCTGATGTCAGAAGCGTGGGAAGCACTTGCGAACTACGCTATAGACAGAACTGAAAATTGTCTCTCATTAGATACCGACACACCCCCTCCAAGTTGTCACAATCGACCGTCCTACAGCCAATGGTCTTTTAATGATCACGCTAATCCATTGCAAACCCAGCAAGGTTTGGCGGCCCTCAGCTACCTGGATAAGAATAGAACGGGCAGGCCGGAGCGAGGTGTTGTTTTCGGCAATGCAAGCTCTTTCTCACTTCCTGCTCTGTCTAGTAACGACAAACGGATCATGGGTTTTCCTGCTTTCCGTCCTGACCGGGGATTGGTGCTCACTCATAATGCAACTCCAAACGGTTATTTTGCCAGCAAAGGGCTAGTTTCCAATTACACTTTGGTCATGGACGTGCTCTGGCCGAGCAAAAGTGCGCGCATGTGGCGAGCACTGTTGCAAACCTCCAGCGAAAACTTAAATGATGCAGACTGGTTTGTAGATGATACAGAGCAGGGTGGCATCGGAGTCACAGTCCATTCTGGAAGTGCATATTTTGGTGCTTTGCCTGCTAATATCTGGCACCGAATCGCGCTTGTTGTCCGTGCTGCAAAGTCTGGCGGAACGCTGCGATATTATGTTGATGGACGTCTCGTCGGCGAGCACAATCATGCAAGACAACGCTGGGCGCTGGCAGACACGGCGATGCTGTTTACTGATGATTCACATCAGACAGCGGACGGTTATGTAGCTAACATAATTTTTGCCGACTATGCCATGAGCAAATCCGATATAGACTCATTGGCTAAACCATAGTGGCAGATACGCTTGAAGCCGCCAGGCCATACATCTAGCAGGAAACGCTTGATGAACTCAACCCGTTAACGAACATTGGCGAGTTTAGGCGTTGGATTTATGGTTGTCCAGAATTATGAAAATAATCCCCC
>JAUSAO010000047.1 GCA_030652475.1 Gallionella sp. | reverse complement strand
AACCAATTGGTAGAACGGACTTTTTTTGAAGTGAGCTTCAGAGGAGTCCCATGCCGAAAGAGAGGTTATCTATGCGAAAGATTCGAGAGATTCTACGGCTCAAGTATGAACTTGGCCGTAGTAACCGTGAAATAGCCCGTAGTTGCGATATTGGCAGCAGCACGGTGAGCGATTATCTGAAACGGGCCAGGATGACGGGCTTAACCTGGCCATTGTCTGATGATCAAAGCGACAGTTTCCTCGAGCGTGCTCTTTTCCCACCCCCAACCCCACCTGGCAGTGTGTGCTTGATTCCTGATTTTGCCGAGATCCACGCAGAGCTTCAGAAGCGGCGCGGTATAACCTTGAACCTGCTGTGGCAGGAATACAAAGAGCTGCATCCCGACGGCTACCAGTACAGCTGGTTTTGCCATAACTACCGACACTGGTCTGGTCGCTTAGATGTGACCATGCGTCATGACCATCGTGCCGGCGAAAAACTCTTTGTTGACTATGCCGGTCAGACCGTTGGCATTGTGGATCGTCTCAGTGGTGAAATCCGCAAGGCCCAGATCTTTGTCGCAGTCCTCGGGGCCAGCAACTACACCTATGCCGAGGCCACAATGAGCCAGCAGATTGAGGACTGGATTGGTTCCCATGTCCGTGCCTTCAGCTTTTTCGGCGGTGTCCCCGAGGTCATAGTTCCTGACAATCTGAAGAGTGGCGTTACTAAGACCTGTCGCTACGAGCCGGATCTCAATCCCACCTACCATGATCTGGCGTGCCACTACCAGACCGTGGTGGTCCCAGCCAGGGTCAGAAAACCACGAGACAAAGCCAAGGCAGAGGCTGGAGTCCTGCTGGTGGAACGCTGGATCCTGGCCAGACTGCGCAAGCATACTTTCTTCAGCCTTGCAGAGCTCAACCGGGAGGTCCAAAGACTTCTACAGGATCTGAACAACAAGGCCTTCAAGAAACTGCCTGGCAGCCGCAAAAGCCGCTTTGAAGAGCTGGATAGACCGGCCCTGAAAGCGCTGCCAGTCTCAGCCTATGAACTAGCCTACTGGAAAAAGGCCACCGTTCATCTCGACTACCACATAGAGGTGGAGGGCCACTATTACTCCGTCCCCCACGTCCTGGTTAAAAAACAGCTGGATATCCGTTACAGCAAAAACACGGTTGAGTGTTTCCATGGCAACAAACGGGTAGCCAGTCATGTGCGCAATGAGCAACGGGGCGGCCATACCACGGTCAAGGAGCATATGCCTGTCAAGCACCAGAAATATATGGAGTGGACACCTGAACGGTTCAAACGCTGGGCCACAAAGATCGGGCCGGAGACACTCTGCCTCACTGAAACCCTGCTGGTGCAAAGAGCCCACCCGCAACAGGCCTATCGAAGCTTACTGGGAATCCTGAGCCTTGGTAAATCTTATGGAGATGCACGACTGGAAGCAGCTTGCCAGAGGGCGCTGTATATCAACTCCCTTTCGTACCGCTCGGTGGCATCCATCCTTAAAAGCGGACTGGATCATAAGCCACTGCCGGAGGCAATCGGAGACAAGAAACCCGTCGAGCATTCCAACATCCGCGGTCCTGTCTATTATTCATCAAGCATCCATTGAACCACAGGGAGAGAACCAATGTTACTTCATCCGACACTTGAAAAACTGACCAGTCTGCGCTTCGCCGGCATGGCCGCCGCCCTGCAGGAGCAGATGAACATGGAAAGCATAAACGACCTGGGCTTTGACGAACGCCTCGGCTTGCTCCTTGACCGCGAGCAGACAAGCAGGGAAAATGCACGAATGCAGGGCAGGCTGCGCAAGGCAAAGTTGCGGCAAAACGGTTCCATTGAGGACATCGACTTCCGCCACCCTCGCGGCCTGGATAAATCTCTGATCCTCAGGCTGGCCGACTGTCAATGGATCAAAGAGCACAACAACCTGCTCATCACCGGCTCCACCGGGGTGGGGAAGTCCTATCTCGCCTGCGCCTTTGCCCAGAAGGCATGCAGGGAAGGATACACGGCCCTTTATCTGCGCATGAGCAAGCTCTTTGAAGACATGGCCCTGGCAAAGGGTGACGGGCGATACCTAAAACTGCTCACCACCCTTGCTAAAACCGACCTCCTGGTGCTTGACGACTTTGGCCTGGCACCACTGAACCAGGAACAGCGCCATGATCTGCTGGAGATCCTCGAAGACCGCAACAGCATCAAATCAACACTTGTAACCAGTCAACTGCCAGAAGAACATTGGCATGAACAGATAGGCGATCCAACCCTGGCTGACGCCATCCTCGATCGCCTGGTGCATGCCGCCTACAGAATAAAACTTAAAGGAGAATCTATGAGAAAAAAGAAAGCTCGCTTGACCTGAAACCCGACAATAGAGTATTCAACAAAAAACAGCGTCGCTACGCTCCGACACCTTGGCCGGA
>JAUSAO010000042.1 GCA_030652475.1 Gallionella sp. | reverse complement strand
CCCGCTTTGCGGGGGATTTTTCTATCATCTGGATTCCCGCTTTCGCGGGATAACCAGCGACTTGCCAGCTTGCTGGCTTAGTCGAATGGCTATCAATGATGGCTTGGGCTTTAGCCCTTAGCCAGAATTAATGGAGTGGTTTTATCAGTTGTCTTATCAATGACGGGTTTTGTTCTAATGAACTATCCGGGATTAACCCTACTCAAACATTCACTTTAGAAAATACTGCCTCATCAGGCGCGCATCCAGCAACAAAAAACGCGCAGCAGAAAAAATAATGCTTCGTGGAAATGAGCGATCTTCCGCGATTAATCCACTTCTTCCACCCTGATCAGCATATTGCGTTGCTCATTCAGCCTGGACGTACTGCGCGCGGTGAGGGTCGCATTGTTAAAATCGCTTTGCTGACTCAGCCCGCCGAGGTTGATCCACTCGCCCAGACGACCGGAAACCGTACTTGAGGTATTTTGTATCCGCTTGTTCGGATAAGCGTCTGCGTGCTGATTGGGGATGAGCGAGTCGTTCTGTGTAGTGATTTCCAGCGTCACCCTGTCGCCACTGACGCGTGGCAACACATAAAACCCGCTGGCGATATCACTCTGCCGGACAGTCTCGATCACCTGCGTCCCCCAGGGTTGTTGTATTAGCTGGCGTTGCGGCACCGGCACGCTCTGTCCGCTGCTCACCCATGCGCGATTGCCATCCAGCACCTGCAGGTGCTGAGTTTTCTGGTCATCTTCGAGCGAACGAGTGCTGATTATCCGGGCAGACACGCCGCCTTGTCCCTTGCTCACTCCCCCCGCATTCACCCCGCCAGACACGGAGATACGGGCATTTCTCCCCACACTGACACTGCCGGAAATTTCAGTCAAACGCGCGACCGTTTCGCTGTCCACATTCTGCATCACAGTGATTTTCAGTTGGCGCGGCAGGGTATCAATCCTTTCCAGCAAGCGCCTGATTTGCCCGGTGTTGTGCGGGGACGCGCGCAGGATGAGTTGATAATTCATGCCGCTGACCATTTCATCCTTATCCAGCAAGGGCCGGATAACGGGTAGTAGCTCTTCAGCACGGCGATGTCTGAGCTCGATAATTTCCAGCTCATTGCCATAGCTTCCCGTTGCAATCGACAGCGCTATCATCAATAAAATCAAACCTGTTTTCACAATTTTCCCTTTACAAGCCCTGTCACTTTACCGTAGATTTGCGACTATGAAACCGATCCTCACACTTTCCTTGCTACTGCTGCTGAGCGCCTGCGGCACGACACGCCATGAACCCGTCGCGCCGGTTGCCACACGCCACGACGATGCGCAAATGAACAATCTGGCAATTTACGCGCTGAGCCTGTACGACACACCTTACCAGTATGGCGGGAAATCGCGTGTCAACGGTTTCGACTGCAGCGGTTTCGTCCAATATGTCTTCCAGAATTCGCTGGGTTTGCAACTGCCGCGCACCAGCGCCGAAATGGGCCGCGCGGGCATCCCGCTGAATGCCGGTCAGTTGAAACCCGGCGATCTGGTGTTTTTCAACACCACCAACAGTCCGAATTCGCATGTCGGTATATTCATAGGCGAAAATCGTTTCGTGCATTCACCCAAAAAAGGCAAAGCCATCATGATAGCCAAGCTGGATGACCGTTACTGGAGCAAACGTTACAACGGCGCACGGCGCATCACCTTGAATCAATAGCTACACCGCTACACCATCGTTAGCCAATACACGCTGCCTGGATAGCACGTCACTTGAGCGCACCGTGTTGAATCAGGATATTGACCATTTCCATATTGCCCATCTCTGCGGCATAAAACAAAGGCGTATGAGAATCGCTGTCCAACGCGTTTACTTCTGCACCTTTCTCGATAAGTAGCTTGGCCATTTCTGCCTCGCCGGTGTATTTGGCAACCCCATGCAACGGTGTATTTCCCAACCGGGTTTTGGCATTGACATCGGCACCTCGTGCAATCAACAATTCTGCAGTTTTCCTGGAACCATGAGACTTGCCGTTTTCGTCCTGCCCTGACGCAATAGCCAGATGCAAGAGCGTCACGCCCACAATGCCTGCGGCATCATTATCCGCACCTTTGTCCAGCAACATACCGACCATATCGGCAGCATCTGCCATGATGGCAAAATACAGCGGGGTGCGACTTTCAACATCCCTGGCATTGATGTCCGCGCCCTTGGCAAGCAACATTTCGGCCACGTCACGGTAATTCAGCGATGCAGCATAATGCAACGGTGTCATGCCGTTGTTCGGTGCCTTGACGTTGATATCCGCCCCCTTGTTGATGAGCAGCAAGGCGATTTCGCGCCATTGTCCCTGCATTTTGCGCATGGATTCTATTAGCTCTTTGGGTGCATTGGCTTGTTTTGCCATCACTAAACCCAAGGGGGTTTGCATCATCGGCATTATAAAAACAGCGATCAGTGGAGGTATGCCATTTGTACCTTTCACGTTTACATTCGCCCCTTTTTCAAGCAATCGTTCTACCAGCGCCTTATCGCCCATCGCCACCATCGTAGTCAGCAAAGTGGCGCCGTCGGGAAGCGGTTGATCCGGGGATCTGCCGCTATCCAGCATGCGGTTGAGCTCGTCCATCTTCGAGTTAACAGGGGCTTTAACGCTGGTCTTGACACCGTGTTGTTGCAATACCGCCGCGACCTCCTGATTGCCCGCACGCACGGCAGCGTCATATGGGGTTTCGCCGGTCTTTTCCCGGGCATTCACATCCGCCCCTTGGGCGATCATCAGCTCGGCCAGTTTTCCGTCATGTATGTACACGGCCAGAAAATGCAAAGGGGTACGCTTGCTTGGGTTTCGGGCATTGACGTTGGCGCCGTGGTTGATCAGCAACCCGGCAACTTCCGGGTGATGTTCGGCGATGGCCGAATGCAAAGGAGTTTCGCAGGCACATTCGGACAAACCGCCGCTAACACGCGCACCCTTGGCGAGCATTAGCTCGACCAACTCACGATCTCCCGTCGTGGCAGCCATATAAAGCGGCCCGTTGCCACTGTTATCTTCACTCAGGTCAGCACCGTGTTCCACCAGCAGCCTGGCCACGGCTTGCCACTCGCCTTTGACCTGTTTACGCGCCTGACTGAGCTTCTCCTTGTCGTCAGATGTAAGCCCGCCACCTAAAGCTGGCGAAGCAAGTGCGTAGAATCGGTTTGTGGCTTTAAGGTTTAGCCATAATGGCGACAACCCCCGTTTGTCCTTGATGTTCGGGTTGGCACCATGACGCAATAGCAACTCAGCCGTTGGGCGGTTGCCATAGGCTGCTGCGATACTCAACGGTGAATCACCCTTTGCGGTTTTCTGCTCGACAACGGCTTGATGCGCGAGCAGGATTTCAGCCACATCTTTGCGGTCATATTTGGCTGCCAGGTACAAGGAAGCGTACCCATCATCACCCTTGCTATTAACTTCCGCCCCCCTGGCTATCAACAACTCGACTATGTCGGGAACGCCCAGTACCGCAGCAAGGTGCAGCGGCGTGATACCGTCATTTGTCTTGACATTGACCTTTGCTCCGTTTGCCAGCAGCAACTCCACCAGTTGCTTGTTCGCCATTGCTGCGGCAGGTGTGAGAACGGAAGCGATTCCGCCAAATTCTGACGCAGACACATCGTCAATCGGTGTTACCGCTCTGCACAACGGTGTAGCACCACTTGCCGATATGACATGAACCTCCGCACCCTTTTCCAGCAGAAGCTGCACTATCTCGTTGTGTTTCCAGTACGCCGCCACGTGCAACGGCGTATAGCCAAAGCGATTACTGGCATTGACGTTGGCATGGTGTGCGAGGAGCAATTCCACGGCTTTGCGATTGCCGGAAGCGGCGACCAAGTGCAAAGCCATATCACTTTCAGCATTCTGTGCAGAAACATCGGCCTGTACGCCTAGCAGACGCTCGATCTCTTCGCTGTTGCTCGCTTTGGCAGCGGCCAGTAAATCCTCGTTAATTCCCGCCCAGGCGGAGAAATGTCCGCATACCAGAACCCACAAAACCAGACGCAACAGACAGGTTTTCATCAATATCTCCCGTATATTTCAGTCACATGATAGTGAAACGCAGACTATACCCACAACAGTTATGGGTCAATTTGCATGAACAAACTGATGGCGACTTACTTTACTGTTCGCCTGTTCCGGGCTATGCGCAATTCTTCAGCAAGTTGAAACACGGTCATCGCGTAATAATCGCTGTTGTTATAGCGGGTGATGACTTCAAAGTTATTAAATCCCAGCCAGAATTCACGACCCTCTGCCACCGTGTAATCCAGCAGGCGAGCTTGCGCGTTCAACCTGATTTTCACGCCAGGCATCACGCCGACTGTTGCCCATTCCTCCAGACTGCGCGGCGCATCAATCGCACCCATATCGCTCCCCCCGCCAAGGTGTGCGCGCACGCTCACCCGCCCGCCTCTGATCCAGCCATAACCTTGCAGGTAGTTACCCACGCTGCCTATCGCGTCTGAGGTTTCATTCAGCAGGTCGATCTTGTGGTTGCCATTGAAATCAACCGCATAGTTACGATAACTGCTGGGCATGAATTGCGGTATGCCCATCGCACCAGCGTAAGAGCTGCGTACTTCCAGCAAGTCGAATTGCTGCTCACGTGCCAGCAACAGGTAATTTTCCAGTTCATCACGGAAAAAAACCGCGCGGCGCGGATAATCGAACGCCAGCGTGGTCAATGCATTTATGGTGCGGAAATGCCCTGTCTGTTTTCCGTACAGGGTTTCCACACCGATCAAGGCGACGATGATGGCCTGCGGAACGCCATATTTTTTCTCGGCGCGGATTAAATCCAGCCTGTGCGCTTTCCAGAATGCCAAGCCGTGCCTGATTCGATATGCATTGACAAAGGCCGCGCGATATTCCAGCCAGGGCTTGCGCGTGGATGGACGAGAGATGGCGTCAATAATTTCCGGCCTGTGTTCGACTTGCGCAAACAAGCCTGTCAATTCATCCCGTTTAAAATCATGCTTGAGCACCATTTCATCAATAAAATCAGGCAGACCGGGCAAGGTTACCGAAAAAACCGGCATCGCAGCCAAACTGGCGGCAAATAGAAAAAGACAGCGCAATAAATTATTCATAAGCATATTTTAACCTACGCTCGACAAGTTGCTGCCATTACTGGTAAATTCCCCCTTGTTTCATCATCCGCCAGTCCATCGGCTATAACGGGCATAGCAAGTTGCCACCCTAAATAATGAAACTCGTCATGCCCGTTTCCCCCTTTCCAACTTTCCCCCGCAAGCGAGAGAAAGGGCAAACGAATCGCTACGCGAGTTTCACGTTAACCGCTAAAGGCATCATCATGACCACGACGACTCAACATCACAGCCTCATTATTCTGGGATCAGGCCCGGCCGGATACACCGCTGCCATTTACGCGGCGCGTGCCAACCTTAATCCGGTACTGATAACCGGTCTCGCGCAGGGCGGGCAATTGATGACCACCACTGAAGTGGATAACTGGCCAGCCGATGTATCCGGCGTGCAGGGACCGGAATTGATGGCACGTTTTCAGCAGCACGCCGAACGCTTCAATACCCAGATGATTTTCGATCACATCCATACCGCCAAACTACAGCAAAAACCGTTTCAATTAATAGGCGATGCGGGTAGCTATACCTGCGACGCACTGATAGTCTGCACCGGCGCATCGGCGCAGTATCTCGGCCTGCCTTCCGAACAGGAATTCATGGGGCGCGGCGTTTCAGGCTGTGCGACCTGCGACGGTTTCTTCTACCGCGGACAGAATGTGGCGGTCATCGGCGGCGGCAACACGGCTGTGGAAGAAGCGATGTATCTGTCCAACATCGCCAAACACGTCACGCTGGTACACCGTCGCGACACCTTCCGAGCGGAACGCATCATGATTGATCATCTGATGGAAAAAGTAGCGGAAGGAAAAATCACCCTGCAACTGAACAGCACACTGGATGAAGTGCTGGGCGATGCCAGCGGCGTGACCGGCATGCGCGTCAAAAATGTGCAAAGCGGTGAAAAACAGGATATCGAATTGACCGGCGTGTTCATCGCCATAGGCCACAAACCGAATACAGGCATATTCACCGGACAACTGGAAATGAATAACGGCTACATCCAGACGCGCGGCGGCTCGAATGGCAATGCCACCGCAGCCAGCATATCAGGCGTATTTGCCGCCGGCGATGTACAGGATCAGATCTACCGTCAGGCCGTAACCAGCGCGGCGACCGGCTGCATGGCGGCGCTGGATGCGGACAAGTACCTGGCCTCGATCGGCAAGCTGTAACGGTTATTCCGATGCCTTTAAGCGTTAAGAAAGGCATAGTCGAACCTGAAGATGCGGCGCTGTTCCGTAAGACTGTCGGTGATATAACGCCGCTGGCAGATCAGAACCGCATCACTCCGGCCACCCCCTCAATTCAGACCAGAGTACGCTCAACGACATCACGTCACACGATAGCCGACACCCTGTCAGATTATTCATCCCGGGGTTCACCAGCCGATTTTCTGCGCAATGGCTTGTCACGCCTGACGATAAAAAAGCTGCGGCGCGGCACCGTCCAGGACAGCCTGGATCTGCACGGCAGTACCGGCGATGCGGCACGCCAGCTATTACAGGAATTTTTGCACCATGCCGTACAAAACCAGTTGCGCTGTGTGCGGGTTATTCATGGCAAGGGAATGAACAGCCGGGGTGGCGAGGCAGTGTTGCGCACGCTTACGCGTAACTGGCTCACTCAACATCCACACGTATTGGCGTTTTGTGCGGCATCACCCGAAGCGGGCGGCAACGGTGCGGTGCTGATTCTTTTAAAATCCGGCGCCTGAAGGCTTCGCGCATTCATACAGTGAACCGTAACTACGCTACAAACGCCTCATCGTGCATGCGTAGCGCCTCTTCAATATCCACCGTCACCACCTTGGACACGCCCTTCTCCTGCATGGTCACACCGATCAACTGTTGCGCCAGTTCCATGGTAATTTTGTTGTGACTGATAAATACAAACTGGGTGTGCAGCGCCATTTTCCGGATCAGCGCGCACAATCGTTCAGTGTTGGTATCGTCGAGCGGCGCGTCCACTTCGTCGAGCAGACAGAAGGGGGCGGGATTGAGCTGAAACAGGGAGAATATCAAGGCTATGGCAGTCAGTGCTTTTTCCCCGCCGGACAGCAAATGTATGGAACTGTTTTTTTTGCCGGGTGGCTGCGCCATCACTTGCACACCGCTGTCGAGTATTTCTTCTCCGGTTAGCACCAGACGCGCTTCCCCGCCCGCAAACAGGACAGGGAAAAGTTCCGCCAGGTGCCGATTAACCTGATGGTAAGTCTCCATCAACAAATCGCGCGATTCCTTATCTATGCGCCGTATCGCCTCCTCCAGCGTTGCCATCGCCTGCTGCAAATCCAGCGACTGTGCATCCAGATAAAGCTTGCGCTCAGTCGCGGCCTGCAACTCGTCGAGTGCAGCCAGATTCACCGCGCCCAACGCTTCCAGCATTCTGTTCAGGCGACTCAGCTCGTTCTGTAAGTTATGGGTTTTGACATTAAGCAACAACGGCAATAACACCTGTTCATCCACGCCCTGTAACTGTTCCGCCCATTGCTCAAAATGCAAGCGCGCTTCCTGCTCCTTCAAGGTCAGTTCAGTGAGTTGCTCGCGCAAGCCCGTGAACTGGTGCTCAAAAGACAGGCGCGACTGCTCCAGCTCCTGAAGATAAGCCGTGGCATTTTCCAGAATCACGCGTGCCTCACTCAGCGCCATTTCGGCACGCTGACGCACTGCCAGTGCCGACTGTAACTGCTGTGTTGCCGACTCGTCTTCACAGGCCAGCAGCTCGCTGGTCAGTTGCGCAAGATTTTCTTCGGACTGAATGAGCTGCGCCATGATTTGCTGAATACTGTCGTGCATATCGGCGATTTTTTCCGCGCAAGTCCGGCAGAAAAAATGCGCTTCCTGCAAGGCATGTTGGCTCTGCTGAGCACGCGTGCGCTGTTCGCGCAATGCTTTTTCCTGTTCGTCGGCCTGGCGCTGCGCGTCATCCAGCTGCGCATGGAAAGCCGCCAGTTCTTCGCGCCGGTTGTCCATCAGGGCGATGATTTCGTTGTGCTGCGCCTGCTCTATCTCCAGCAACCCGGCTATTTCCTGCATTTCATGCGCGATCTGCAAGCCACGCTCCGCGCTGCGCTCATGCACCTGATTCAATTTAAGTATCTGCATCTGCAGCGCGTGCTGACGTTGCTGTGATTGACTCACAGCACTGCGTAATGGCGGGATTTGCACTTCAAGTGCGCGATGGGCGCGCTCTGCATCAGCCAGTTGTTGCTGCGAACAGGCAACCCTTTGTTTTTGTTCGTCCGTGTCATGCTCCAGCTGTTCAATCTCGCGCTGCCGGCTCAGTACGCCATGCAGACTGTCCGGTGCATGGAATAACACGCTATGCCTGCCTATCAGATGACCGTCCGGCGTGACGAACCACCCGCCTGACGGTAACTGTTCACGCTGCGCATAGCCCAGTGCCACATCCGCCACAACATACACTGCGGCCAGCCATACACGCATCGCCGGAAGCACTTGCTCATCCTGACATTGCACGTAGTTCAACAAGGGCATCAGCGGCCCTTCCACCCCGCCCGCTGTTGCAGATTCGGGCGTGCACAGCTCAAACAGCGCCAGCCGGCCCGGCGGTGTGTCGCTCCAACCGGTCACAGCGGCCAACTCGGGCAGCGCCAACGCATTCAACCGTTCGCGCAACGTAGCTTCCAGCGCACTCTCCCAGCCGCTCGCGATGCGTATGGATTGCCACAACCTGGGCAAGCCATCCAACTTGTGCTGTTGCAGCCAGCCTGTTAAATTTTTGTCGTTATCCAGTTGCCGCTGTAATTGCTGCAAGGCATGTAAGCGCGCCCCAGTCTGCGCCAGCTGACTTTCCTGCTGGCTCAAGGAAGCACGCAAGGTGTGGCGCAGACTGTCCGCCTGGGGCAGTTGCTCCTGTAATCGGGCGAGATTTTCCTCATGTTCCGCGCGCACCCTTTCCAGTTCGAGCCATTCCTCCTGTGCCTGTTCAAGCACGTCGCGCTCTGGAAGCGGCAGATTGTCCTTTTCCAGCAGCAGGCGCGAGCGGCGTGCTTCGAGCTGTGCAATAGTGCGGTTAACACCAGCCAGTTGTGTATCGGCCAGTTGCAGTCGCTGTTGCAACTGCAACTGCTCCCGCTGTAATCCGTTGTAGTGTTGCTGTGCGCTACGTGCGCCAGCCTCCGCCTGCTGCAGGTTCTGACCCTGCACGTTGCACTCGGCCTCGATAAGCTGCCCGGCAGCCATTTCCTGTTGCTGCATCCAGTGATCCCGGGTGGCAATGGCAGTTTGACGCTGTTGCTGTTGCTGTTCGATTTGCCGTTTTCCATTACTGATTTGCAGCTGGAGGCGCTGCTGTTGTGCAACAGCATGCTTGATCTGCTGTTCCAGACGGGAAATTTCGGCATTCGCGCTGTATAGCTCGCCCTGCCTTGCGTGCAACGCATCAGATAGCTGGTAATGACCGCTGCGTGACGTTTCCAGGCGGCTTTCGGTTTCCCGCAAAGCAGCTGTCCTGACTTCCAGTTCAGTGCGCATTTGCTCGATACCGCGCAAGTGCTCTGCGCGAGCAACAGCAGCCTCCTGTTTTTTTACCAGCCAGAATAAGTGTTGCGTCGTATCGCGCCGCGATTCCAGATCGCGATATTGTCGCGCCACCTCGGCTTGCGCACCCAGATGCAGCAGTTGCTTATCCATTTCCTGCACGATGTCGCTGACCCGCTGCAAATTGTCGCGCGTGTCATTCAATCGTAGCGCCGTCTCGCGGCGGCGGTCACGGTACTTGGAAACGCCCGCCGCTTCTTCGAGAAACACGCGCAATTCTTCCGGCCTGGCTTCGATAATGCGCGAGATCATGCCCTGCTCGATGATCGCGTAAGCGCGTGCGCCCAGACCCGTACCGAGGAAAATATCGGTAATATCGCGGCGGCGCACCTTCTGGTTATTGATGTGATAGCTTGATTCGCCGTTGCGTTGCAACACGCGTTTGATGGAAATTTCCGCATAGCTGGACCACTGGCCTGCGGCCTTGCCCAGCGAGTTGTCGAACAGCAATTCCACACTGGCGCGCGCTACCGGCCTGCGCTTGCCCGAACCGTTGAATATCACGTCCTGCATGGTTTCGCCACGCAGTGCCGAGGCTTTCGACTCGCCCAGCACCCAGCGCAGCGCATCAATCACATTCGATTTTCCGCAGCCGTTCGGCCCCACCACGCCGACAATCTGCCCCGGCAGATGAATGTGCGTGGGATCAACGAAGGACTTGAATCCGGCTAATTTGATTTGAGAAAGACGCAATTTGGCGGTCGCAGCGATATAATGCCCGCCATATTAACTGAAGCGAGCCACCTGACCAAATGACGACCCAAGCAAGCAAAGCACTGGAAACCTTCCCTAATCCCAACTCGCTGCGCGATTACCATATCCACATGGAAATCCCCGAGTTCACCTGCCTCTGCCCCAAGACCGGCCAACCGGATTTCGCCACGCTGATTCTGGATTACATTGCCGATGAACAGTGCGTGGAACTGAAGAGCCTGAAGCTGTACATGTGGTCGTTCCGCGATGAAGGACATTTCCACGAGGATGTCACCAACCGTATTCTCGATGATCTGGTCGCAGCCACCCGACCGCGCTTCATGCGCCTGACCGCGAAATTCTACGTGCGCGGCGGGATTTTCACCAATGTCGTCGCCGAGCATCGTCAACCCGGCTGGCAACCCGCACCCTTCGTCGAGCTTAGCCAGTTCGGCAGTCAGTCGAATACCCGCAGCTGATGCGACAAAGGCTGTCAGCAGTGACAGCCTTACAGCGTACCCAGCAATTTCTCGAATTCCTCCACCGGCACGGGTTTCCCAAACAGATAACCCTGATAGGAATCACAGTCATAGCTATCGAGTAACATTCGTTGTTCCTCGGTCTCCACCCCTTCGGCAAATATGCTCAATTCCAGAGATTTTGCCAGATTGGCGACCGTCTTCACCAGCAGCGCATCATTGCCTTCCAGTGCAATGCCTTGTATAAAATCCCGATGTATTTTGAGCTGATCCGGGGAAAGTTGCTTCAGGTAGGACAGCGATGAATACACCGTACCGAAATTATCCATCGACAATCTGACACCCAGATTCTTTAATGCCTGAATTTTAGCCATAGAGCTGTTTATGTCTGTCAGTACCAGTCTTTCTGACAATTCAAGTTTTAAACGCGTGGGTTCTGCCTGATGCGCACACAACATCCCGGCAATTTCGCTCACAAGATCGGGCTGAGCGAATAATTTGGCACTGATGTTTACTGTCAGGGATAGCTCACGCGTCCCGTCATATTCACCCCAGGCAGCAAGTTGCTGACAGACTGTTCCCAGTACCCAGCGGTCAATATCGACAATCAGCGCGCTTTCTTCAGCAACCGGAATGAATTGAGCAGGCATGATCACGCCATGTTCAGGATGTTGCCAGCGCAGGAAGACTTCCGCGCCCACGGGATGATTTTCCTTGTCCACCTGCACCTGGTAATGCAGTCGCAGTTGATGCAACGCCAGCGCGTGATGCAAATCATTCACCAAGGCATCGTGCGTGGCCATGTCATGTTGCATGACAGGATCAAAAAATCGCACGCCATTTCGCCCGGATTTCTTTACCTGGTACATCGCCATGTCGGCATGTTCAATCAACATCTCAGGTGATTCTTCTTGACCGTGATACAAGCTGATACCGATACTGGGTGAACTGTGATGCTCATGTCCCTTGAGCTTATAAGGCAACTCCAGCGCTTCGCGAATTTTCTCGGCAACCAGCGAGACCCTGCGTGCGACCTCATCCCGATCAGGACCCAAGGCATCAATCAACACCACAAACTCATCCCCGCCGTATCTTGCTACCGTGTCCATTTCACGAACGCAGGCTTTGATACGTAGCCCCACTTCTACCAGCAACAAATCACCATACTCGTGCCCCAGGGTATCGTTAAGCGCCTTGAACCTATCCATATCGATAAATAAAATGGCGCCATAATCCTGATGGCGCACGGATGCGGCCAGCGCGGCGCGCAAACGATCGAGGAACAAACGCCGATTGGGCAATTTGGTCAGTGCATCATAAAACGCCAGATTATAAATTTCCCCCTCGGTTTTTTTGCGCTCGGTAATATCGCTGAAGATGGCCACATAATTCGTCGTTGTCTGCTGCTGGTTTTTAACCGCAGTGATAGTCATCCATTTAGGATAAATCTCGCCATTCTTGCGTTTATCCCATATTTCACCAGCCCAGAAGCCTGTGTGCAGCAACTGTTGCCACATCGTGACGTAAAACGACCTGTCCTGTCGGCCTGAATGCATGATGCGCGGATTTTTCCCCAGCACCTCCGCTGCGCTGTACCCGGTAATTTCCGAAAAAGCTCTGTTGACCCGTACTATCGTAGAACGTGCATCGGTAATCAGAATCGCTTCATGCGTTTCAAACGCCACGGCAGCAACGCGCCACGCATCTTCGGCCAGTTTGCGCCGGGTTATGTCCTGAATTGTCCCATGCATTTTCAGGACACGTCCCCGCGCATCGAATTCCAGTTTTCCCAATGCATGAAACCAGCGTTCAGCCTGATCGTTGTGCCGGATAATTCTGAACTGTCTATCAAATTCCTGGCCTTGGACAAGGACGTCATTATGAAAATAATCCGCTATCATCGCGCGGTCATCGGGATGGATCAAACGCTCCCATCCTTGGATAGAGTGTTCGTACCCATCATCTATTCCGAACAATTGATCCAGTACTGCGGAGCTCTTCCACAATCCGTTACGTACATTCAAAACATAACTACCCAGACTGGCAATATTCTGCGACTCATTGAGTGCGGCTTCGCTGTCGGCAATATTTTTCTGCCATTTGCCAACGGCACGATCCATTCTGGACACGGCGAAAAACAATGCTGCATACAACGCGCCAAAGGCAGCAAATATAATCAGCGCGATCCAGATGGTACTGTAGTGAAACTGTTTGAAGATCGATGTGACATCGTCATCCAGCTCGATGACCCCAATACGTTCTCCCGCCTGAGTCAGCGGCATGTATATCTGGGAAACATACGCGCCGTGCAGTTCGCCATATCGGCTATGAAACGATGCATGGAAATCAATCTGGTGTGTCGTTTCGCCTGACAAGGCTCTTGCCAACAACTCGGGACGGTCGTTGCGTTTGCCAATATCATCTTGAACAGAAGAATAGCGGGTAACGCCCGACAAATCGTATATTTTCAGCCTGGCGAAATTATTAGTCCGGATCTGCTTCAGCGCAGCAGTGAACAATGGGATATCGGGGTTTATTTTTGGCGTCTGGGCATTCTGCTCACCTCGACTGCTGAGCAGATCAGCAATTTCCTCGTCCAACAATTGCACCAGATAACTCGCCGCCTGCTTGTTTCTCTGCTCTGCGCTCAAGGTGTGCTCGGCAAGCTGCTCTGCACGATACAGAAACATCAAGATGCTAGCCGTGACGAGCATAGCCACCAGGCTGACGACGGAAAGTCGGCGTAACAGAGGGAATTTATTACTGGATAGAGGACTGTCTTCCTCAGGCATGCGAATTATTTTAGTCATGGTCACGATTTTTCCATGTGAAATGTGGACAGAACCGCGACCACCCGGCAATCCCGCTAACCTGTTTAACAACACCCAGGTCCGGAAATTTTGCGTCACCGCCTCTCGACGGTTTTGCCTTTTCAAGTAGCCCGATGCTATCAGTTTTCACCAAATATTGTATATAGGCCAAAAGATATAGATGGGCGATATACCAGCCGAAAATTTACCCGCCAGCGTACATTTCTGTAATGAAATGGCCAGATGGATATTCTCACTGCTGCGCTAAATTTTTCCAGCTTGCCGCCGATAATAAAACTACGGGGCAGCGGCCTACAACAAGCGGAGGTGTGAGATGGGTATCGTGACGATGAATATGAGCAGCTACGAAATTGAACGCAACGATGCGGTCACCTATGGTGATGAAGTAATGTGTGCGGGCTGGAACCCTGCACTGGCCTTGCGCTCGCAGGTCGAAAGCAGAAACGCCATGCCAGCTGATATGCTCACCATGAATGCCAGAGTTTTCATGGATCGCATGTTCGACATCGAGATTGATGCGGAGGTCTTCCTGCAAAAAATGTACACCTGTCAATAATAGCGGTCGCTGACAGCAATCATCTTTCCAAAAACAGCCGGCCTGATGATGGGCCGTGTTGCATTACAATGACCGACGACATTTAAACCGGAGTCATCGTATGCCTGCCTCATCCGATCTGTTAGTGTTGCGCGACAAATTACGCGTGTTTGCCGACGCGCGCGACTGGGATCAGTTTCATTCACCGAAGAATCTCAGCATGGCGCTGATGGTGGAAGTCGCCGAATTGATGGAGCATTTTCAATGGCTGACGGAAGCCCAATCCGGCGCTCTGGCGACACAAAACAAGGCTGCCGTTGCCGAGGAACTGGCCGACATCCTGCTGTATCTGATACGCCTCTCTGACAAGCTGGGAGTGGATTTACGGGAAGCCGCCTTGCACAAGCTGGAGAAAAATGCAGCCAAATACCCGGCAGACAAAGTTCGCGGCAGTGCAAAAAAGTACAGCGAATATTGACCATCCGCTGTACAGTCGCCCATGCAGCCGCACGGCTGAAAATTTAATGATATCTGTGGATCTACAATAATGAACGATGCCCACGCAGCCACCCCACGCAAAAAACACACCGTACTAGCCGATGCCAGAGTCGAGAAAATTGGCCTCGCCACCGCCCGACTGCACCGCATACTCAAGGAACTTGGCCATACCCGCCATCTGGAAAAATCGGCATCCACCATGCCCGATGCGCGTGAAAGACTGTCTTTCATCGACAAAACCATGCACGAAGCATCGGAAAAAACCATCAGTGCCGTTGAGGCATCATTGCCTTTGGCCAGCCGCAACCGCGCGCTATGCGGTGATTTATCCATGCGCCTCGCCGATACCCAGTTCAGTGAACATCAACCCCTCGTGATGGAAACGATCTCGAAGCTGGGCGAAATTGCGATGGCAGAAGAAAGCATGCGCCATAATCTGCTGCAAATAATGGAAGCGCAGGAGTTTCGTGATGTGGCGGGACAAATGGTCAACAAGATCGTGGATGCGGCCGTCGAGATCGAAAACATCCTGCTCGACATCCTCAAGGAATATGCACCAGACTCGAAAGATTCGCTGATCAGCACCGAGGGATTAACTGCTGGCCCGGGACAACAAACCAGGACCAGCGTCAACGGGCAGGACGAAGTGGATGACCTGCTCGCCTCATTGGGTTTCTAAAACCTTCCGCGTGGGCAGGATGCCCACGAAATTCGTAGGTCGGAAGCCGGAGGCGTTCCGACATCTTGTGTCGGAACGCCCCTTTGGGGCTTCCTGCCCACGAAATACGAATTACGCAACCCGCACGCACGCCACGCCGTTTTTCATGCTGCCGATCACCGCTGCCTGTTCGAATCCGGCTTGACGGAAACAAGCCAGAACCTCATCAACCGCCTCTGGCGCCACGGAAACCAGTAAACCGCCACTTGTTTGCGCATCGGCCAGCAGGCGTTGCTGCCAGCTGGACAGGTTTTCTGCGAAATGAATGTCTTTCCCGTAACTTTCCATGTTTCGCTCGATTGCGCCGGGACCGTAGCCCTGTTGCGCCAACGGCAAAGCGGCGGGTAGTACGGGAACCTGATCAAACTGCACCTCGCCCGTCAAGCCGGCACCGCGACACATTTCCAGCAAGTGCCCGAGCAGACCGAATCCGGTCACATCAGTCAGCGCATGGACGGCAGCGATGCCGGACAGCGCAGTACCCACTGTATTGAGCTTGGTGGTGTTGGCGATCAACTGCGCATAGCCTTCGTCAGACAGCGCACCCTTCTTCAGCGCAGCAGCCATGATGCCCACGCCCAGCCCCTTGCCTAGTATCAGCACGTCACCGGCCTTGGCGTCACTGTTTTTCTTGAGCCGGTCAGGGTGCACAATACCCAAAGCCACTAAGCCGTAGATGGGTTCGGGGGCATCAATGGAATGTCCGCCAGCCAGCGGGATACCCGCCGCACGGCAGACAGATTCACCACCCTGCAGAATCGCGCGTATGGCCTCGACCGGCAGCTTGTTGATCGGCATGCCAACGATGGCCAGCGCCATGATGGGCGTACCGCCCATCGCATACACATCGGACAGCGCATTAGTGGCAGCGATGCGCCCGAAATCGAAGGGGTCATCGACGATGGGCATGAAGAAATCGGTGGTTGCGATAATGGCCTGTTGATCGTTCAGACGATAAACCGCCGCGTCATCGCTGGTCTCCGTGCCCACCAACAGGTTAGGAAAAGACATTTTCTCTGCTGCGACACCTAAAATTTGTTGCAGCAGCGCGGGCGCTATTTTGCAGCCACAGCCGCCGCCGTGAGACAATTGGGTCAACTTTACTTCTATTTCCGACATAGGTTCCTCATCAACATGCTGTTCAAAACCGCAAAACTAGCACAACTAGCCGAGTTTGACGAAGTTATCGATGTGCGCACCCCGGCAGAATTTGCCGAAGACCACATTCCCGGCGCGATCAATTGCCCGGTTTTCTCCAACGAGGAGCGCGTCACTGTCGGCACCTTGTACAAGCAGGTGTCGCCTTTTGAGGCGCGCAAACTGGGCGCAGCACTGGTCGCAAAAAATATTGCACGCCATCTGGAAAGCTGCTTTAACGACAAGCCTAAATCATGGCGTCCCCTGATTTACTGCTGGCGCGGCGGACAACGCAGCGGCGCGATGAGCATCATCCTCGCACAGGTCGGCTGGGCAGCACACAAATTGGATGGCGGCTACAAGGCGTACCGGCGCGATGTGCTGGATAAGCTGGAAGCACTGCCGCAGCATTTCACCTATCGCGTCGTCTGCGGCCCGACGGGTTCGGGCAAAAGCCGCTTGCTGCAAGCCATGGCAAGGCAAGGCCTGCAAGTGCTGGACCTGGAGCATCTGGCACGGCATCGCGGCTCGGTGCTGGGCAAGTTGCCTGGACAGCCGCAACCCTCGCAAAAGTCGTTTGACAGCACGCTGCTGTCATTCCTGCAAAAACTTGACCCGGCTCGCCCCGTGTATCTGGAAGCCGAGAGCAACAAGATCGGCCTGATCACCCTGCCCCCCGCGCTGATCAGTGCGATGCATTCCAGCGCATGTCTGCTGGTGGAAACGCCACTGGCCACGCGTGTAGCCGGACTGCTGGAGGACTACCGGCACTACGTTGAAAATCCTGAATTACTCATTGCACACCTGCATAATCTGCACCGTTTTCACGGCGCCGTGCAACTGCAACGCTGGACTGAGTTAATTCACGCAGGCGATTTTTCTACCATGGTCGGCGAATTACTCACCCTGCACTACGACCCAAGCTATCTGCGCGCCACTTCAAAACATTACGCACAACTGCCCACTGCGCAACACATTCCACTGCTCACTATTTCATATAATTCACTGGAAGAGATAGCCGCAACATTATGATATTAAGATGATTAATACAGTTAAATATCACGGCATGATTGCGAAAACGCCAGATAACGCTGCGTCTGCATCTCGGCCAAACGGCTTGTGATGCGCCGGGAGTCCGCGTGTTCAGTTTTATATAGCGCCTCAAACGCCACGGCAAATGAGGCCACCAGCTTGACCTGATTGTCGTACAGCACGTCGATCAACCAGGCGAAACGTCTGGCCTCGGCAGCATTCCCTTCCGTCATTTCCGGGACATCTGAAAGGAACACCGTGGAATAGCGATGAGCAATCAGCAGATAGTCGGATTGGTCGTGTTTGCCGGCGCACAGCTCCTTGAAATCGAACCAGACAATCTCGCGTGCCACACATCTGACGGCAATCCGGATATGCCCCAGTTCAACGAAACCAGCCTGAGCAAACCTGCCTGCAGTCAGTCGCTGAAACATGAGTTCCATCTGCCTGCGGGTATCCTCTGTCACGACGAAAACCGGGGCGCGCACCCCTTGCAACATCCGGTAGTCTTCATTGCCGTCGAACGGTAATACTTTTAATACCTGCTTCAGCAATGCGATGGTCGGCAAAAAATTCTGCCGTTGCAAACCGTTCGGATAGAGACCGTCCGGCGGGTAGTTGGAGGTGGTGAGCAGCACCACACCGCGTTTGAACAGCGCCTCGAGCAAGCGTCCCAGTATCATCGCATCGGCGATATCATCCACATGCAATTCATCCAGACAAAGCAACCGGGTGTCGTGCGCGATATTATCAGCCAGCGCCATCAGGGGATCAGGCTCGTGGGCCAGCCGTTTCATCTCATGATGAACTTCAGCCATGAAATTGTGAAAGTGGATGCGCCGTTTGCGACGGTAAGGCAGGCAACGATAAAAGCCATCCATCAGAAAAGTCTTGCCGCGCCCCACCCCGCCCCAGATATACAGACCTTTCGGCACATCCGGGCTGAGCAGGCTGCGACCGAGAAACTGATTGCGCTTATTTTTGAATTCGACAAGTTGCTGCCAGAGCGATTCAAGCTCATCAACCGCCACACTCTGCGCCGCATCACAAACAAATCCCGCCTTAGCACACGTCTCCAGATACCAGGCTCTGGGATTCATATTTTCAGACTGCATGCTCACACCAGCGCGATGAATTCCAGCGCATTCTGATCAGGATCGCGGCAGAACAAGGCGCGTCGGCCAGACTGACTGAGTGTATAGGCAATTCCCGCCTGCTGCAGGCGCGCCATCAACCCATCGAAATCCGACACCGTCAGCGCCACATGTCGATCACGCCCGCCGTGAACGGGACGCTGCAAACCGGCTTCCGGGTCAGGCAACGCCATCAGATGAATCTGCTGACCAGGCACCACGTCATACCAAACCCCGTCGAAGCTCATGAGCGGACGCTTGGTATCTGGCCGCAAACCAAGCAAACCCTCGTAAAAAGTACGCGACCGGTTCAGGTCGCCGGTAATAAAAGTGACGTGATGAATTCCGGCAATCAATTTATTCCTTCCCACGTTAAAGTTTGACCGGCTTGACCTTGCCAGCCGCCAGTTTGGCGCGCTGTCTGGCTTGATCGGTGTCGATGCCGGTCGCTAACGCCACGCCCATGCGGCGGCGCGCAAAGGATGCAGGCTTGCCGAACAGACGGATGTCGCTGCCGGGCACGCGCAGCGCATCCGCCACACCCTCAAAGGCAATGCCTGCGGCTTCCACTTGCCCGTAAATCACCGCCGAAGCACCCGGCGCACGCAACGTGGTATCCACCGGTAGGCCGAGTATGGCGCGGGCATGCAACTCGAACTCATTCTGAACTTGCGAGCACAGGGTCACCATACCGGTGTCATGCGGGCGCGGGCTGACTTCGCTGAACCACACTTCATCGCCCTTGACGAACAGCTCCACGCCAAACAGCCCCAGGCCGCCCAGATCGTGGGTGACTTTCTCGGCTATGTCGCGCGTGCGTTGTAATGCCAGCGGCGACATTCGCTGCGGCTGCCAGCTTTCCACATAATCACCTTGTACCTGCACATGACCAATAGGATCACAGTAGTGGGTTTCCGTGCTGCCGTCCTCAGCCAGCGCACGCACAGTGAGCTGAGTAATTTCGTAATCAAAACAGATCATCCCCTCGACGATCACTCTGCCCTGATTCACGCGACTGCCATGACCCGCGTAGTCCCATGCAGCATCTACCTCCTCTGGCGTATCCACTTTGGACTGTCCCTTGCCGGAGGACGACATCACCGGTTTGATGATGCACGGATAGCCGATGTGTTCAACTGCTGCACGCATTTCTTCAAGACTGTCGGCAAAACGGTAGGGGGAAGTCGGCAATCCCAGAGTTTCTGCGGCGAGACGGCGTATACCTTCGCGGTTCATGGTCAGCCGTGCGGCACGCGCGGTAGGGATGACACGCGCCAGCCCTTCCCGCTCGATCTGCTCCAGCATATCGGTAGCGATAGCCTCGATTTCCGGGACGATCAAATCGGGTTTTTCAAGCGCGATCAAGGCGCGCAGTGCCGCGCCATCCGCCATATTGATGACATGCGCGCGATGCGCAACCTGATGCCCGGGTGCATCAGCATAGCGATCCACCGCGATGGTCTCTATCCCCAGGCGTTGCAAGGCGATGATGACCTCCTTGCCCAGTTCGCCGCTGCCAAGCAGCATGACTTTAATCGCAGAAGGACTGAGGGGGGTACCGATGATATGCATGGCATTTAAACCGGGGTAAGTGAACTGGACGAAATTATACACAGGCGCTTGATTTTCTTGCATGACCGCAACAAAGCACTACTGCAATCAACCCGGATAGTTCATTAGAACAAAACCCGTCATTCCCGCGAAAGCGGGAATCCAGATGATAGAAAAATCCCCCGCAAAGCGGGTCAATATCATGTTTGGCCGTTCCTCAAAACTCGCCGCAATGGGTTACAGGCTCGTTTTGTCAGCTTCGCTGGCACTTTTTCTTGCTGGATCCCCGCTTTCGCGGGGATGACGAATAAATCAGCATCTCCCTAATGGATTATTTGGGTTCATTCTACCAGCAGCCCAATTTTTTATGCCTGTCAATGATGCCCTTCGTCGGGCGGCACAAGCCTATCGGGTTCAAATCAATTCATTGCTCATTACCAGGCAGCACCATTCCAGAGCCGTTGGCCATTTTCACTGATGGAAATATTGCCGTCAGCCGCCTGTGATTTGGTGGAGACGGGCATTGCGGTCAGGGTGTAAGTCTGGCTGGTGGCGTTCAGGGTCAGATTGTATTTTCCATCACGGGTTTGCCCCGATGTAATGCCAAGTCCCCCGCTGCTTGTGCCATCGTATGCCGTCGTAAGGCTGGTGGTGTAGGCGTTGGCATTAAGGAATATTTTTTCCTGCATACTGGCCAGATTGACCAGCTCGGTTTGCGCAGCGACACGCGCACTGCGCATGATATGCTGGTTATAGCTGGGTATGGCAACGGCGGCGAGTATGCCCACAATGGCTATAACGACCAGCAACTCAATCAGGCTAAAACCCTTGCTAACACGAAAATTCATTATCTGCTCCCTGATGGGCGGTGAGAGGTGAGTCGATTGCGTATTTTACACTGCAGCGCAAATAATCAGCGACCAGACGAGTATTGTTTGCTCGTCCAGTCGGATGGCGGCTAGCTCCATCGTGCTTCCCACTTACTAATCAATCTCTGATCAACTCGTGCCATGAGACGCGTCCGGTCCGGGCTTGCGAGCCGCGTTCGTCGCCGCCGGTTTTAACCGAACCCGCGGCATTGGCAACGATGCTGGTTGTCGTGCTGGTGACCGTGCCGTCAGCCGCATGCTGGGTGGTGGTGATGGTCACGGTTCCATTGCTATTGGACGTTTGCGTGGTCGTTTGCCGCGTAGCATCCGTATAGTTGATGGTCGTTGTGGTGACATTGCCTGTCACCGTCGTCGTCGTTGAGACGACGGTTCCGGTGCTGCCCAGCACGCCAAGTTTCGGGTCGGTCGAGCCCGCCGCAGGATTCTTGTTGGCCGTTGATACCGCATTGTCCTCAGGCGGTGCCTTGGTCCAGCCATTGCCTGTCATCAGGGCAACCGTGTTCCAGGCGTCGCCGTTGTTGTTGGTTTTCTTCCATGCTGTGGCCGAGGTGCTGTAGCACATATTGCGCGGGTGATGCCAATAGAAAATGTATTCCACCAGCACATACTGGTAAAAATTCGCATGTTTGACCCGGTAGCCGTATTCGGGGCGTCCGGCGACATTCTCTTCGACTGCGCTGGCAGGCGTGGTGTCCTTGATGATTTGCACGGTTAATGCGCCGTTGTGCCGTGCGCCCGTTGTGATGCCGGCCGTCCCTGGCCCGTCCACCCCGTTTACGGGCGGCGTGACCGGCTGGTACATGTCGGCGCCCACTCCGCTGCCATCCCAGGTGCATCCGGGAGAAACAGAATGCAGTCCGGCACGCGCGTCGCCGCTTCCCCACCAGTCGCGGATAGAAAAGGCATCCACCGGCATGTTGACGGCCAGACTGCCGATGGTGGTCCGGTTGTAGGTCGGCGCGCTGGCGATATCAAAGCCGGTAGAGGCCTGATAATTCTTGATCGATACATAGCCGACGGAGCTGGCCGGATTGTAGGTGTTGTTGCCTATGTGCAGACTCACCGCCGGGTTCAGGTACTGATTCATCATCAGCACCTTGAAGTTGGTCGAGGTGCTGGTAATCGCCTTGGAAAGGTTGTAATTCGCATCGCTGGCGTTGAGCATATTCACCCCGGTTTTGTCGTACTCATCGTCATATTCGTGATGGTGCAGCACATAATCGCAAAACGTATTTGAAGTTGAGGAAGGGGGGGTGGTGGGGTTGAGCCCGCCTGTCAGGGGATTAACCGTATAGCTCAACGCGGCATCAGCGTATGAAACGGTGATCGTGCCGTTGTAGGCTGCGCCCTGATTAACGGCGGTAATGGTTACCACGCCGTTGTTGCGTGAGGCTGTATAGATCTTGGAATTATTATTTATTTGATCTCTGACCCATGTGGCCATGTCGCTGGCATAGGATCGGCTCGGGTTGCCATTGACGATTTCGATGCCTGCTATGCTTATGGTCAGATTGCTGGGGTCTTCTCTGCCGCTATAAGTGAAGGTTATCGAGCCGCTGGCCTTGGCGCCGCCGCTCCCCCCGTCTACATTACTGCAATTGTTGTTGGTGCCGTAAAAGTTGTCCACGTCGAAGTGACCGCCCGCCACGCCGCGCGATACGGTCGTGTTGGCCGGAAAGATCACATCCGGATTCTGATTGAACAGGGTGGTATTCAGTGTCTGCAACTGAACCAGTATGGGTTGCGATTGCACACCGTTGGACAACCATTTGCCCACCGGGATGCCATTTTCATTCGGGGTCAGGATAGGGTCACCGATAGCCTTGTCTACCGGCAGGGTGTCGGCAGACGTATAGACAATGCGGTCAGCATCGTTCAGCAGTAAATTGCTGTCCAGGTCGAGAAAAGGCGAGGTGCTGCTACCGCCCGTCAGGTAATTGAGTTCCATTAACCAGTTCTCGCCAAAGATATCGGTTGTGGTGCCTGGGACACGATACGGTGTCACGGTTGGATTGTAAGCAATGAAATAAAAACGCCCGTTTTCGGTGAATGAACCTTCGCCTATCACGCGCTCTCCTGCCGGCAATGCCACCTTCCAGTATCGGGTGCCGCCGCTGGCCCAGTTGGGTTGATTGGCCGTGCTGCGGCGCACGCGGGTGGTAACGCCGTTGGCGGTGTAGGAGCGCTCGCTGAGGGTCTGAGTCAATGCGGTCGTATTGGCGATGGGCGCGCCATCCCATACGCCGTACACATAATGGACGGAGGTGTCGGCCAGATCGCCGGTGGGGGCGGTGGTCCAGGCTGAAGTAGCCGGATTGTAGGTGCCCTGTACACCGGCGAAAACTTTGCCGGTACCGAAGCTGACCATGTAGCCGCCGTTGGGATGCAAGGCAACCCCGGGAGTGGTGGTAATCGTTTGAGCAGGGCTGGTTACCAGCAGCGCACTGGCGCTCCACGATGCAGCGGTCGAACTGGAAAGATCAAATTTCCACATCGTGCCATTCAGGTCGCCGACGTAGACGCGGTCAATATAACCATTGCCATCTGCATCAATCGCGACCGGGTTTGACAAGCCGTTGGGATTGGCCGCACCCGCCGTGCCGGCAGGAATGGCTCTGATCAACGCGCCCGTCGCCGCATTGATGATAAACAGATAGGATTCGCCCGTGGCAGCCTCGTCATAGCCATTGCCTATGATGACCACATCCGTTGGCGTTCCGCTTATGTTTATCCTGGCTATCGAGGGTGTGCCATAGGTATAGCCCAGTTTGCCGTAGGCGGTGGTTGCGGTACTGGCTCCCCCAAAATTCAGTCTGCTCGGGGTGATCTCCCAGAGTATCTTGCTGGCGACGTCGGCTTCGCTGGCGGCTCCGAGTCCTGTGCTGCCGGTTATGTCCAGAGCAAACAGGCCCTTGCCGCCAGCGCCCAGCCCGCCGACCAGTATGCGTTTGTTGCCGGAGGTGGTGATGTTGGCAATATTGATCTGACCGTCCACAAAATAGTCGTGAGCATAAGTCAGGGACGCGTCGGTGGGGCTATAGGCCAGCGTCCGGAGTTTTCCTATCAACATGGACGGCACATAGGCCCAGCGCTCCGTGCCATTGCTCGCGTTGATGGCATGCAGCATGCCGTCATTGGCGCCGACAAAAACAGTGGGGTTGCTTGTATCTGAAACGTAATAAGGGCGGGAATGAACAATGTCACCCAGTGCCGAGCTGCGCTGACGCAGTGTGCCGACGCCTTCATTGCTGCGGTCACCGCGCAGGAAATTGACAATTTGTGTGCTGGTATAGGCGGTGGCATTGATCGTGGCTTTTAATGTCGCCTGTTGCGTTCCTGCGGTTGTATCCGGGCCGGACAGGCTGGCAGCCCGAAAGGCTACGGCAGTTCCTGCTGTATTCATCGTGGCGATAAAGCGTCCCGTATCCCAGTTTTGTGCGTCTATGCGAGCCGCCGCCCCGCCGCCCCAGCGCTCCGCATCTGCGGTTTGTACGTTGCCGGCCGCGTCCAGCGGATAGGCATACAGGTTACCACCCCAGCGATCGCGCCTGTATTCGGTACGGAACAGGGTTTCGTTGCCGCTGGTTAGCACGTAATTGGTTACCTCATCCTGAGCAACATAGCCTATGGGCTGATTCGCAGGGGTAAACGCGGTGATGGCCAGAGACAGCTTGACGACGGCCAGGGTAATGCCGAACAGGGCAAGCAGGCCAAAAATCTGGGGTTTTTGCTGCTGCAAAGAAAACTTGGACATGATGCGCCTCCGTGGTTAATGTGAAACTCGCAAAGCGACGAACCGTACCCCTCGCCTTTGGGAGAGGGGGGACGGGGGTGGGGGAACGAGCATGGCAGGTTTCATCGTAAGGGGTGTTTTTGCCATGATCGTTAGCAGCTTAAAACGCTGTAGAAAGACTGGACAAATTTAGTGGCGCCGCGTGCGCTGGTGCCGCGCGCGGTGATCCGGTAGGTGTTTACCTGGTTGCAACCCGAGTTGGAGCGACCACCTACCGCCTGTCCCGAGCCGAGCAGACGGTTGTTAATGGACATAAGCTCGATAAGGTAGCGTTGGTTGGGATTGGCCACGCCGCTGTTATCCACGAGGGCAAGAGAGTTGGCGTCTGTCCAGGTCATGGTCAGCGGGTCGTTGCCTGGTGCGCCATAACCAGGCAAACATGGCGTGGGGGGCGTCACGGATCTGTTCAGTGGGTACAGGTGATTAACGCTGCGACTATTGCACGCATCGCTGTCCAGTCCTGCATTCCGGTAATTGTTCCCCGTTTTTAACCAGGTTTCAGCCGTGTGTATGGTGGTTTCGGCGTTATTCATGGCGGCATTCTCAAATTGCAGATTGCCCGCCAGTTGAAACTGGATGTCCGAGGTCTTCATGCTGGTTAAACCGATCAGCATCAGCAGTATCAATATGATCATGCCGATGATCAGGGTGGCGCCGGATTGCTGGCGGCGCGAGGTCAGGATCTGATTATTTCGCATGGCATTTGCCCTTAATTGCGCAATTGTATGACCGCTGTAAACAGCTGGCGGCGAAAGTTGTCGTTCATCGGGCCGTAGGTGAGGTCACCCATGGCATACGTACGGGTGTCGCTGTAACCATTCTCGCTTCTGGCAGTGCGCGCCAGCAGCCAGATGCGCGCCGAATTGACTTCGTCCCATGCATAGCTGGTCGCCGTAAAAAGCGTGTCAGTGGAGCTTCCGCTGATACCATTTGCATTGAAATAGCGGGTGTTTAAGGCGGTATCAAGCCGGCCATATTGCACTTGCATCTGTTCGATGCCGCTTGCCACCATTTCGTCTGCCATGCCGCTGCCGACCAGGGCGCGTCTGCGCAGGGCCGGAATGGTGGCATCGTTGTCGTCGCTGCCGATGTAATAGACATATTCCTGTAGCTGGAAATCAGCTTGTGGTGTCGGTGCGCCGGTGAGTGTCGGCGCACCGGCCAGAGGCGCTGCGCCGGTTCCCTTGAATATTTCGCCCACGGCATAGCTGGAGCGGAAATAAAAAGTGCCATTGGTGGTGTTGGTGCTCAGCGGTGAATGGGCTACATGGCGGATCACCAGCACATCGCCGCGTACATAGCCGACATTAAGGCAATTCCCGGAATAGGGATTGCTGTCGTTTGCCCCCCATATTCCCTGGCGAAGATTGGTGACAAAGCTGCCGGCAGCCGCACTCGCACCCAGACATTCATTGGTAATGGGGGTAATCGCGGTGATGGGCGTACTTGGTTCTGACCAGGTATAGCCGCGATAACCGGCATGCCTGAGTTCGCGCTGCAGGTGATCCAGGGCATACCGTCCGTTGCTTTGCAGTTCCGTGCTGCGATCGTTGGTTTTGGCACTGCGTGAGTTGCTGATCAACACGCCGACCAGGGCCGCGATGATCAGCATTCCCAGGGTGATGGAGATCATCATTTCGACCAGGCTGAAACCTGCTGCCGCATGGGGCGATGAGCGTGTAGCGGGTTTATACGTGTTCATGGCGTCAGTTGCTTATGGTTCGGGTTGCCGTGTAGGAAAGCGTCTCGCCGTGGCTGACTTTGTCTGTACTGCGTTCAGTCCAGCTGATGACGATGCGGTAGGTGCTCGGGTTGCCGGCGCTGGTTCGGGTGATCTGCCAACTTGCTTGCGGCAGTAGCGCCTCAATCGCGTTACCCCATTGGTTCAGGTCATAAGCGGCCAGACTGGCCGCATTGCATGCGGCAGCAGAACATGCCGTGCTCGGAGTGCCGGCGTTAGTTGTATTGCCCAGTACGTAACTGCCATTGATCGCCTCCTGTTTGTTCGCCTCCATGCGCTCGACGATATCCGATGCCAGAAAGACTGCCTGAGTGCGAAACTGCCCGCCCTGATTGATGCGCATTGCATAGAGTTGCATGCCTGCCGTGCCAAGCAGCGCGATGGCGATAATGACCAGGGTCACCCATACTTCTATCATCGAGAAACCGCGTTGAAATTTGTTCGATGTGTTGTGCATGTCGCGCTCCTAATGCTTCGAGATATAGCCTGTTGCGGCGACACTTATCGTTCTGGCGGTCGCGGCAGACCATGTGCCGTTCAGCGTCAAGGTCGCGCTGCCTGCGCTACCCTGGGTGCCGTTGGGGTTGAAGCGTATTAAATTTGTGCTGCCGGTGAGGGTCAATCCTGAATCAAGAGCCTGACGCACACCGAGCGGGTTGGCTGCTGAGCCGTCGGTTGGGACAGTCGTGTCACACGCAGTGCTGCCATAGCAAATCAGCCAGCCGTTTTGCCAGTTGGCTCCGGTGCCACAATCGGTGCCTGCCGAATTGCGCACGCAGAACACGACACGAGCATTGCGTTTGATGGCTTCGCTGCGGGCACGATTCAAGTCGCTGACAAGCTGGCTTGCAAGCGAAGACTGCTTGGTATCGTTGATGAGGCCGGTGAAGGATGGCGCGGCGATCGTCGCCAATATGGCGGCAATAGCGACTACGACCATCAGCTCCATCAACGTGAAACCCGCCTGTGTGTGTTTATTCCCCATTGTCGTTCCTGTTCGAGTGGGTTTGACTATAGATGAGTTTGCGGGCTCATATGAAGTGATACCCGATGAAATAGACCGCCAGCCGATGACCGGAAAATATTTTTCCTTCAGCGGTAAGGGTTGAACGATGAACGGTAGATGACTTTACGCCGGTTCCGGTTTTGGCGTGCGCCATGAAACATTGCCGGCTGTGAATTTTGATGTTAATTCCGGCGTGTCAGGTAAATCATGTGATGCGTATCAAGCCGTGTCTTTACTCACTTTCGGTTGCTGGCAGGCCTGATTAAAGGTAAGATTCCAGCCCTTTCGCTTTTGTATTTGAGTATGGGTAGTAGGTATGGCGACGTGTGTCGTCATTTTTTTGCTTTAACAGGACGTTTAAAATTTGGCGAATGCCGCGAATACAAGGCGCGGTGTAGCCGCAGAGCCGGAAAACGCGCTTACTGAATGCACGGGCATTTCTATCCCGCTTGCGCTCTAGTTTTAAATTTCCAGTTTGATTTGATTGAGGAACGCTGTGGTTAACTCTTCTTTGCCGATGCAACAAGGTTTGTATGATCCGCGCCAGGAGCGCGATGCCTGTGGGGTGGGTTTTGTCGCCCATATCAAGGGGAAAAAAAGCCATGACATGGTCAGTCAGGGGCTGCAAATACTGGAAAATCTGACGCATCGCGGTGCGACGGGTGCGGATCCGCTGGCAGGCGACGGTGCGGGCATCCTGTTACAGATTCCCGATGCGTTCTTCCGTGTGCAATGCGCCAGTCTCGGGCTGGTGTTGCCGGGAGAAGGCAGTTATGGCGTGGGCATGCTATTCCTGCCGCGCGATGCGGCGGCACGCGCCGCCTGCGAACAGATTATCGTCGACCAGATTGCGGCAGAAGGCCAGTCTGTATTGGGCTGGCGCGATGTGCCGGTGGATAGCAGCATTCTGGGCGAGGGCGTCAGACTGGTCGAGCCCGTGGTTCGTCAGGTGTTCATCGCGTGCGGCGAAAACTGCGCCGATACGGATGCATTTGAGCGCAAGTTGTTCGTGATCCGCAAATTGGTCGAGCACGCCGTGAATGGTCTGCCGAATGCGCAGGGCAAGGGTTTCTATATCCCTTCGCTGTCCGCGCGCACCATCGTTTACAAGGGCATGTTGCTGGCCAGTCAGGTAGGCCAGTATTACGCCGACTTGCAGGATGCCACGGTGATCAGCGCGCTGGCGCTGGTGCATCAACGTTTTTCCACCAATACCTTCCCGACATGGGATCTGGCGCATCCGTTCCGCATGATTGCGCATAACGGCGAGATCAATACCGTGCGCGGCAACGTGAACTGGATGGCCGCACGTCATGCGGCGATGTCGTCCAAAATTCTGGGCGAAGACCTGGAAAAACTCTGGCCGCTGATCGATGAAGGTCAGTCTGATTCAGCCTGTTTCGACAATGCGCTGGAATTGCTGGTGGCCGGTGGTTACTCCCTGCCGCACGCGATGATGTTGTTGATCCCCGAAGCATGGGCGGGCAATCCGTTGATGGATGAAGAGCGCCGCGCCTTTTACGAATACCATGCCGCGCTGATGGAGCCGTGGGACGGCCCTGCCGCAGTGGCCTTCACCGATGGCAAGATGATAGGCGCGACACTGGACCGTAACGGCTTGCGCCCTGCGCGCTATCTGATTACCGATGACGACGTGGTGCTGCTGGCATCCGAGATGGGCGTGCTGAATATTCCCCAGCACAAGGTGGTCAAGAAATGGCGTTTGCAGCCGGGCAAGATGTTCCTGATCGACATGGAAGCAGGCCGTATCGTGGACGACATCGAACTGAAGAACCAGCTCGCCAATGCCAAGCCATACCGTGACTGGATAGCACAGTCGCGCTTCTTCCTGGGCGATATGCCTGCCGTTGCCGGTGAAAACACCTTGAACGCATCCTTGCTGGATACACAGCAGGCATTCGGCTATTCGCAGGAAGATATCAAATTTATCTTGGCACCGATGGCGGCGGCCGGTGAAGAGCCGACCGGTTCGATGGGTGCAGATGCCGCGCTCGCGGTATTGTCGAACAAGAATCGCTCGTTCTACGATTATTTCCAGCAGCTGTTTGCGCAGGTAACCAATCCGCCGATTGATCCGATACGCGAAGAAATCGTCATGTCGCTGACCTCGTTTATCGGGCCCAAGCCCAATCTGCTGGGCATAGACGAGACGGATCCGCCGTTGCGTCTGGAAGTGCATCAGCCGGTATTGTCGAACGAGGACATTGCCAAGCTGCGCAATATCGATACGCTCACGCAGGGGCGCTATCGCTCGCTGGTGCTGGATATCACCTATCCGGTCGGTCAGTCGGGGTGCGAAGCCGCCGTTGGCGCATTGTGCGCCGCCGCCGATCAGGCCGTGGCCGAGGGTTACAACGTGTTGATCCTGTCCGATCGCGCCATGTCATCCGAGCGTGTGGCGATTCCTGCACTGGTGGCGTGTTCTCGCGTGCATCAGTATCTGGTGCGTGCGGGATTGCGCACCAGCACCGGCCTGGTCATCGATACCGGTTCGGCGCGTGAAGTGCATCACTTTGCGCTGCTGGCCGGTTACGGCGCGGAAGCCGTGTGTCCGTGGCTGGTCTATGAAACGATTGCGACGTTGAATCATTCAGCCAATGTGGATGCCAGGGAAGCCAACAAGCGTTTCATCAAGGCGATCAACAAGGGGCTGATGAAGGTCATGTCCAAGATGGGCATCTCCACCTATCAGTCCTATTGCGGCGCGCAGATATTCGAGGCGATCGGCCTGAACGCGTCTTTCGTGGCCGAGTATTTCACCGGCACGGCAACCCAGATTGAAGGCATAGGCCTGGCCGAAGTGGCGGAAGAGGCGCAGCGCACACATCGCAACGCATTCGGCGCGGATCCGGTGCTGGCGAACGCGCTGGAAGCGGGCGGCGAATACGCTTACCGCGTGCGCGGCGAAGAGCATATGTGGACGCCGGATTCCATCGCAAAATTGCAAATGGCGACGCGCACCAATAATACCGCCACTTATAAGGAATACGCACAGCTCATCAACGAGCAAAGCACCAAGCTGAAGACCTTGCGTGGCCTGTTCGAGGTCAAACCAGCGGGCACAGCCGTGCCGCTGGAAGAAGTCGAGCCCGCGAAAGAGATCGTCAAGCGTTTTGTCACGGGTGCAATGTCGCTCGGTTCGATTTCGACGGAAGCGCATACCACGCTGGCCATTGCGATGAATCGTCTGGGCGGCAAGTCCAATACCGGTGAAGGCGGCGAAGACGCGGCGCGCTTTCAGGTGTTCAAGGGCGGCGAAATGCTGTCCGATATCATCGGCAAGAGCCGCATCGAAAGTGACCGCGAACTCAAGGCGGGCGATTCGCTGCGTTCTAAAATCAAACAGGTGGCGTCGGGACGTTTCGGCGTAACTGCCGAATATCTGGCTAATGCGGATCAGATACAGATCAAGATGGCGCAAGGCGCGAAGCCGGGCGAAGGCGGTCAACTGCCCGGGCACAAAGTGTCAGAGTACATCGCCAAGTTGCGTTTCTCGGTTCCCGGCGTGGGGCTGATTTCGCCACCGCCGCACCACGACATCTATTCCATCGAAGACTTGGCTCAGTTGATCCATGATCTGAAAAACGCCAATCCGTCCGCTTCGATTTCGGTGAAACTGGTTTCCGAAGTGGGTGTGGGCACGGTAGCTGCGGGTGTGTCCAAGGCCAAGGCCGACCACATTGTGGTGTCCGGTTTTGACGGCGGTACCGGTGCTTCGCCGATGTCCTCCATCAAGCATGCAGGAACGCCGTGGGAGCTGGGTCTGGCCGAGGCGCAACAGACGCTGGTGCTGAACCAGTTGCGCGGACGTATCGCCTTGCAGGTGGATGGCCAGCTCAAGACGGGCCGCGATGTGCTGATCGGCGCGCTGCTGGGTGCGGATGAATTCGGTTTCGCCACGGCACCGCTGGTGGTCGAAGGCTGCATCATGATGCGCAAGTGTCACCTCAATACCTGCCCGGTCGGCGTTGCTACTCAGGATCCTGAATTGCGTCGCAAATTCACCGGCCAGCCTGAGCATGTAGTCAATTACTTCTTCTTCGTCGCCGAAGAGCTCCGTGAACTGATGGCGCAAATGGGCATTCGCCGTTTCGTCGATTTGATCGGACGCAGCGACTTGCTGGATGTAAAACACAGCATCGCACACTGGAAGTCGCAGGGGCTGGACTTCTCAAAGGTGTTCTACCAGCCTGATATGCCGGTCAGCGTGGCGCGTCAGCATGCCGAAGCGCAGGATCACGGGCTGGAAAAAGCGCTGGATAATACCCTGATCGCCGCTGCGCAGGCGGCATTGAACGATCAGAAACCGGTGGTGATCGATAGCGCTATCGGCAGTGTCAACCGCACGGTCGGTACCATGCTGTCGCATGAAGTGGCCAAGCGTTATGGTCAGGCAGGATTGCCGTCTGACACCATACAGGTGAAATTCAACGGGACGGCAGGACAGAGTTTCGGTGCCTTTCTGTCGCGCGGTATTTCGTTTGAATTGCGCGGTGAAGGCAACGATTATGTGGGCAAAGGGCTGTGTGGCGGACGCATCGCCATTATGCCGCCACGCGACGCTAATCTGGTTGCACATGAGAACATCATCGTCGGCAATACCGTGCTGTACGGTGCAACCTCCGGCGAATGTTATTTCAATGGCGTGGCGGGCGAACGCTTCGCGGTGCGAAATTCCGGTGCGATTGCGGTCGTCGAAGGATTGGGCGATCACGGTTGCGAATATATGACCGGCGGCATGGTGATCGTGCTGGGACAGACCGGACGTAACTTCGCGGCAGGGATGTCAGGTGGCGTGGCCTATGTGCTGGATGAGACGGGCGATTTCGAGAAGCGCTGCAATCTGACCATGGTGGCGCTGGAGCCGGTACTCGAAGAGCTGGCTGTGCTGGACAGTACCGATGAAGTCCCGGAGAGTCATGGTCGCGTGCACTTCAATCACCTCAATAAGGCTGATGAACATGCTTTGCGTGAGCAGATAGAGAAGCATCTGATGTACACCGGTAGTGAGCGCGCAAGGTTGATCCTGGAAAATTGGGCGGCCTATTTGCCTAAATTCACCAAGGTCATGCCGACGGATTATCGTCGCGCCTTGCAGGAGCAAGCCGCACAAAAAACCAAGCAAGGGGAGGCTGCATAATGGGTAAGCCAACTGGATTCATGGAGTTTGACCGTCTGTCAGAGGCAAGTCTGCCGGTCGCAGAGCGGCTCACCAACTATAAAGAGTTTGTGCTGCATCTGACAGATGATCAGGCGAAGCAGCAAGGGGCGCGTTGCATGGATTGCGGCATCCCGTTCTGTACCTCGGGATGTCCGGTTAACAACATCATTCCGGACTGGAATGATCTGGTATATCACGGAGATTGGAAACAGGCGCTGGATGTGCTGCATTCAACCAACAACTTCCCGGAATTTACCGGACGTTTATGCCCGGCACCCTGCGAAGCGGCGTGTACGCTGAATATCAACAATGACGCGGTGGGCATCAAATCCATCGAGCATGCGATCATAGACAAGGGTTGGGAGCAGGGCTGGGTCGTTCCGCAAATCGCCGCTACCAAGACGGGAAAAACAGTCGCCGTGGTCGGTTCCGGCCCTGCCGGCATGGCCTGTGCGCAGCAACTGGCGCGTGCAGGTCATGACGTGACGCTGTTCGAGAAAAACAGCCGCATCGGTGGCCTGCTGCGTTACGGCATTCCCGATTTCAAGATGGAAAAGTCACACATCGACCGTCGTGTCGCACAGATGGAAGCCGAAGGCGTCACATTCAGAACGTCGGTATTTGTCGGTACGGAATGTGAAGCGGGCGTGAATAACATGGCCACGGAAACGATATCACCTGAGGCATTGCTGGCTGAATTCGATGCGGTGGTATTGTCCGGTGGTTCGGAAACGCCGCGTGACCTGCCGGTTCCCGGCCGCGAATTGAGCGGCATTTATAACGCGATGGAGTTCCTGCCGCAGCAAAACCGTGTCAATGCGGGTGACAGCATGCCAGAACAGATCATGGCCACCGGCAAGCATGTGGTGGTCATCGGTGGCGGTGATACCGGCTCGGATTGCGTGGGCACCTCTAATCGTCACGGTGCGTTGTCGGTCACGCAGATCGAAGTGATGCCGCGTGCGCCCGAGCAGGAGAACAAGTCGCTGACCTGGCCTAACTGGCCGCTGAAGCTGCGCACCTCCAGTTCGCACGAAGAAGGTTGCAGCCGCGACTGGGCGATTGCGACCAAAGAATTCGTCGGCAGCAATGGCAAGGTCGAGAAATTGCGTGCCGTGCGCGTCGAATGGGTTGCTGGCAAGATGGTCGAAGTCGCGGGCAGCGAGTTCGAGCTGAAAGCGGATCTGGTATTTCTGGCGATGGGTTTTGTCAATCCGGTGCAGAAAGTACTGGATGCGTTCGGCGTGGAAAAAGACGGGCGCGGTAACATCAAGGCTAATACCGACGATTACCGCACCAGCGTGGACAAGGTCTTTGCGGCCGGCGACATGCGTCGTGGTCAGTCACTGATCGTCTGGGCGATACGCGAAGGCCGCCAGTGCGCACGTGCAGTGGATGAGTTTTTGACTGGATCGTCTGTTTTACCACGTTAACTGGTAGCGGATGGGCGCAATCCCGTCCAACGAATACGAAAATAAAAGGCAAACATGAACTTCAAATTAAAGAACGACACCTTCCTGCGCGCACTGCTGCGTCAGCCTACCGAATACACACCGATGTGGATGATGCGTCAGGCTGGCCGCTTTTTGCCGGAATACCGCGCAACCCGTGCGCGCGCAGGCAGCTTTCTGGGGCTTTGCAAGAATCCCGACTTCGCAACCGAAGTCACTATGCAGCCGCTGGATCGCTATCCTCTGGATGCGGCTATTCTGTTCTCCGATATTCTGACCGTGCCGGATGCGATGGGGTTGGGTCTGTATTTCGCGGATGGCGAAGGTCCCAAGTTTGAACGTCCATTGCGCGACGAAGCGGCCATCATGGCGCTGCAGGTGCCGGACATCGACAAGACGCTGCGTTATGTGACCGATGCGGTATCACAAATCCGCAAGACGCTGGATGGTCGCGTTCCGCTGATCGGTTTCTCAGGCAGCCCGTTCACGTTGTCCTGCTACATGGTTGAAGGCGGCGGCAGCGACGATTATGCACGCGTCAAGACGCTGATGTACAACGAGCCCAAGCTGATGCACCACATTCTCGAAGTGACGACCCAGTCTGTGATCGCATATCTGAATGCACAGATCGAAGCCGGTGCACAGGCCGTGATGATTTTCGATTCCTGGGGTGGGGTGCTGTCGCACGCTGCTTACCATGAATTTTCGCTGCCTTACATACAGCGCATCGTGGAAGGGCTGATCAAGGAAAAAGACGGCGTGCGCATTCCTAACGTGGTGTTCACCAAGGGCGGCGGTTTGTGGATAGACAGCATTGCCGCGACTGGTTGCGATGCAATCGGTCTGGACTGGACTATGGACATTGGCATCGCGCGTCAGAAGGTTGGCGACAAGGTCGCCTTGCAGGGCAATCTCGACCCTGCGGTGTTGTTCTCAAATCCTGATGCGATTCGCAATGAGGTTGAAAAGGTGCTGAGCAGCTACGGCTACGGTAGCGGTCATGTGTTCAATCTGGGTCACGGTATTTCGCAGCACACCAATCCGGAAAATGTTGCCGCGATGGTTGCGGCCGTGCATGAGTTAAGCCGCAAATACCACTAAGTCTATGCGGACTATGTCCGCGAGCTGGCTGTAATGAAAACCGCAGACGGACTCTGCGGTTTTTTGTTTATGGGCGGAACCAATGCCATAGTCACATACCGTGATGCGCCGCATGTTTAATTTAAAGTGCGTGCAAACAGCGCAGTAAAAACTTATTTTAAGAATTTTGCCGAAAGGAGTTGACGTGAGGTTTTTGATCTCTATAATGCGCACCTCTTCGCTGAAGCGGGGTTGTGAGGAAGTGGTGATGTAATACAAAACTACTTAATAATCAATAAAATGATTATCAAACTTAAACCTTGAACTGAAGTTGAAACGAAACAAAAAGAAGTGTGAAATTAAAGTTGACAACGAGTTTCAAGTCTCTATAATGCGCACCTCTTCGCTGACACAGCGAATGCTCTTTAAAAAACTAATTAAACAATCGACGAGTGTAGGTGCTTGGTTTTTGGGAAGTTTATTGGCCTTTGGGTTGATAAACGACTTTAAAATATAGTAGTACTTACACGAAGTTGAAAAAAATCATGTCAATGATTTTCTTTGAGTAAGATCGGTTCTGCAGAGAACCAAAACATAACCAGCCACTTGGTTGTCGTATTTTGACAGCTTAGTGGAATGGCTAGATGTTTTATCAGGTATTGAACTTAAGAGTTTGATCCTGGCTCAGATTGAACGCTGGCGGTATGCTTTACACATGCAAGTCGAACGGGCTTGGGGGCTTGCTCCCGAGTTAGTGGCGAACGGGTGAGTAATATATCGGAACATATCCGGAA
>JAUSAO010000040.1 GCA_030652475.1 Gallionella sp. | reverse complement strand
CCCCCCAAAGCAAGAATCCCCCCTTTATTCCTTTCTGGTACTAAAAAATTCCTTCCATCGAATCCTACCTCGCGTACTGACCACAATTCATCAATCGGGGGCGGAGATCAAGATACCGGCTAAGAGAGTGGTCAAGATGTGGGAGTGAAGATGGATGGGGAGACGGAGGGAGGATGGAGGAGGGTGGGAAGCTTCATTTAATGCCATAGATTAACAAAAGGACTGGTGGGAATAGAGGTGGGAATCAGATTTTGGCTATTAAAAAAAGGGGTCAGATTTGTCATCTAACCCCTTGATTTAACTTTGGTAGCGGGGCTTGGATTTGAACCAAGGACCTTCGGGTTATGAGCCCGACGAGCTACCGAGCTGCTCCACCCCGCGTCAGAAAACGGACTATAGCAAAGGCACTCATCCTCGTCAAACGATATTTTATTTTTTACTATTTTCTTAGCATTAATGAACCATTGCGGCACTATGCAGGACTATAGCTGTGAACTTTCCCTATTCAACCAGTAAAATGCGCAGCAAACTTTGCCCATACCGGAGCTTTACATGAAGAATGCCTCACTTATTCTCGGGCTTATTACCCTGTCTATCATTCAACCGGTTTACGCGAATGAGAATATCGTTGTTAACACCAAGCAAATACAATCTCTAGGCATTACTACGGCTGCCCTGCCAAGTAAACATTCTGGCGAAATTTCCGGACTACCCGCTCATGTTGTCATTCCCGGCAATCAATTGTTTGTCATCAGTACACCACTCCCTGCGATGGTTGAACAAATGCTAGTTGGCGTAGGCGACAGCGTAAAGAAGGGCCAACCGATTGCTCGCCTGCAAAGCCCGGCTTTGGCCGAAGCACAACGTGGCTTATTGCTGGCTAATGTGCAAACTCAACTTGCTCGCGATAATCTGGTACGTGACGAATCCTTATATAAGGACGGCATTATTTCCGAAAGCCGCTATCGCGCTGCCCGTGGTCTGGCTCTCGAAACACAGGCCACCCTGTCAGAACGCAAACAAGTGCTGCGCCTTTCTGGAATGTCAGATAATGCAATTGCACAGTTGCAATCTGGCAATAATTTGAGCAGTTCACTTACCCTGACAGCCCCCATTGATGGCGTTGTATTAGAGAAAACTGCCAGTGCCGGACAACGTCTTGATGCGGCCGTAGTTATTTTCAAGATTGCCCGACTTGATCCACTCGCTCTGGAAATTCAGGTGCCATTGGCTGTCAGCCACAATATCAAGATAGGCGCATTAATTACCATTCCTGCATATTCCGCCGGTGGCACAATTACTGCGATTGCACGCAGCCTGACCGGATCCAACCAGACCATCTTGTTGCGAGCCCTTGTTCAGCATGGCACAGAAAATCTGCGCCCCGGCCAGTTTGTCGAAGCCAGCATAAGCACTGCCGCCAATAATGTGGCGCAGTGGGAAATTCCCAACAGCGCAATTGCGCGCATTTCAGGAAAGCCCGTGCTTTTCGTAAGGACGTCACAAGGTTTTCGTGCGCAAACCATCAACATAGTCAACGAAGGCGCACACAACAGCGTCATCAGCGGTGCACTAAAGGGCGATGAAAAAATCGCTGTGGGCGGTATTTCAGCCCTCAAATCCAGCATGATGGGCATCGGCGGGGGTAACTGATGTTTTCCAAACTGGTTGAATTCTCCCTGACGCAACGCTTGTTGGTAGCCGCGTTAACGTTGCTGCTGGTCGGTGCAGGCATCGTCTCGTTCCGTGACCTGCCGATTGATGCGTTCCCTGATGTTTCCTCGACACAAGTCAAACTCATCATGAAGGCACCGGGCATGACTCCCGAAGAGGTCGAGGCGCGCATCGTCGCTCCCATTGAACTGGAAATGCTGGGCATTCCCAATCAGCGCATCATGCGCTCTATATCTAAATACGCGATTGCCGACATCACCATCGACTTCAACGACGGGACCGACATTTACTGGGCCCGCCAGCAGGTTGCTGAACGTCTGAGCAACGCACAGCGCGAGTTACCACCTTCTGCTTCCGGCGGTCTCGCACCTATCACCACCCCACTGGGTGAAATGTTCATGTTCACCGTTGAAGGCGACGGCGTTTCACTCGAAGAACGTCGTACCATCCTTGACTGGGTAATACGTCCTGCATTGCGCACCCTGCCCGGCGTGGCGGATGTCAATTCGCTCGGTGGCTTTGCGCGCAGCTTTGAGGTTGTGCCAGACCACAATGCGCTCGCATCGCATGGAATCTCCTTTGCAATGCTGCAACAGGCAATACAGTTAAACAACCGCAACGAGGGTGCCGGACGCATCAACGATGGCGACGAAGCCTTGCTGGTACGCGCCGAAGGGAGCATCAAAAACCTGCAGGACCTGCGTAATATCGTCATAACCAGCCCCGCTGGTAATCCGATACGCATCAGTGATGTCGCACAGGTACGCATCGGCAGCATGACACGTTACGGCGTAGTCAGCAAAGACGGCAAAGGAGAAGCAGTGCAAGGCCTGGTACTGGGCCTGCGCGGCGCAAATGCCCAAAAAGTTGTTGCCGGAGTTCAGGCCAAATTGAAAGAACTGGCACCTACACTACCCCATGGCGTAAGCACTCAGGTATTTTATGATCGCGGCAGTCTGGTAGACCGCGCGATAGGCACGGTTTCCAAGGCGCTGACTGAAGCCATTGTACTGGTGGTGATATTGCTGGTGCTTTTTCTCGGCAATTTGCGGGCGGCTATCGTGGTCGCCATCACCCTGCCGCTCGCAGTGCTGACCACCTTCATCCTGATGCAAAAGTTTGGCATGTCAGCCAATTTAATGAGCCTGGGCGGACTGGCGATTGCCATCGGCATGCTGGTAGATGGTTCGGTCGTGGTTATGGAAAACATCATTAATCACCTCGCCAACAAACGCGCGCACATTTCTCATCTGCACGTCATTTACCGCGCGACAAAAGAAGTCATCACACCCGTAGCTGCGGGAGTCGCCATCATTATTATTGTATTTTTGCCACTGATGACACTGCAAGGACTGGAAGGCAAGCTATTCATTCCGGTCGCCCTGACCATTGTGTTCGCACTGGCAGCTTCACTCATACTTTCGCTGACCATAGTGCCGATGCTTTCATCCCTGTTACTCAAGACGGCCAGCCACGATGAACCATGGCTGGTGCGCCGCGCCATGGCGATCTATGCTCCGATGCTGGAACGCGCGCTGAACAAGGAACGTGTGGTGATCAGCATTGCGCTGGCCATGCTGGTCATCAGCGGTGGCGTGTATACACTGATAGGCAAGGCCTTTATGCCAGAGATGGATGAAGGTGACCTTATTATGCAGGTATCCAAACTACCTTCCATCAACATCGCACAAACCGCCCTCATCGACCAGCGTATCCAGCAAGCCATACTCAGGGAGGTACCGGAAGTCAAAGGCATCGTCTCGCGTGCCGGTGCAGACGAGCTAGGTCTCGACCCCATGGGCTTGAATGAGACCGACAACTTTCTGGTACTCAAGCCCCAGGCAGAATGGCGCAGCAAGGACAAAACCGCCATCGCCGATCACGTCCGAAAAGTAATGGAGAATTTCCCCGGGGTGGAATACAACTTCACCCAGCCAATTGCGATGCGCGTCTCGGAAATGCTCACGGGCGCTCGCGGCGACATTGCAATTAAAATCTTCGGCACGGACTTGAACAAGCTGAATGAAACCGCCGAGAAAATGGTCACGTTACTGGAGGCTATCCGGGGCAGTGAGGATGTTTTTACAGTCAAAAATAGTGGCGTGCAATATTTTCGCGTGGAGATAGACCGACTTGCTGCCGGACGCCTCGGGCTGAATGTAGATGACATCGGCACGACCCTGCGCAGCCAGATCGAAGGCCAGCAACTCGGCACCATTATTGAAAATGGTCGACGCACACCACTCATCATACGTGGCGAGACTGACATTCAACACTCGCCCGCCCTGTTCGCAGCCCTCACGCTGCCCCTACCCAACGGCCAAAGCATACCTTTATCCGTAGTGGCCAAACTGGAGCGCACGGATGGCCCGGTAAAAGTTGACAGGGAAAATGGCATGCGCATGGTGGTCGTACAAAGCAACGTACGCGACCGTGACCTGGTCGGTTTTGTTGAAGAGGCAAAAACTGCCGTAGCAAGCAACATCACCCTCCCTCCAGGCTACACGCTGACCTGGGGCGGACAGTTTGAGAATCAGCAACGTGCAGCGGCGCGGCTTGCCGTGGTGGTGCCAGTGGCACTTGGCATGATTTTCATGCTGTTGTTCGCCACCTTTGGTTCGGTCAGACAAGCCGTGCTGGTGCTCACCAACATCCCGTTTGCATTGATCGGCGGCATCTTTGCCTTATGGATCAGCGGAGAATATATGTCCGTCCCTGCTTCGGTCGGCTTCATCGCACTGCTCGGCATTGCGGTACTCAATGGTGTGGTGATGGTGTCCTACTTTAACCAGTTACACGCCGAGGGGATGGATATCACCCAAGTCGTGTTTGAAGGTGCGAAGCGTCGTTTGCGCCCCGTCTTGATGACCGCCAGCATCACTGCCTTTGGCCTGTTGCCGGTGCTGTTTGCCACCGGTCCCGGTTCTGAGATCCAGAAGCCGCTCGCCATCGTGGTAACCGGGGGACTGATCAGTTCGACGCTGTTGACGCTGATCATGCTACCTATCCTGTACCGCCGTTTCGGCCTTGAAACCGTAAGGAAATCAACATGAAAGATATGAATTGCTGTTTGACTCTGGTCTGCCATCGCTCTCAGGAAGAACACCTGGTCGATCACCTGCTGGAGCATCCCGAGTGGGTGCGCGGTTTTTCCCTGACGCGTATTGAAGGCGGCAGCCAGAAAGAAAAATTACCCAGCATGCTGGAGCAAGTGCGAGGACGTTCGCAACGTGTACAGATTGTCAGCGTGATGAATATTGAAGATGCGCACGAACTCATCACACATCTCAAGCGTGAACAAGCCAATCCGGAAATTGCCTACTGGATGACGCCGGTGATTGAATTCGGGAGGCTGGCATGAGGAAAACAGTTAACAGTCGTAAGTCGTTAGTCGTTAGTTATTTCGTTGGTGCGTCATTGCTCAGTGGATTGACAAATGCTGCGGAAATAAGTCAGCCCGACCTGCCGCCACTGGCACAAGTCGAACGCGCGTTAGATGAACATCTGATGGTATTGAATGCCAACAGCGGCCTAAAAATGGAACTAGCCAACCAGCGCAAGTGGAATAGCGGCCCCCACGAGTTCAACCTGCGTGCAGGCTCATCACAACGCAGCATCGCCAGCACAGGACAAAAATTACAGGAATGGGATGTTGCGCTGGAACGCCCGCTACGTCTGTTTAACAAAGCAAGTATTGATAATAATATCGGTGCGGCCAGTGTTGCCCGGGCAAAATACACGCTGGGTGATGCGCGCCACGAAGCCGGGCGCAGCCTATTGCGACAGTGGTTTGTATGGCAACGCGAGCAAGCTCAAGCCACCCTGTGGGAGCAACAGTCAGACATCCTCAGGCAGTTGGCACAAATGGTCGAAAAACGCGTCAAGGCGGGTGACGCGCCCAAACTTGAATTAAACCTGGCACAAGCCGCTGCGGCACAAGCGAACGTTTCATGGCATCAGACCCTGTTGCGGGCACAACTGGCGGGCAACGATCTGACACGCAGTTTCCCTGCCATCCAGCTAAACCTTAACATCCCGCCCGCTACGCCTCAAGCTATCGAACATGATTTTGCGTTCTGGAAATCACGCATACTCGATGACAACCATGAACTCGCCATGGTGCAGGAACACAGCCATGTGCAACACCTGCTGGCGCAACGCAGTCGCGCCGACCAGCTTCCCGACCCTGTCGTCGGCCTGCGCTATTCGAGTGAATCAGCCGGAAATGAAAAAGTAACGGGTGTCTACGTCAGCGTACCGTTCTCGTTCGGACATCGCAATGCCACCGCAGAGGGCGTCCAACAGCAAGCCGAGATTGCCGCCGACCAGGAAGCCTTTGTCAGACGCCGTCTGGAAGGCGATATTTATGCCGCGCATCTCCAGGCTACAAAAGGTTTCGAAGCCTGGCAACATGCGCAGCTAGCTGCGCTGGCGATACGCAACAATGCCGAACTGGTCGCCAAGGCTTATCGTCTGGGTGAGAGCAGCCTGTCGGACAGCCTCACCGCACGCCGTTTTGCGCTGGAGTCTTCGTTGACCGAGACCCTTGCACGACTGGATGCCAACGAAACGCGCTACCGTTTACTGCTGGATGCGCATCAATTGTGGCCTCTTGACGAAGACGATGAAAAAACCGCCCGGTAACGCGTGTAGTGCGGGTAGATAAGCTGATGTGCCAGCCGCGCACAAAAAATCTCGTACAGCCTGCCATCAAATATATTTCGGTGCATCGTCATGCAGTTTTCTGCCAGCGCAGTTATCATTGCGCCTTTGGAAAATCGAATATAAGACGATGTACCCATCCATAGAAAATTTCGTTGGCAATACGCCGCTGGTGCAACTCAAACGTATTCCTGGCAACACCAGCAATGTACTGCTGGCCAAGCTGGAGGGCAACAATCCGGCCGGCTCAGTAAAGGACAGACCCGCTCTTTCGATGATTATGCGCGCCGAACAGCGCGGTGAGATTGCACCGGGTGATACGCTGATCGAGGCAACCAGCGGCAATACCGGTATCGCGCTGGCGATGGCGGCTGCGATGCGCGGCTATCGGATGATACTGGTCATGCCGGAAAATCAAAGCGTGGAGCGTCGTCAGACCATGCGAGCGTTCGGTGCAGAGCTGGTACTGACTGCAAAAGAAGGCAGCATGGAACTGGCCCGAGACACAGCGGAAGCACTACGCGCAGCGGGTCGCGGCCTGATTCTGGATCAATTTTCGAATCCTGATAATCCGCTCGCACATTATGAAGGCACAGCCCCTGAAATTTGGCGTGATACTCAGGGTAATCTCACTCACTTCATCAGCAGTATGGGCACCACCGGCACCATCATGGGTTGCTCGCGATTCTTCAAGGAACAGAATCCCGCCGTGCAAATAATTGGTGTGCAGCCTGAGCAAGGTGCACAAATTCCCGGTATCCGTAAATGGCCGGAAGCCTATTTGCCGAAAATCTATAACAATAAAAATGTCGACAAACTGGAACTGGTGAGTCAGTCAGACGCGGAAATAATGACGCGCCGACTGGCGCACGAGGAAGGAATTTTTTGCGGCATTTCATCCGGTGGCGCACTGAGCGTCGCCTTACGCGTTTCACAACACGTCGAGAATGCGGTCATTGCATTCATCGTTTGTGATCGTGGCGACCGGTACCTTTCAACGGGCGTGTTTCCGAGCTGATTTCGCCCCAAACATGAGGAATATGGTTACAATCCCGCGTCAATAATACCGTTTATATTTTTAATGAAAAATAAGACGCAGCGCTACATGAGACTTTTCTGCCAGTTAGGGATGTTTTTCGTCACTGCTGTATTTGTATCAAATGCCAACGCACTCTTGCTCGGCGAGATTCAGGTACTGAGCCATCTGGGTCAGCCGCTCACAGCAAAAATCGCCTTAACTGATCTCAATGTGGCGGATGGCCAGCAGCTCAAAATACGGCTGGCAGATATCGAGGCATACAATACAACCGATCTGCAATATCCTGATGGTCACAAATTCCAATTTCAACTTGTCAACAATCAAGGAACACCGCCGTTTATACGCGTGGTTACGTCGTATCCAATAGACGACCCTTTCGTCAATTTGCTCATTGAGACTGCCTCGAAATCCGGGAAATTTATCAAGGCATATACTTTTTTACTTGACCCCTCCCCTTCCTCGCAAGAAGAATCGACGACTGCTGTACAGCCGCTCATTATCCGCCAGCCTTCTCAAGACGTTTCTCATCAAGCGAGCGCTGAAACCAAGTCAAACGGTGCAAGCGATAGGCAAGTGATAGCAAACAAGCAGGCCAAGCCCGCCTTGAAGCGCAATAAACGCGCTGCCCACAGGATGATGGCGACTCAAGCCACACCCGGAGTTCTACCCGGGGCGGCCGCGAATGATCAGGATCGCGCGCCTCGGATGAAACTCGCCATGTCCTTATCCATTTCCCGCCACGATCCTGCTACGGGCGCGAGCACCGATGCCTTACATGAAGAATTGATTGCAAAGGAAAAAACACTCGAAGACCTGAATGCACAACTGGGTGCAATGCAGGCAGCAATCAAATCATTACAGGACAGACTGTCACTTACCAATCAGCTATCCCTGGACGCAACCTCAGGCATACAGTCATCAAGTGGAGCGGCTAGCAGCATTCACGACACTGAACAGGAGACCGGAAAACTTCAGACTGCCGCCCCATTGGCTCAACCTTTACCTGAACCAGAGACATTTTTTGAAGTGAATAGACTGGCGCTCGCGTTCATGGCATTGCTATTGGCTGTTTCCGGCCTGGTCTGGTATCGCAAGTCACAACAAAAAATACAAGGCCCGTTTGATGACTTGCACGAAGACCAGCCAGATTCACCCTTGATAACACCGTATCAGAACAAAAAAATGATATTTCCGGTCAAGGTTACGCCTTTGACTGAAAAGAATGCCGATGCTGTCATTTCCTCATTGACGGCTGAAAAAGCAGCAATGCCTGTCATGGTGTCATTTTCTGAGAAAAAAGAGGAACAAGCCGCACCGTTACCTGCCGAAGAACAGCAAAACACTGCGCCATTACTTGCAGAAAAAGGGAAGCAACTTGTCACCGAATCGCTAAAACCATGGCCATTCGACGAGCAATCGATTGAAGCTGCGCCTCACGCCGAACAGACCAGCACACCTATCGTACCCCCTGAATACGCAATGTTACTGGAAGCAAAAAAACACCTGCGCACCGGCAATGACAAACTGGCTGAGGAGGTACTGATTCAGGCAATCAGGGCCAACACCCAAAACACCTATGGGTATCTTGTTCTGCTGAGTATCTATGAAAAACGCGGCGATAAAGATAGCTTTGCGGCACTGGCAAACCGGTTGAAAGATATCGGTGACGAGTCTTCTTTCGTAGAGGCTGCCGAGATGGGCCGCAAACTGGATCCCGACAATTTGCTGTATGCTTAATTATCCGAAACGGGCATAAACAACTTGGCAACCGCTTCCTGCCGGTTCTTGATGGCGAGCTTTTCTGCGGTATCGCCATCGTTTGTCTTAAGCGTGCGGTCGGCTCCCTGCTCGAGCAACAGTCGGGCAATGTCGCTATAGCCCAACGCAGCCGCCTTATGCAACGCGGTATAGCCGTCGTCGACTGCGGCATCCAGATTAACCCCGCTATCAATCAACAACGCCACTATATCCAGGTGATTCCGCGCCGTTGCCTGTATTAAGGGTGTCCAGCCAAAGTTATTACGTGCATCAATTCTGGCATGGTTCTGGATGAGTTGTCTGGCACAGCCCGCATAGCCCCCAAAAGCAGCCCAGTGCAAGGCACTGTTACCCCCCATATCAAGCGCATTAACATCCGCATCATGTTTAATAAGCAATTCGACAATTTCATCACGCCCATGGAACGACGCCGTCATCAAGGGCGTCCAGCCGCGATTGTCGCGCACTTCGGTATTTGTTTTTGCTTCGATAAATAAAGCGACTGCCGTGCGATTACCGGTTTCGGCGGCTTCAAAAAAACCTTCCGGCGAACAGGGAATATCCAGTTTTTGTAATTCGGTTTTGTCGTGTTCGTCCGGAGCAGTCCAGTCGGTTGCGGGACGAGGTGTAAAATTGGCGAACGAGTCTGAACCCGCATCCCAGATATCCTTGTGCTTATCTGGCGGTTCCTGAGCCGCGTGAACCAGACTCAAATGCATGATCTCCGCAGCGATATCGGGAGAAAATCCGGAGCGACCACCCCGATCATTGACCATCAACTCCATAAAATAATTATCAATTTCATCATCATCCCAAAGCGACAGGATCGTTTCAAGGATGCGCGGATACCTGCTTTCCAGTGCGTAGGGGTAATTCACCGTTGTTCCGCCCAATATTCTGACTAGTCGCTGATTCATGGCGTTTACATCCCCTAGTTATTTTGCGCGATATTATGTCTGGATAATGCAGGATTCTGGGAGAAATAGCGTTTAATGCCACTCAAAACCGCATTGGCTAGCTTTAATTGATAATCCTCATCGTTCAGGCGACGCTCTTCGCTGGGGTTGCTGATAAAGGCAGTTTCCACCAGTATGGACGGGATGTCCGGCGATTTTAATACGGCGAATCCGGCCTGCTCGACATGACCGCTATGCAAGTCATTGATATGATCCAGCTCACCCAACACATGCCGGGCAAGACGTATGCTGTCGTTGATCGTGGCGGTTTGCGACAAGTCCAGCAGGGTGCGGGCCAGATAACGATCTTTGACTGCGATATTAATGCCACCTATCAAATCCGCTTCATTTTCCTTCTTGGCCAGCCAGCGAGCAGCCGTGCTGGTAGCGCCGTGTTCGGAAAGCGCAAAGACCGACGAACCGCGTGCATCCGGCTTGATAAATGCGTCCGCATGGATGGATACAAACAGATCGGCTCTGGCCTTGCGCGTCTTGGCCACACGCCCGCTGAGCGGTATGAAATAGTCGCCATCACGAATCAGCACGCCGCGCATATTCGGCATATCATTTATCAGCGTGTTCAATTTGCGCGCGATTGCCAGTGTGACGTCCTTTTCATTGGAACCCTTGCTTCCGCGTGCGCCTGGGTCTTCCCCGCCATGCCCTGCATCAATAGCGATGATCAGTGTGCGGGCACGCAATTCAGGTATATTCCTTAATGACATCGCCGCAGATTGCGACTGATTTTGGGTAATTCCTGTTGATTTGGCAGCTTCTTCAACCGGCAATTTGTCAGCCGGCTGTGTATTCGCGGGTTCAGCTATTGCAGGAGACGGGGATTTTTCCTGATCGAGCAGCGCCATCAGCGGATCATTTGCCTGAGCGGGATACACATCCAGCACTAGGCGATAACCATATTCACCCACTGGTTTGAGGTCAAACAGTTGCGGCTTGATCTGGCTCTTGAGATCAAGCACCAGACGCACAGTGCCGGGTTTGAAACGCGCGACGCGCACCCCTTTGATATAAGGATCATCATTGCCAATCTTGCTGGCGAGCTGGTTCAGCGCATCGCCCAGTTCAACATCCTCCAGATCAATAACCAGGCGGCCCGGATTTTCCATGGAAAACATTTTGTGTCCGATAGCCTGTTTTGATTCCAGCGTCAGGCGAGTGTAATCCTGCGCAGGCCAGAAACGCGTCGCCTGGATTTCAATTGCGGCTTGCGACTGCGGCAGCCACAAGCAAAGCAGCACGACAGCCGCTGCCTGACCAAGCCTGCGCGCCTTGTGCGCCTTGTGCGTTGAAATAAAATTTATAGCTGCTCTAAACATGCCCATCCCATCGTGGTCTTGCCCTTGATGACGACCTCGCGTCCCTGTGGCAATATTTTCAATTCGATTAGCAGGTCCGCTGGCGGAATAAACGACTGTGCCTTTTCAGGCCATTCGATTAAAAAAATAGCCTGCCCGTCAAATTCATCGCGGAAACCGGCAGACTCCCATTCATTTTCATCCTGCAAACGATACAGATCAAAGTGACACAAGTCCAGCCCGGCGGCATGGTAGGGCTCAAGCAAGGTATAAGTGGGGCTCTTTACCCGGCCGCTATAGCCCAAGGCGCTCAATATCCCGCGCACCATACACGTCTTGCCCGCACCCAGATCACCATGCAGATAAATAACCATGCCCGGCCTGAGTTGCGCCGCCAAACGGGCAGCCAACGCAATGGTCGCATTTTCATCGGCCAACTGCAGGGTGATTCGGCTATCATCATGGCTATGCAAAATAGAAATTCTCCGTCAGGTCAGTATGACGCGCTTGCCGCAACGATACGCGTCTGGGCTCATGAACTCGGTTTTCAGGCTGTAGGCATTACCGACACGGATCTGAGCTCAGCAGAAACCGGCCTGCTGGACTGGCTTGCGCGCGGTTTGCACGGCGAGATGGATTATATGGCAAAACACGGTGTAAAACGCAGCCGTCCGGCAGAACTGATACCGGGCACGTTGCGAGTCATCAGCTTGCGCATGAATTATTTGCCGCCCAATGCGCGCGATAGTGAACAGGTGTTGCAACAGGGGGAGCGTGCCTTTATTTCCCGTTATGCCCTGGGACGCGACTATCACAAGGTGCTGCGCAATCGCCTGGCAAGGCTTACCGACAAGATACGCGCTGAAGTGGCGATATTCGACGGACGCGTATTTACCGACAGCGCGCCCGTGTTGGAAGTGGAGCTGGCGAGCAAGGCGGCGCTGGGTTGGCGCGGCAAACACACCTTGCTACTGTCGCGTGAACACGGTTCCTGGTTTTTCATTGGGGAGATATACGTCAATCTGCCGCTGTTGACAGATGAACCGCAAGCAGAACATTGCGGCAATTGCACCCGCTGCATAACTATCTGCCCGACACAAGCCATCACCGCACCGTATCAACTGGATGCGCGCCGCTGCATTTCCTATCTGACCATAGAACTGAAAGGTCACATTCCGGTCGAGCTGCGCCCCCTGATAGGGAACCGCATCTACGGCTGTGACGATTGCCAGCTGGTGTGCCCGTGGAACCGCTTTGCGCAAACCACTGCCGAGTCAGACTTTGTCGTGCGACACGGTCTGGATGATGTAGGTCTGGCGGAATTATTTGCCTGGGATGAAGCCGAATTCAAGATAAAACTGGCGGGCAGCCCTATCCATCGTATCGGCCATGAACAATGGCTGCGCAATATTGCCGTGGCGCTGGGCAATGCCCCGCAGAGTGCGGCCATTATTGCGGCCCTGCAATCACGCGCGACACATTCCTCAGAGCTAGTGCGCGAACATGTTAGTTGGGCGCTGGCGCAACAGCGTATGACGCAGCCTGCTAATAAATAAACCGTTCACGCAGCGCTTCCAGATTTAATTCACTCAAGATAAATTCCAGACGCTGTCGCACATCCTTGCGTGGCGTAGCTTTGTGGCTGGCGATAATCAGTTCGTTCTTCATCGAGTGTTCCCAGCCGACCAGTTCCGTGACAGTCACCTGATAGCCGTGGGATTCCAGCAGCAGGCAGCGCAACACGTTGGTCAGATGGCTGCCAAATTCGCGTGTGTGTATGGGATGGCGCCAAATTTCGGAAAGCGGAGTTTTGCCGAACGACTGGTTCTTGTGTTTGTTCAGCACACTGGCGACTTCGGCCTGACAACAGGGAACCAGCACGATGAATTTTGCCCGTTTTTGAAGCGCGAATTTGATCGCATCGTCGGTGGCGGTATTACAGGCGTGCAGTGCCGTAACGATATCGATCTGCTCCGGAAGTTGAGTCGAGTGTATGGATTCTTCCACAGACAGGTTCAGGAACGACATACGCGCAAAACCAAGCTTAGTCGCCAATTCCTGCGACTTGCTGACCAGTGCCTCACGCGTCTCGATACCGTAAATATGCCCGGCCTCACGCGTTTTCAGGAACAAATCGTAAAGAATAAACCCCAGATAGGATTTTCCTGCGCCGTGATCCGCCAAAGTCAGATCGGCCTTGCTTGCAAACACCTCATCCAGCAACGGTTCGATGAAATGAAACAAGTGATACACCTGCTTCAGCTTGCGCCGACTGTCCTGATTGAGTTTGCCGTCGCGCGTCAGGATATGCAACTCCTTGAGGAGTTCAACGGATTGATTGGGTTTTATTTCTGGGATGAGGATCATAGGTGGTTCAGAATAGTGCTAACAGCGCCATTATAATCGCAACGGTGGCGATCAGCCCTGTTTCAGTAATGCGTCAAACTGTACTATCGATACCGACTTGCCAAACAGATAGCAATCAAATGACGACGAAGGAATGGCCCGCGTGTAAAAAATCACTCTCGTTTTGAGCATTGAAAGGGCGGTTTCAAGCACCAAGTTAATGACTTTCGAAAAATTCCTTATCGCCCAGGTAAACTTTTCCATCCGCGCAGGGAACATACAGCTTTTTTAATTCATTCATCGCAATCGGACGGCTGAAAAAATAACCCTGTGCATAGTCGCACCCCATCTCACGCAACAGGTCTGCGTGCTCTTTGGTCTCGACTCCCTCCGCCAATGTGGACATCCCTAGGCTATGCGCCATTTTGATAATCGCTTCAACAATCTGTCGGCTGGTCTGGTTCTTTGCCAGATCGAAAACGAATGACTGATCTATTTTTAATTTATCGATATGAAACCGTTTCAGATTGGAAAGATTGGAATAGCCAGTGCCGAAATCATCTATCGCCACCGCAACACCAAGCTCTCTGAGTTTACTCAAGAACGACGTTGCTCCTTGTTGCCCATCCACAAGAGCGCTTTCGGTAATCTCCACTTCCAAACAGCCGTGATCGAAATGGTATTTCTCCAGCATTTCAGACACAAGTTGAGATGTGTCGTCATTCTTCAGTTGCAATGGAGAAAAATTCACGGACACCTGAAACGAACGACAATCAAAAAATTTATTGAACTCATCCGCCTCCGCTAACGCAGCCCTGAATATCCAATCTCCCAACATGCCAATCTGCCCCGAATTTTCTGCAATAGGAATAAACTGGCAGGGCGGAATATCCCTATCTTCATGCCGCCAACGTGCCAACACCTCCGCACCAATAATCGTGTTGTCTGCCAAATTGACCTGTGGTTGCCATGCCAGCCAAAACTCACCATTTGCTATTCCATTCCTGATAGCCGATTCAATTGCCAACTGATCGGCGACACCGCTATTCATTTCCGGGCTATAAAAACGGAATTCCACGCCTTCACTTTTGGCGTTGAACATCGCCACATCAGCGCTTTGAGTCATTGCCTCAGCCGTCATACCATCTCCGGGATACAGCGATATTCCGATAGCGGCCGATGCCAGAAACTCATGACCGTCAAATGCAATAGGATCGTTAAGCGCATGACAGATTTTTTTTGCAACGTCCACCGCCGATTTTATTTCATGGCAGTCCGACAGGATCACGGTAAATTCATCTCCCCCCAGACGTGCCACAGTATCGCATTCACGTACTGACCTGCTGATTGAGGCTGCAACGTGTTTCAACAATTTATCGCCCGTTGCATGTCCAAACGCATCATTGATCTTCTTGAACCTGTTCAGGTCGATAAATAACAGCGCAAAAACTTCATTCTGGCGACCCGCCTGTAAAACAGTGTGCTCAAGCCGATCATTGAACAAGCGACGATTGGGCAAAGCGGTAAGCGGATCATAGAATGCCAATTGCTGCAGCTTGCGTTGTATCTCCTTATTCGGACTGATGTCCGAGAATATGCCCACGTAATTGACAACCCGTCCATCAGCATCATGCACTGCATTGATATGCAACCACTCCGGATAAATGTCGCCATTCTTGCGACGATTCCATAACTCTCCCTCCCATTCACCTATTTCCAGCAGTGCTCTCCACATCCCTTCATAGAAGGCATTATCCTGATAGCCGGAATGAAGTATGTTGGGGGTCTTACCGACCACTTCCTCAAGTTGGTAACCAGTTGTCTTGGTAAAAGCACTATTTACGTGAATGATGTGAGCGGTGGGATCGGCGATTAGTATCCCTTCTGAAGTGTTTTCAAACACCAGTGAGGCCAGCTTGCTATAGTCAAGCTCAACCTCTAATTTTTTAATCAGGCCGGCAAACAGACTGTGTTCGGAAACAACACCGACAAATTTGTCGTTATCAACGACCGCAATAAATTCGCTCTTTTCAACCTTAAAGCGAGCCATCACCTCATCAAGCGGCGTACTCAGCAGGATGGAACGAGGCTCTCTGCGCACCAGTAAGTCAGAAAATACCCGTGAGGGAAACAGCCCGGCCTGATTTGCCGTCACCAGGCCCAAAAAAACATCTTCCCTGTCAAACACGGCGAATACATTCGGTCTGACTTCGCTCTCAATGATTACATCCCGGTACTTTTGAAAAGCGCCTACTTTGAGCATGCGAGTGCAAAGATAATCCTTAACCTGTAAAACCGAACTCATGACTGCTTTACCTCAAGCAAAATCTCGATTTTTATGTCCAAACGAATGATTTCTTCCGCACCCATAATCGGTTTGATTTCCTGAAGCACAAAATTGATAAGTTGTTCCTTGGATGTTTTACGTAAAATGGCGCTGCGTATCAGCACATCACTGATGACGTCATCTTCTATCGGCAAGTGTTCAAATGCCGTTGTAGTCAACAAACTCAACGCCGTACCCACCGCCACGTGACCGATGGGCGACAGCCGACCAAGAACCAACCCGTCTGTAATCGGCGGCAAAGAAAATTCAGTTAATTGAGCGCGAATGATGCTCTGATGCTTTCTGCTTATCATGACAGTTCCATTCTAAAGTATATTCTTACGATTTTTAGGTTACCTGCCCCCTCACCCTCATGTCAATTTTTATGACTGAATTAACTCAGGATATGCAACTCCTTGAGGAGTTCAACGGATTGATTGGGTTTGATTTCTGGAATAAGAGTCATGATTCAGTCATAAACAGGCCAGTCCGGCCATGATAGATGGGCATCCGAAGTGCGGTGCGGGAAACAGCCGCGGCAATGATGGCAAACTGCGCTCCCTCCTCTGCTGACGTCCCCAGACCAGTGTCCAAAGCAATGCCTACCCTGCCACTTTGAGCAATAGCTCCACATAGCGGGCCACGCCTTGCTCCACGTTCAGGAACGGCTCGACATAACCCGTGCCGCGCAGCGCGGCGATGTCAGCCTGAGTATAGCTTTGATATTTACCACGCAATGCATCAGGAAACGGGATGTAGCTGATCAACTCCTGCTGTTGCAACTCGGCAAGACTAAGCGCGTGCTTGCCTTCAGCCTTGCGCAAAGTGTTGACGGTCGCCACCGCCACATCGTTGAAGCTCTGCGCTTCACCTGTACCGAGATTATAGATACCCGAAATATCCGGGTTATCGAGAAAAAACAGGTTAACCTTGACCACATCCTCAATTGAAACAAAATCGCGCAACTGCCCGCCGTTGTCATAACCGTCGCAGCCTGCAAACAACTTAACCCGCCCTTCTGCGCGATACTGGTTGAAAAAATGAAACGCGACCGAGGCCATGCGCCCCTTGTGTTGTTCGCGCATGCCATAGACATTGAAATAACGCAGCCCGACAACCTGCGCGCCGCGCTTGTGCCAGCGACGCCGCATGATCTGGTCAAACAGAAACTTGGAATAGGCGTACACGTTCAGCGGCGCTTCACACTCGCGGCTTTCAGTGAAGACATGGCCTCCGCCATAAACAGAAGCAGACGAGGCGTACAGAAACGGCACTTCCTCCGCCTGGCAGTAGTTCAGCAACTCCAGGGTGTACTGGTAATTATTATCCATCATGTAGCGGCCATCGGTTTCCATGGTGTCAGAACACGCACCCTGATGAAACACGGCGCTGACCAGGCCATCAAAAAATCCCTCCTGAATTTTTTTTCGAAAATCTTCCTTATCCAGAAAGTCAGCGATTTCACAATCAACCAGATTCCTGAACTTGTCGGCATGCGTGAGATTGTCCACCGCAATGATGTTGTTCTCTCCACGCGCATTGAGCGCCTTAACCAGATTGGAACCAATAAATCCGGCTGCGCCGGTGACGATGTAATACATATTTGTTCCTTTCGAATTTTTTAGGCAGTGGGGCGATGCTGCGCACCTCAGTGGAAAGCGGGGAACCACTCCCCTACTTCCCACTCCCTACTTCCCACTCCCTACTTCCCAGTTCCTACTTCCCAGTTCCTACTGCATATCCTGAATAATTTCCTCGCGACTGACCACCGCCGTACCCAGTTTGCCAACCACGATACCGGCCGCGCGATTGGCGATGCGCATCGCCGCAGACAAATCCGCGCCACTCGCCAGCATCACCGCCAGCGTGGCGATCACGGTATCACCCGCGCCGCTGACATCAAACACTTCTCGTGTGCATGTCGGCTCATGCAATGCTGCATCGTCACGATACAGACTCATGCCATCTTCGCTGCGCGTGATCAACAGTGCCTCCAGTTGCAAGCCGGTACGCAGCTTTTCGGCTTTGGCATTCAGTTCAGCCTCAGTCGTCCAGCCGCCTGCCACCTGACGAAATTCACTGCGGTTGGGCGTCAGCAATGTCGCACCGCGATAACGCTCATAATCTTCACCCTTGGGATCAACCAGAACCGGTTTGCCAGCGGCGCGCGCCAGCCGTATCATTTCAGCGATATGCGCCAGACCGCCTTTACCATAGTCGGACAGAATCACCACGTCCGCTAAAGGCAACTGGGCATGAAAGTCGGCCAAGGCCGCATGCAACACCTCATGACTGGGCGGCGTTTCAAAATCGATGCGCAGCAATTGTTGGTGTCGCGCGATAGCGCGCAACTTGATGATGGTGGCAATGCTGCTGTCGCGATGCAGCAGCGCGTTGAGGTTATCATGCTGCTTGAGCAACTTTTCCAGACATGCCCCGGCCTCATCGTCACCGACCACCGACAGCAGCGTAGCTTGCGCGCCAAGCGCCGCGATGTTGCGTGCCACGTTCGCCGCACCACCGGGACGTTCTTCCACCCGTTCCACCTTGAGCACCGGCACGGGCGCCTCAGGCGAAATGCGATGAACTTCGCCAAACCAGTAACGATCCAGCATCACATCGCCGACCACCAATATTTTGCTGCCCTTGAATACGGGTAACTCGCTCATGCCATCCCTTGAATTTCCTGATTGATATCAAGCAAAGCCTGCAAGGGGTCCGTTGCCTTGGTAATCGGGCGGCCGATCACCAGATAACTGGCACCTGCTTTCAGCGCTGCTGCCGGTGTCATCACGCGTGACTGATCATCCAGGCTGGCTGCTGCCGGACGTATGCCCGGCGTGACCAGACAGAATTTATTGCCGCAATGCTTACGCAGCAGCTCCGTTTCCATTGCCGAACACACCACACCATCCAGACCGGCGTCTTGCGTCAGTTTCGCCAGACGCAACACCATTTCTTCCGGCGTCATGTCAATGCCAATATCGGTGATATCCTGTTGCGTCATGCTGGTCAACAGCGTGACAGCAATCAATTTCGGGGGCTTTGAACAACTGGACACCGCATTAGCCGCTGCTTCCAGCATTTTCCGCCCACCCAGAGCGTGGACATTAATCATCCAGACGCCCAGGCTGGCCGCAGCCTTGCAGGCCTGCGCGGTGGTATTGGGTATGTCGTGAAACTTCAAATCCAGAAAAATTTCAAATCCACTTTTCATCAGCTGTTCCAGCAAAGCCGGGCCAGTCGCTGTGAATAGCTCCTTGCCCACTTTGAGACGGCATAATTCGGGTGACAAGCGGTGCGCCAATGCCAGAGCAGGAACGGCGCCCGGATAGTCAAGCGCGACAATAATTTTTGGATCACTCATAACGGTTTGCCACTTTCCTCATCGCGCCTGGGCGCATAACTATCCCAAGCCTGACAGGCCGGGCAATGCCAGTAAAATTTTCGTGCCTTGAAACCGCAATGACCACAGTGATACATCGCCAGATTACGCGTACGTTTATGCACCAGATCCTTCACCATTTCAACATCGGCGCGTCTGTCCATCGGCATTTCCAGCAGCCTCGCCTCAAGCAACTTATCCAGCCCCAGCAGCGTTGGATTACGCTCCAGTTCGTCACGCACCAATTGATAGGCCGACGCCGGCGTTTCATATTTCAACATGCCGTCAAATACCACGTTCAACAAATCGATCGAGTGATATTTAACCAGATAACCACGTAATACCTGTATCCCCTCAGCTTCCCGGTCAAGTGAACCGTAGGCAATCAGCAAACGCTCCGCGACCAGCGGCAAGTACTGCGCATCCTGAGTCTCAATACTCTGCCAGAGCGCAATAGCCTGTTCCGCGTTACCCGCAGCGCTGTCCATATCGCCCAGCATGATGGTGGCGCGCACACTGACAGGGCAATCATTTAATGCCTGTTGCAAGTGCGCACGTGCGGCGATCAGATCACCCGCTGCAATTTCATCCGCTGCCAACTCACAATAAAAAAACGCAGCCTGTTTGCAATAGGACTGACCCGTCACGTCAGACAACTGTTGCGCTACAGCAATCGCCTTCAACCAGTCGTGTTCCTTCTGAAACAATTCAAGCAAGAACGCCAGGGCAGGCTTGGCATAAGCAGATTTATCCAGTTCACGAAACAGGCGTTCGGCCCGATCCAGAATCCCGGCCTTTAAATAATCCTGAGCCAATTCAAAGATGGCCTGCTGACGTTTATCGTCATCCAGATCGGCTCTGTCTACCAGATTGTGATGCATGCGCAAGGCACGATCCACCTCACCGCGACGACGAAACAGACTGCCCAGTGCAAAGTGCAACTCGACCGTGTGCGGATCAATTTTTACCACTTCGATAAAGGCCTCTATGGCTTTATCCTGTTGCTCGTTGAGCAAAAAATTCAAACCCTGAAAGTACGATTCAGGCAAAGCAGTTGATTCAGAGATCAAGTCTTTGATATCTAAACGAGCGGCCCACCATCCCATACCAAAAAATAGTGGAAAAACAAGCAACATCCACGGCTCAAATTCCATTAAACACTCGCACAGTGAGGAAATATTAATAAAGCCAGCGTGCCGGCAGCGCACTGGCAAATCAGGTACGCAACACGCTTCTGACTGAAGGGAGAGATTATAAGGCTAAGCCCGACTCGACAAGTCACATTCATTACCCTGCACACTAAACAGGCGCATCAGCGACTTCACTTTCACTGGTAAGCTTTCTGATATCGCTGATCTCGCGTTTCAAGCGGGAAATTTCGCGACGTTGACGGAACCAGATACCCAAAGTGGCCAATATCCCTAAGGCTGCGCCGACGGCAAAAAACAACAGCAACACAATCACCAGAGTTGACTGCCATTCATAGCCAAAAAAATAATGCAGTGTGACGGGCTGCCCGTTTTTAAGCGCAAAGCCGAGCAGCGTAATAAAAATAAACATTTGGAAAAGCCAGCTAATGTAACGCATTCAGATTTCCCCTAAAAAATTCGCCACAAAGATAGCACAATAAAAAAAAGGCGGCGATATCTTTCAATATCACCGCCCTTTTAAAAACAGCTAAGCCGTCAGGATACTTCGTTACCAACCCGCTCTCTGAGATCCTTGCCTGCCTTAAAATGTGGCACGTATTTCGCCGGCACTTTCACCTTATCACCTGTCTTGGGATTACGCCCCTGACGTGGTGGACGGTAATTCAAGCCAAAACTACCGAAACCGCGAATCTCGACACGTCCCCCACGCGACAGCGTAGAGGACAGAGCATCCAGAATCACTTTTACGGCAAGCTCAGCATCCTTGGCCAACAGCTGCGGATGCAACTCAGCCAGCCTGGCAATCAAATCAGAACGAGTCATGCAATCTCTCCCGAGCTTAAGCTTCAGTCTTGCTGCCGTTCAACTTAGCCTTAAGCAACGCGCCCAGATTGGTTGTACCCGCACTGGTGCTGCTGTCAGAGGCCAATTTCTGCATTGCAGCAGAATCTTCGGCTTTGCTCAGCGCCTTAATAGACAGATTGATGCCGCGATTTTTGCGATCTACTGTGATGATCATGGCCTTGATCGTGTCGCCCTCTTTCATATGAGTGCGCAGATCTTCAACACGATCAACCGACACTTCAGATGCTTTCAGATAAGCCTCAACGTCACCGTCCAGAGCGATCACTGCACCCTTGGCATCTACCGATTTCACCGTACCGTTTACGATGGCACCCTTTTCATTGCTGGAAGCAAAACCACCGAAAGGATCACCTTCCAGTTGCTTGATACCCAGGGAGATGCGCTCACGTTCCACGTCAATGGCCAGAACCACAGCCTCAACTTCATCACCCTTCTTGAAGTTGCGTACCATTTCTTCGCCAGGCTGAGACCATGACAGATCAGACAGATGTACCAGACCGTCGATGTCGCCATCCAGACCGATAAACACACCAAAGTCAGTGATAGACTTGATTTGACCCTTAACTTTGTCACCCTTCTTGTGGTTGATCGCGAAATCATCCCAAGGATTGGAGTGGCACTGCTTCATACCCAGAGAGATACGACGACGCTGTTCGTCGATTTCCAGAATCATCACTTCAACTTCGTCACCTACCTGCACAACTTTGGAAGGGTGAACGTTCTTGTTAGTCCAATCCATTTCAGAAACGTGTACCAGACCTTCGATACCCTGTTCGATTTCAACGAATGAACCGTAGTCAGTCAGGTTAGTGACCTTACCGAACAGACGTGTACCTTGTGGGTAACGACGTGCCAGACCATTCCAGGGATCGTCGCCCATTTGCTTGATACCCAGGGAAACGCGATTCTTTTCCTGATCGAATTTGAGGATCTTGGCTTCGATTTCGTCGCCAACAGTCAACACTTCGGAAGGATGCTTCACACGACGCCATGCCAGATCGGTGATGTGCAACAGACCGTCAATACCGCCCAGATCAACGAACGCACCGTAGTCGGTGATGTTCTTGACGACGCCCTTAACGATTGCGCCTTCTTTCAGGTTTTCCATTACGGATTCGCGATCAGCGCCCATCGTTTCTTCCAGCACAGCGCGGCGGGAAACAACCACGTTATTGCGGCGACGATCCAGCTTGATGACCTTGAATTCCATGGTCTTGTTTTCATACGGTGTCGTATCCTTGACCGGACGGATGTCAACCAGCGAACCCGGCAGGAATGCACGGATACCGTTAACCATGGCAGTAAGACCGCCCTTAACCTTGCCGCTGACAAAACCTTCAACGATTTTGCCTTCTTCCATGGCCAATTCGAGATCATGCCATGCAGCCAGACGTTTGGCTTTTTCACGGGACAGCTTGGTTTCACCATAGCCATTTTCCAGCGATTCGATTGCAACAGTGACGAAATCACCTGCAGCCACTTCCATCTCACCCTTGTCGTTAAGGAATTCCTCAACCGGGATCCAGCTTTCGGACTTCAGTCCGGCATTTACCACCACAACGTTGTGGTCAATACGCACAACTTGTGCGGTTATCAGTTCGCCAGCGCGCATTTCTTTGCGCGTCAAACTTTCTTCAAACATTGCGGCGAAACTATCGGGGTTTAGTACAGCGTCAGCAGTTGCGTTCATCGAATACACCTAAAGATTTTCTGTTTACACAGAGGTTAGTTAAAAACCCACAAAACGGAGAGTCTTATGGGGCCAAGCATTTCGTCCGGTAGCCCGTCAGTACAGATTCAACCGCCTGCTCGATGTTCAGAGCCGTGGTATCCAGCAGACTGGCATCCGGCGACTGTTGCAAGGGAGCGGCGCTGCGTTGCGTATCGCGTTCATCGCGCGCCCTGATATCCTGCAAAAGATTTGCGATATTAGCATCCATCCCTTTTTCTTTCAACTGCTTATAGCGACGTTCTGCACGCGCCTCAGCACTGGCGGTCAAAAACACTTTATGCAATGCATCAGGAAATACCACCGATGCCATATCGCGCCCATCGGTTACCAGGCCCGGCGCGCGACGGAACGCGTGCTGTTTATTCAGCAAAGCAAGACGCACCAAAGGCAAAGCTGCCACCCGGGATGCGGCGGCGGCACACCGTTCACCGCGCAATTCATCACCCGCCAGCACCCCATCGAGCCAGATTTGTTCGTCTTCAAAACGGATATCGATGCGTGCCGCCAACGCTGCCAACGCAGCTTCATCATCCAGCCCCACACTATCACGCTCTGCCGCCATCGCCAGCAGACGATACAACGCACCACTATCGAGATAATGGAAGCCCAACTGCATGGCAACGCGCTGCGCCACCGTGCCTTTTCCAGAGGCGGACGGGCCATCAATCGCAATCACCGGCACGGCCTGCGTCACACTGGCAAATGCCGCAAAATAGTCCGGAAAGGTTTTCGCCACGCAAGCGGGATCATTAATACGGATTCCCTTCGCACCAAAGGCTGCCAGCGAGAAACACATCGCCATGCGATGGTCGTCGTAAGTGTCTATCGTAGGGTGGGCAGACAGATTTTCCGTCTGCCCACGTGTTTGCGCATCCGCGTGGGCACGAAGACGTGCCCACCCTACGTGCGTAACACGGATAAAATCAGCGCCCTCTTCCACCGTCGCGCCGACCTTGCGAAGCTCGGTCGCCATTGCCGCGATACGATCGGTTTCCTTTACGCGCCAGCTGGCAATGTTGCGCAACGTGGTTGTGCCTTCAGCGTACAGGGCCGCGACAGCCAGTGTCATTGCCGCATCAGGGATATGATTGCAGTCAAGGTCAATGGCTTTCAGCTTTCCATCTACAGGTGCGGAAGCCGTGATCCAGTTATCGCCCATTGTGATGACAGCACCCATCTTCTCCAGTGCTTCCGCAAAACGCACGTCACCCTGCACACTGCTGCTGCCTACCCCTTCCACGCGTACCGGACCGCCACCGATTGCACCTGCCGCAAGAAAATAGGAAGCTGACGACGCATCCCCTTCCACGTATATCGTGCCGGGACTTTGATAGCATTGCCCGCCAAAGACAACAAAACACTGCCAGCCCTGCCGCTCAACCCTGACGCCAAAACGCGCCATCATCGCCAGCGTGATCTCAATGTAAGGTCTGGAAATCAGTTCGCCCACCACCTCGACTTTTATCGTCTGTCCGGTCAGTGGCAGCGCCATCAACAAACCCGTGAGGAATTGGCTCGACACATCGCCGCGTACCTGCACCGTATCGCCCGCCAACACAGCAGGAGAAATCTGCAACGGTGGAAAACCTTCATTCCCCTGATAACGGATATCCGCCCCCAACTGGCGCAAGGCATCCACCAGATCACTGATAGGCCGCTCGTGCATACGTGCCACGCCGGACAAAGTGTAATTTCCGCCTGCCAAGGCCAGTACCGCCGTCAACGGGCGGAATGCCGTACCCGCATTACCCAGAAACAATTCAGCCTGCTTGACCGGAAATTTCCCGCCGCAGCCGGTGATTTTATAGGCGTTATTGCCCAACGATTCAACCGCCACACCCAGCGTCTGCAAACCCTCCAGCATGCGGTCGGTATCATCCGAGCGCAGCAGATCGCGCACCTCAGTCGTACCGTGCGACAGCGCGGCCAGCAGCAGCACGCGATTGGATATGCTTTTCGATCCGGGCAAAACCACCGTGCCGCAAGCAGACATCAAGGGAGGAAGTTCGATATATTCAGTGTGAGTCATGTTGCACTTTCAAAATTTTCGTTATTCCGGCGACGACCGGAAACGAGACCCCAGGCCGAAGTTTCGAGAAGCGGCCATCCAGTTATTCAATTGCCTGGTACAACCCGGCTGCTATTCATTGCCGGATAGCCGAACTTGACGAAGTTCAACTTCTGGCACTCAGCCGATTGTGAAGGTACAACATTGTAAGGCGGGAACCAGTCGTTCGTGTTTACCGCTCGCGTATGTGAGAGGCGGGAATTTTGCTCATGCAGAATGAGCCGTCTCGGCGTGCAATTTTATACCCAGCGCGGACATCACCTTGAGAATAGTCGAAAAACTCGGATTTCCTTCACCGGATAACGCCTTGTAGAGGCTTTCACGTCCCAACCCGGTTTCCCTGGCGAGTTGTGTCATGCCTTTGGCACGTGCAATCGTGCCGAGTGCCTTGGCGATAAATGCGGCGTCATCACCGGCTTCTTCGAGACAGGCTTCCAAATAGAGCACCATATCCTCATCGGTCTTGAGGTGTTCGGCACTGTCCCATTTACGCAATTTGATCGTTCCCATTTCGCACCCCTAAATTTGCCGCGCAATTTCCAACGCAGTTTTAATGTCCTTCGATTGTGTGGATTTGTTTCCTCCAGCCAGCAGGATCACTATTTCAATTCCGCGCTGCACGAAGTACACGCGATAGCCCGGTCCATAATGAATTCGCATTTCGGAAACGCCCTCGCCAACAGGTTCACAATCGCCGAAATTTCCACCCTCGGCACGATCAATTCGTACCTGTACACGCCTCACAGCCTGCTTATCCCTCAGTCCGGCGAACCAATCATCGAAAATTTCCGTTGTTTGAATTGAATTCACATGTTGAATTGTATTATTTGGGATACGTCATGTCAATTATTACGAGCAATATGATTGCACGCCAATGTTTTGAAAATTTCCAACTGACTTGGCCGTAACCGACCAACAGGATAGACACGATTGGCACCGACGGTATAAGCGAGACTTTGAACTATCCGGTTTGGCACTTGTGTGCCTTAAGAAGCCTGCATTACCTTCTCGGAAGCAGATATTGAGCCTATTTACGCCTGCACCCAGCATTATCGATGTTAATCAAATGGATTTACAATTTCCACACCAGTTCTGCGAAAGTCATCAACATTGCGCGTCACCACTGTCATGTCGTGGATCAGCGCAATCGCCGCAATCTGTTTGTCTATTGGATGTTCAGCGTGAGGTGACATCAATCGTCCCCACACTTGAGCGCACTCTTCATCAAAGGTCAAAATTTTATCGGCATAATCAGACACAACCAAATCCAGCCATTTTTCAAGTTTTTTGGTTTGCGGCAGATCACCACGATGACGAATATTCTCCAATCCCCGTCGAATTTCCCCTATCGTTTGCACAGAGAGATAGAGTTCTTCGGGTGCAGTTGCCTGGAAAAATTTCCGGACGCCCTGGTTTGCATTTATACCTTTGCGAGCCTCGCTAATAACATTGGTATCTACCAGGTACATGGTTTATGCATTCCGAAAATTAAAGTCGGCATCTTCACCCACATTGGGCATGCTGGATAATACCTCGGCAACCGTGCGACGTTTAGGGCGCTGCAAAACCATACGTAAGATTTCGCGATGCTCCGCTTCTGCGCTTCTTCCGTGGGATGCTGCCAGTTGCTTCAACGCAAGTGCAACATCTTCCTCAACATTGCGAACTACTAAATTGGTAGCCACTTCGATCTCCATACAATGCAATCAATGATTGCAATCTATCAGATGAGTGATTGCATTGCAATTAAAAGAATTCACCTCAACACTTTGACGATTAAAGAGATTGATTAATTAAGCGTTGCATAACCTATGTTTTTCTCCTCAACTGGGTTGCAATGTCGGCGCGTGATGTACAGCAAACTTTCAACTAAAAGCGAACGACTAGCAACTGCGTTTTGTCTATTGTTGCGTCCAGTTGCCGCGCACTTCGCGCGCCAGGCTGAAAATTTCTTCCAGCTTATTCGCATCCGCTTCTGCCAGCGCCTCATGGATGGTTTCAAGTTCCTGTATGTAGCCGCCCAACTCATCCATCAATGCATCGCGATTCGCCATGCAGATGTCGCGCCACATTTCCGGATTGCTTGCGGCGATACGGGTGAAGTCGCGGAAACCGCTGGCGGCGAAGGACAGCAACAGGTCGCGGTTATCGCGCTGCGCCAGATCATGCACCAGCGCAAACGACAACAGATGCGGCAAATGGCTCACTGCCGCAAACACGGCATCATGTTCGGCGTAACTCAGGCTATATATATTCGCGCCGCATGCCTGCCACGCTGCCTGAACGCGCGCCACGGTATCATGCGAGTTTTCCGGCAGCGGGGTCAGCACCACTTTTTTACCCCTGTACAGATCGGCGTGCGCTGCACCTGCGCCGCTTTGCTCGGCGCCGGCGATAGGGTGCGCGGGAACGAATTGTGCCACTTTGTCACCCAGATTCGCATAGGCGGCGGCCACCACATCGCTCTTGGTACTGCCGCCGTCGGTAACCAGCGTGCGTACACCCAGATAAGGTGCAATGCGCGCCATCAATTCCGCCATCTGCCCGACGGGTGTCGCCAGCAACACCAGATCAGCATCACTCACTTCAACAGCCACATCCTGCCCGATGCGATCAATGATACCCAGACTGCGCGCCTGTTCCAGCGTCGCCATACTGCGCCCGAACCCTACCACTTCGGCAACCGCATTCGCGCGGCGCAACGCCAGTGCGAATGAACCGCCGATCAGGCCGACGCCAAAAATAACAACTTTATTCAATTTCATATTCACCATGATAGTAGGTGGCAAAACACACAGCCATTCGCATCTTTCCAGGAACAATGACATATGCGTGATGGCGCATTATCGTGTTTACCACCTGGGCTTAATGAAAGCACCCGTCAAATCCAGCGACGTCCTTGCATCCGACGTCAAATGCGGCGGCTCAGCCTTTCCGAGGCTGACAGAACGGTCTTCCAGTTTCAAGCCGTTCAGTTTTCTGTACCCCCACCACAGCAGTGCCGATAGCACAAGAACCACAGCAAGCAATAGCCACGTCAACATGCTCTGCTCTCCCGTGTCCGGTGTGGGCAGAACTGCGGGCGGAACCGTTACAGAAACAGGCGTTTTTGCCGGAAGCGCTGAAATCACCCCCGCTCCCACGACCGCAGAATCGCCGACTTCGCTCTTCAGCCTGACAACTTCTTTGAGCAAGCTGATATGCTTTTCAAGAAGAGCGATCTGCTGCTCGATTTTGATATTTTCTTTTTCAAGCGCGTAAATATCGTCCGCATATTCTCCGTATTTTTTAATCTGCAATTGCGACTCAGCCGCCTTTTCTGCCGGTGGCAGCACAGCAACCGGCTGCACGCGGGCTTTACGCTTGCGTTCGGATTTTATTTCATCAGACAACGCCGCCGGTACTGTCACAACCTGCTTTTCGGTCACGACACGGTTCGGCGGCACTTCGGCTATTACAGGCACGGCTACACCGTCACTTGAAACAAGCGGTGCATCCTCCGGATTTACATTGAATTCAGGCAAAAATACGAATGTTTTGAAAGCAGTTCCGCCGACTGCAGACTCAGATTTGATAACGATTCGATAGAACATCTCATCGCTTCGTTCACCAAGCACACTTAAATAATACTGACTATCCGGTCTTTGCTTGATAACAAAGCTCAAGCGTCCTTCATAAAGTGAATCACATCCATTCTCAGTCATACTTATAATGGATGAACGACATTCGGCTTTATTAACCTGAGAGAAGCTAACATCCCTGCTGTAACTGCCAATCAAGGCAATATGAGCCGCAAACGGCTCGCCGATATGGCTGCGTATCTTCCCTTCACCCAGTGACATTGCTGACACGAATGGAGAAATACTGATTGCAAGTAATACCAGCAATAATTTAAGTGCCATTCGCATTCCAAGGCTCCGTCTGGTTAAAAATCCATAGCCAACGCCAGATTACAGCGTGCGCCCGATTGCACCGGCGATTGCGCCCAGCGTGCCCATCAATTTTTTCAGTTCCTGCGGGGTCAGCGCCTGGTCGGCATCACACCAGGCATCACACGGGCTGGGGTGCATCTCGACCAGCAGGCCGTCCGCGCCTGCGGCGATTGCCGCTTGCGACAGTGCCGCTACCATCCATGCTTTGCCGCCTGCGTGTGAAGGATCAACGATTACCGGCAGATGCGTCTCCTTCTTCAGCACCGGGATCGCAGTCACGTCCAGCACGTTTCTGTAATAGGTTTCAAAGGTACGGATACCGCGCTCACAGAAGATAATGTTGTGGTTGCCGCCCGCCGCGATGTATTCCGCCGCCATCAGCCATTCGGAGATAGTCGCGGACATGCCGCGCTTGAGGATAACCGGCTTGTTGATGCGCCCGACTTCCTTGAGCAGATCGAAATTCTGCATGTTGCGTGTACCGATCTGGATCACATCCACATCGTATTCCATGAAGGTATCCAGCTGACGCGCATCCATCAACTCGGTGACGATAGGCAGCTTGTACTGGTTGGCCGCCTTGCGGAACATATCCAACCCGCTGGCACCGTGCCCCTGAAAAGCATAAGGGCTGGTGCGCGGCTTGAATGCCCCGCCGCGCATCAAACGGCAACCTGCCTCAGCCACAAATTGCGCGGACAAGTCCATCTGCTCCTGAGTTTCTACCGAGCAAGGGCCCGCGATCACCTGGATCTGATTACCGCCCAACTGGACGCCGCCAATATCGATCACGGTATTTTCGCGGTGCGATTCGCGCGACACGATCTTGTATTGCTTGGTGACGTGCATTGCCGATTCAACACCCGGCAAAGGGGTAAACATTTCCTCACTCAACTGGCGTTCATCGCCAATCGCACCGATTACCGTGCGTTCGATACCGCGTGAAATATTTGCCTTCAGGCCCGCCGTTTCCAGCCGTTTCACTACCGTACCAATTTGTTCGTCGGTAACATCCCTACCCATTACTATAATCATGCTGATTCTCCAAGTATCTGCTTCAATGCAGACAAAAATTTCTGATTTTGTGTTTCCAGACCGATGCTCACACGCAAATAGTCCGGCATAGCGTAATTGTCCACAGGACGGACAATCACGCCTGATTCCAGCAAGCGGCGGTAAATCCACGCGGCATTCGTGACATGAAAGCTGACAAAATTGCCGAAGGACGGAATGTACTCCAGCCCTAACGCGTGCAAACCTTCAGTCAACTGTGCCATACCGCGCAGATTCAATTCAAAAGTGCGCTGCACAAATTCTGTATCCTGCAACGCAGCCAGCGCGGCGGCTTGCGCCATGCTGTTTACGTTGAAGGGCTGGCGCACGCGATTGAGCATATCTATCACCTGCGGATCACCCAGCGCATATCCGACACGCAGCGAAGCCAGACCATAAGCTTTGGAAAAAGTACGGGAAATCAAAAGATTAGGAAACTCCGCCAACCAGCTCACACTGTCGTAACGGCAGTGTTCGGGCAAATATTCGTTATAGGCTTCGTCCAGCACCACCACGATATTCGCGGGCAAAGCGCGCAGGAACGCATGAAGCGCATCGCCTGACAAAAAAGTCCCGGTCGGATTGTTCGGATTGGCGATAAAAATCAGCTTGGCACCGGCCTCTACCGCCGCCAGACGCATCGCATCCAGATCATGGCCGTAGTCTTGCGCCACCACGCTGACACCGGTCGCGCCGACCGCCCGTGTCGCCAAAGGATAGACCGCAAACGAGTGATCGGAATACACCGCCTTGTCACCCACCGTCAGGAAGGCGCGCGCCGCAAGCTCCAGCAGATCATTTGAACCGTTTCCCAGCACGATCTGGCTGTGTGCAACGCCATAGCGCTGCACCAGCGCCTCTTTCAGAGCGTAACCGTTCCCGTCAGGATACAGGCTGATCTCGTCCAGCACGGCACGCGCGGCAGCGACCGCCATCGGGCTCGCACCCAACGGATTTTCGTTGGATGCCAGCTTGACGATGTCGGTGATACCCAGTTCGCGCTCCAGCTCGGAGATCGGCTTGCCGGGCTGATAAGGTGCTATCGCACGTATGTAGGCCGGAGCCAATTGTGTGTAATCCATGTCTCTATCCTGGCCCAGCCTACAGAGGCTTGCGCAATATCCAGTACGTCTCACCCGGCCAGCTCGGGAACATTGCGCCAAACCACAGATTGAAACGCAGCCACCATTTGGTGTTTTCCAGGAAGAAGCCTTTCTTGCGCATGAAGAACGCACCGCTCAGGAACTCCACTTCCAGCCCGTTCGCTTGCGCCATTTCACGCACTCGTTCGGGTGAAAACACGCTGACGTGACCGAACTTGCGGGCGGTCGCGCGTATCTTGTCTTCGCGTCCCTGTGCAAATGACTTGGGTGTGGAAGGCAAGCCACCTATCAGCATGCCGCCCGGCTTCAGATGCGGCACGATTTTCGCAACCAGCTCCTCCGGCTTGAACAAGTGCTCCAGTACATGCAACAGGATCATCGCGTCATATTGTTTGTCATCGCTCAGGGCGAATTCGGCGCTTTCCAGATCGACCTGATAAAACTTGTTGTAGCCAACGCGCTTGAGTATATCCTCGCGTATCAGCGCATCTACCGCATCCCAGCTGGCCAGCTCAACCTTGCCGCCGCCAAGCGCTTCGGACGCTCTCAGAAACCCCAGCATCTGCCCGATATCCACGCCGATTTCGCAGACATTCAACGCGCCACGGCGCGCAGAGTCTTCACGCAGAAAATGATAAATAAACCAGTACCTTACCATCCTGATGGGATAGCTGATGTGGCGCGCATCGGGAGGAACACCGTAATTGTCGCATTGAAAAGCCGGGTTGTTTTTTAGAAAATCTACTTCCCAAGCCAATTGTTTTATTGCCATTTTTAAAACACCTCTTGTTGATGGTGGGTTGTGCCCTTGTACCCTTTAGGGTAAACCCACCCTACACCGCAACCGGATACGAACCCAAAATTTTCATGAAAGCCGCAGATTGTCTGAGTTCAGTCAGCGCGGCGGCCACTTTGCTATCCGCCTGATGTCCTTCAATATCCACGTAAAATACATATTCCCACACGCCGGAACGCGACGGGCGCGACTCGAATTTGGTCATGCTTACGCCATGCTTCGCCAGCGGCACCAGTAAATCATGCACTGCACCGGGACGATTCACAGCAGACAGAACCAGTGAAGTCTTGTCGTAACCAGACGGTGCAACCTGCTGATTGCCCAGCACCAGGAAGCGCGTGGCGTTTCTGGCATCATCCTCGATATTTTCCACGCACACTTGCAATTTAAAATGCAGCGCGGCCTGACTACCCGCGATCGCCGCACTGTTCGGCTGTCCGGCAGCCAACCTTGCCGCCTCTGCATTGCTCGACACGGGAATGCGTGCCGCATGCGGCAAATTCACGTTCAACCAACCCTGACACTGGCCCAGAGATTGCGGATGCGAATACACCGTCTGAATTTCAGCTATCTCACACTGCTGAGCCAACAGGCATTGATGAATCGCCAGCATCACTTCGCCGCAAACTTGCAGTCCGCTTTGCAAAAACAAATCCAGCGTACGACCGATAGCGCCCTCGGTGGAGTTTTCCACCGGCACGACACCGTATTGAACCGCGCCACTTTCCACCGCGCGGAACACGTCATCTATGCTCGCGCATGACTGCCCCTGCACCGCCGTACCGAAACGTTTAAGTGCAGCCGCCTCGGTAAATGTGCCTTCCGGCCCGAGATAAGCCACCGTCATCGGCGCCTCCAGCGCACGACAATGCGACATCACTTCGGTGAATAGCGCAGCAATAGCCGCATTGCTTAACGGACCGGGATTGGCATTTTGCAGACGGCGCAATACTTGTGCCTCACGCTCGGGACGCAGCACCACGCTGTCCGGTTGCCCGTGCAGCAATTTTTCGGATTCCTTGACGTGACCGATCCGTTGCGCAAGCGCAGCACGCTGATTGACCAAGCTGAGCAGCTCGTCATCCAGATGATTTATCTGCTCGCGATACTGGTTCAGTTGTTCACTCATGGCATTTCCGGCAAAGGCAGATCGCGCACCATCAGCACACCGGGGATGGCCGCGATTTGTGCAATCAACTCAGCGGGAATAGCCGAGTCCGTATCGACCAGCGTATACGCCATTTCACCGCGCGACTTGTTCATCATGGTGTGGATATTGATACCCGACTGTGCCAGCGTGGTGGAAATCTGCCCCAGCATATTCGGCACATTGGCATTGGCAACCGCCAAACGGAACGCCGATTCGCGCGGCATAACCAGCGTCGGGAAATTCACCGTATTGGTGATATTGCCATGCTCAAGATACTCGCGTACCTGATCTACCACCATTACCGCACAATTTTCCTCGGCTTCCTCGGTAGAAGCACCCAGATGCGGCAGTGTCAGCACCCCCGCCGCGTTTTGTAATTTTTGTGCAGGGAAATCGCAGATATAGCTGCGCAGACGCTTGTTCGCCAAACCGGCCAGAACCGCATCGCTGTCCACGATCGCGTCGCGCGAAAAGTTCAGCAGCACGGCACCCGATTTCATCGTCTTTACGCGCGCCTCGTTGATCAGGCCGCGCGTCGCGTCCAGCAGCGGCACATGCAGCGTAACAAAGTCACTGTTTTTGAGCAGGTCTTCTATGCTTTGCGCTTTTTTTACCTGTGAAGACAAACTCCACGCGCCTTCGACGGTAATTTCAGGATCATAACCATAGACGCGCATCCCCAAGCTCAGTGCGGCATCGGCCACCAGGCGGCCAATCGCACCCAGACCGACGACGCCCAGCGTGCGCCCGCGCAACTCGATACCGGCATAATGCTTTTTACCGTCTTCCACCAGCTTGTGCAGACTGGCATCGTCGCCCTGCAACCCGGCGACAAATTGCAGCGCAGGCACAATGTTGCGTGACGCAAGCAGCATGCCGGCGATCACCAGTTCCTTGACTGCATTGGCATTGGCACCCGCCGCATTAAACACCGGCACACCGCGCGCAGTCATTTTGGCGATAGGCACATTGTTGGTTCCCGCGCCCGCGCGCGCAATCGCTTTCACGCTGTCAGGAATCACCATGTCGTGCATGACTTGCGAACGCACCAGAATGGCATCAGGCTCGGCGACATCAGCACCCACCTTGTAAGCGGCAGAAGGGAAGCGTTTCAGGCCTGAAGCGGAAATCTTGTTCAGGGTGAGGATACGGTAAGGGTTAGCCATTTTTCACCTGTTATGATTTTGATTTAACGCGGTTTCATATTGAATGCAGCGCATATGCGCCGCATCCTGCCCGTGATTACTCAATCGTTGCTTTGTGAAAACTCATTCATGAATTCCACCAGGGCCTGCACACCCGCCAGCGGCATGGCGTTGTAGATTGAGGCGCGCATGCCGCCTACCGAACGATGTCCCTTGAGCTGCAACAAACCGCGCGCATCGGCCTGCTTGATGAAAGCGCCATCCAGTGCCGCATCCTTCAAGGTGAACGGCACATTCATACGCGAGCGGTTATCCAGCGCCACCGGGCAATTGTAGAATCCGTTACTGCCATCAATCGCGGCATACAGCAGATTGGCCTTGGCGATATTGGCCTGCTCCATCGCGGCAATGCCGCCATTGCGTTTCAACATCTGGAACACCAGACCGGCGATGTAAATACCATAGGTCGGCGGCGTGTTGTACATGGAATCGTTATCGGCGTGCGTCTTATAGTCCAGCATGGTCGGCGTACCCGCAACCACCTGCCCGATCAGATCCTCACGCACAATGACGATGGTCAAGCCCGCCGGGCCGATATTTTTCTGTGCGCCCGCATAGATCAGGCCATATTTGGACACATCAACCGGACGCGACAAAATAGTAGAAGACATATCCGCCACCAGCGGTACGTCGCCCGCCTCCGGCAGCCAGCTGAACTCAACACCGCCTATGGTTTCGTTGGGGGTAAAGTGCAGGTAAGCCGCCTCCGGATCACACTTCCATGCCGCGAAATCAGGTACGTAGGAAAAATTTTTGTCCGCACTGTTGGCAACGACATTCACGTTGGCAAATTTCTTCGCCTCCGAAATCGCCTTCTTCGACCATTCGCCGGTATTCAAATAATCCGCTGTTGCCTTGCCGCGCAATAAATTCATCGGAATCATCGCGAATTGCGAACTGGCGCCGCCTTGCAGAAACAACACCTTGTAATTGGCCGGAATGCCCATCAACTCGCGCAAATCGGCTTCGGCCTGAGCTGCGATGCCCATGAATTCCTTGCCGCGATGCGACATTTCCATCACCGACATACCGCTGCCCTGCCAGTCCAGCATTTCCGCCTGTGCCTGTTGCAACACTTCTTTCGGCAACACTGCCGGACCCGCACTAAAGTTGTAGATAGTCATTGCCACTCCCCGATTTTCAATAAAAAAATAGGATTGAGGATTGAGGATTGAGGATTGATGATTGAGGCGCAAGAAAACCTGGCGCGCCCCTTCCACTCAGTCCTCAGCCCTCAGTCCTCAATCCTGGCCTTCCTCTTCTTCTTCCGGCTCGACAAGACGACTCAGGCCGGCCAGCTTCTCACCCTTCTCCATATTCATCAGCGTAACGCCCTGCGTGGTACGTCCCATCTGACGTATCTCCCTGACGCGCGTGCGTATCAGCACACCGCTGGTGCCGATCAGCATAATCTCGTCATCGACATTCACCAGCGTCGCCGCAACCACCTTGCCGTTACGTGCTGAAGTCTGAATCGCAATCATGCCTTGCGTACCGCGCCCATGACGGGTGTATTCCGTGATCGGGCTGCGTTTTCCGTAACCGTTTTCGGTCGCGGTCAACACGCTTTGCTGTTCATTTTCGGCCACCAGCAATGAAATAACATGCTGTTTAGCGGCCAGCTTCATCCCGCGCACACCACGTGAGGCACGACCGGTTGCACGCACATCATTCTCATCGAAACGCACGGCCTTGCCGCCGTTAGAGAACAACATCACATCGTGCTGACCATCGGTAATCGCAACGCCAATCAGATAGTCCTCCTCATCCAGATTGATCGCGATAATGCCGCGCTTCATCGGGCGGGAGAAATCGTTCAGCGTGGTCTTTTTCACCGTACCGTTGGCCGTAGCGAAGAACACATATTTGTCCTCGACGAATTCGGTCACCGGTAAGATTGCGTTGATTTTCTCGCCCTCTTCCAGCGGCAGCAGATTCACGATCGGCTTGCCGCGTGCCGTGCGGCTGCCTTGCGGAACTTCATAAACCTTCAGCCAGTAAACGCGGCCGCGATTGGAGAAGCACAGGATGAAATTGTGTGTATTGGCGACGAACAGGTTATCGATGAAATCGTCTTCCTTGTTCGTGGTGGCCTGCTTGCCGCGCCCGCCGCGCTTCTGCGCACGGTACTCGTCCATTTTCTGCGCCTTGATATAACCGCCGTGCGAGAGTGTAACCACCACGTCTTCCGGCGGAATCAGGTCTTCCATACTCATATCCTGAGTGTGCGTGACGATCTCACTGCGACGCTTGTCACCAAACTGGGCTTTCACGGCAACCAGTTCATCACCAATGATGGTGGTAACGCGTTCCGGCTTGGCCAGAATATCGAGCAAATCGGCAATCTTATCCATCACATCGCGGTATTCGCCGATGATCTTGTCCTGCTCCATGCCGGTCAGACGTTGCAGACGCAATTCCAGAATAGCCTGTGCCTGTGCATCGGAAAGGTGGTACCAGCGTACATCACCCTTGCTCACCAGGCCAAACTGGGGTGCCAGCCCGTCCGGACGCGATGCATCGCTGACGCGGCTCAACATATCTTCCACCAGCGAAGAACGCCAGCTGCGTGCCATCAGTTCACGTTTGGCATCAGCGGGAGACGGTGCGGCCTTGATCATGGCGATGATCTCGTCCACATTGGAAAGCGCAACAGCCAAGCCTTCCAGCACGTGACCGCGTTCACGGGCTTTGCGCAGTTCAAACAGGGTGCGGCGCGTGACGACTTCGCGACGATGACGCAAGAATGCGTCCATTACCTGCTTGAGGTTGAGCAACCTGGGCTGACCATCCACGATGGCGACCATGTTGATACCGAAGCTGTCCTGCATCTGGGTATCTTTGTACAAGCGGTTGAGCAGCACATCGGCATTCTCGCCACGCTTCAACTCGATCACCGCGCGCATCCCGGACTTGTCCGATTCGTCGCGAATTTCCGAGATACCTTCCAGACGTTTTTCGCGCACCATCTCGCCGATCTTCATCAGCAGATTCGCCTTATTCACCTGGTACGGCAGCTCGTCGATAATAATAGCCTGGCGTTCGCCCTTGCCGATATCCTCAAAATGACAGCGCGCGCGCATGATCACTCGACCACGGCCGGTACGGTAACCGTCCTTTACTCCCGCCAGACCGTAGATAAAACCGGCTGTAGGAAAGTCTGGCGCAGGGACATACTCAATCAGCTCCTCGATATCCATGTCAGGATTTTTCAGCAGTGCAAGACAGGCGTCGATCACCTCAGACATGTTGTGCGGCGGAATGTTGGTCGCCATACCCACCGCGATACCGGAAGAACCATTCACCAGCAGATTGGGGAAACGCGCAGGCAACACCAGCGGCTCATGCTCGGAACCGTCATAGTTCGGTCCGAAATTTACCGTTTCCTTATCCAGATCAGAGAGCAGCTCATGTGCAATCTTGGACATACGGATTTCGGTATAACGCATCGCCGCCGCATTATCGCCATCCACCGAACCGAAGTTACCCTGCCCGTCCACCAGCATATAACGTAGCGAAAACGGCTGTGCCATACGCACGATGGTGTCATACACTGCAGTATCGCCATGCGGATGATATTTACCGATTACGTCACCGACGATACGCGCCGATTTCTTGTAAGCGCGATTCCAGTCGTTCGACAGTTCGTGCATCGCAAACAGCACCCGGCGGTGTACCGGCTTCAAGCCATCGCGCACATCCGGCAGCGCGCGTCCTACAATCACGCTCATCGCGTAGTCCAGATAGGACTTGCGCATTTCTTCTTCAAGGCTGACCGGCAGAGTTTCTTTAGCGAATTGTTCCATGGGTATGTGTGTAGTTAACTCAAAAAAACAGCTCGCAAGTTTACCACAAGCTGATATTTTCAAGCCAGCCATTGACCGGACATTACCTTTGCGACGACAAGGAAGTCTGACTCGGTACAGGAATAGTTGGCTACAGTAACAAGTTTTGCTAAAGTCGCGGCCTAGCCATCCAACCACACGCCCGCCATGAGCAACGCTGACCCCGTCGAAATCGAGAAATTCTCCCAGTTGGCCCACAAATGGTGGGACCCGCATAGCGAATTCAAACCTCTGCACGAAATCAACCCGCTGCGCCTGAACTATATTGATCGTTTTGCCGGACTTGCCGGCAAGACCGTACTGGATGTCGGCTGCGGCGGCGGAATCTTGTCGGAAAGCATGGCCGGACTGAATGCAAACGTCACCGGCATCGATTTATCCGATAAAGCCCTGCAAGTTGCCAAACTGCACCTGCTGGAGAGCGGCAAGCAAGTCAATTATCGCAAGATCGCCGTAGAGGACATGGCCGTTGAATGTCCCGGCACCTTTGACATCGTTACCTGCCTTGAAATGCTCGAACATGTGCCGAACCCGGACAGTGTGATTGCGGCTTGCGCAAAACTGGTTAAACCGGGCGGCTGGGTGTTTTTTTCCACACTCAACCGCAACCCTAAATCCTATTTGTTCGCCGTGATCGGTGCGGAATATGTGCTGAATATGCTCCCGCGCGGCACGCATGACTACGCCAAATTCATCAAACCCTCCGAACTGGCCCAATCCTGCCGGAATGCCGGACTGAATGTGACTGACCTGATCGGCATGAGCTATAACCCGCTCAGCAAGGTCTATTCACTGGGGAAAGACACAGACGTCAATTACATGATTGCCTGCCGCCTTGAATAGCACCCTCTCCCCCACCCCCTCTCCCGCAAACGGGAGAGGGGGGCGCGACAGCGCGGGAGAGGGTGTGATCAAAGCCGTTCTGTTCGATCTGGACGGCACCTTCGCCGACACCGCACCCGATCTGGCAGCCGCACTCAATCACGCCCGCGCCGCGTGTCAACTGCCGCCACTGCCCCTGGCGACTATCCGCCCCCAAGCCTCGCACGGCTCACGCGGCCTGCTCAAAATTGGCTTCGGCATCGAACCGGACGCGCCGGATTACAACGCCTTGCGCGACATCCTGCTCAAGCACTACGAACACAATATCTGCGTGCATACGCGCCTGTTTGACGGCATGGCCGAACTAATTTCCGAGCTGGAACATCGCAACATCAAGTGGGGCATCATCACCAATAAACCGCATATCTATACCCTGCCCCTGATGCAGGCGCTGGGTTATGCTGAGCGCGCAGCCTGCCTGATCAGCGGCGACAGCTACGCGAATGCGAAGCCTCATCCCGAACCGATGCTCAGAGCCTGCGACATCATCGGGATAGCGCCTGAGCACTGCCTCTATCTGGGCGACGATGTGCGCGACATGCAAGCCGCCAACGCCGCAGCCATGCACGGCATCATCGCGCGCTACGGCTATATCAGTGCGGATGCACAACTAAAAACCTGGCAGGCGCACGCAATAATCGACCACCCGATTGAACTTATCGACTTGCTGCCCCTCTGAGTCTGCTACAATCCGCCACGTTTTGGTTCACGGCTAAGCGCCCGTTCCAAAACATCGTTTTGTAGCAGTACCAACCGGGGACGACATGGCTTCGACGTGGGTTGCAAAGCAAAGCAGGGCATACCGAGGACCAGTAACCTCGTAAATCAGCTGGAAAAAACTAGTCGCAAACGACGAAAACTACGCTTTAGCCGCTTAGTCGGCTAGACCTCACACCATGCTGTCTGTGGAGTGGCTCAAGGCAGCAATGCCGCGATGAGTGAGGTAAATTACACAGAATCGTGTCGTGCAGGGTTACTTTGCACGAAGCTAAAACTAAGGTAACTCGTCCCGTACCAGCCCGCCAGTTGGCGTGTCCGGGATTAAATTAAATAACATGGCTAAGTATGTAGAACTGCCTGTAGAGTGCTTGCGGACGCGGGTTCAATTCCCGCCGTCTCCACCAATACGATAAAAACAGCCACCCTCCCAGGTGGCTTTTTTATTGCCTTCCGACCAAAATACATCAATAAAATTCAATATAATCAACATTTAACAATTTTACCTTACTGCCTCACACGGCCTCAGCAAGTTTCAGTTGATGTCACTATGTCTCACGCCTATGTGAGTATTGATGTGAGTATTTCCCTGATCCTGTGTATCATGTGAGTATCAGCGATACTCACATGGGGGAAAGATGGGAAAGTTGAATGATAAAGCAGTCGCAGCAAAGCAACCGCAAGAAATTAATAAAATTTGCGATTTTACGCCTTCTTTGCCCACTCAGTTTTTTGCGCGATGAGCAGGCTGAGAGACCCGTCAGCTAAAAGTGCCCGGCAACATTGAGTGAAATCGACTGTGCATCAAAGTTCAAAATCGTCCATTGTTGCTGGGCTACGCTCGGCGCGACGGATATGCAAAACTTCAACGTCGGTACAAACACGATAAAACACCAAAAATATGCCACCAGCCACAACCAGACGACGCATGCCGGGTGCCAGTTCGTACGGTACTCCAACCTCTGGCATGTCCTTGAGCGATAGAACCGGCTGCTTGATGCGTGCAATCATTTTGCGCGCCAGCACATCGCCGCCCACCTCCCGGTAATATTGGCCGAGTTCAAGCAGATCGGCCTTGGCTTGATCGAGCAGCCTAACCCGCATGGCGAGTTTCTAATTCCGCAAACACATCCTCAGCCTCATGCCAAATCGCGTCAGGCGAATCAGCCAGCATGATGCGTTCATCCAGCACGCGTTTTAAATCGGCAGCTTCATGCGCAGCTTTGAGCACCATGGATTTATCGGGTCTCGATGTGCGTAATAAATCCGCTTGTTCGGGTTGCCATGCTTCCGTATCGACGGCCGCTTTCCATATCCCCATTTCGCGCAGCAGAGTCAGTGCCTTGCGTGGATCGCCAAATAGCCTCGGCAGCTTTTTGCGCGTATCCACGAGAGTCGCATCGCCACGTCGTGTTTCTGCTTGTATCTCGAACCCGGCACCATGTGCCTTGAGTACAACCGACACAATGCCACCGGATTCAACGGTAGCGCGAAACTGTTCCAAGGTCAGATTCTGCATGATGAATATTATTCTATAATATGACGTGTGGATTATATGCGATCTGTAGAATCAAACAATAATAACTTGCATGCCGTTTATTTTAAAATTACAGCCATTGTGTCGTAGTGGTGAGTTTTAAGCATTATCATAACGCATTGATTATAATGTATATTTATTGACTTCAACAGTGTTTTATGTTAGAATTCAGCATGCGCAGCAATACGCACAGCATCACAAAAAAGTGAATGTTTGAGAATTCTTAGCAAACGCATTGCTGCTCGCAGTTTAAGCCTTCAAGTCAGCCAGAGACATGCACATCGTGGAAGGTATGGTGCAGTTGATGCACTCGGAGAATGGTGGGAGTTAACTTTTTCGGCAATTTGACGCACTCGACGACTCGACGCCTGTTGGCGGCGGTGTAAATCCGCGTAAATCTGGCGCAGGTTGACGGCAGGTAGCACAAAGGGCACTTTCGTGCCCTTTGCTTTGTATCGTAATTAGATGCGGCGACAGGTCAAAACGGCGGATCAGTGTTGTTGATGAAC
>JAUSAO010000027.1 GCA_030652475.1 Gallionella sp. | reverse complement strand
CCTTAAAACCTCATTTCATCCACGAAAGGCACGAAATTCACGAAAGAAAACAATCGACTACATAAATTGAGCAACGCACCCAACGGGTGATGCAACAAATCAGGATATGCATTTGAATTTGTTCGTGTTTTTTCGTGGGTTTCGTGGACAACAGCTTTTTCCAGGATAATCGCCAGCAGTGTGCAGATCGTAAGCAAACTTTATGAAACACCTGAATTTTGCCAGAACTTTACAACTCTTATAGACGGATAGTCTTTAAATGGGAAAACTAGAAAACATATTGATCGCCATTCTGCGTGGCTCTTCAGACAACAATATTGCTTTTTCAGATTTACGCTTTACTCTTGAATCGCTTGGTTTTGAAGTACGCATAAAGGGTGATCATTTTATCCATACCAAACAAGGCATCGCGGAAATAATTAACATACAGCCACTTGGAAGCAAGGCGAAAGCTTATCAAGTAAAGCAGATTCGCAGCCTGATTCTGAAATACAAACTAGCGAGGTAATCACAATGGAAAGCCGCTACGAACTCATCATTTACTGGAGCCACGACGATCAACGCTTCATTGTTGAAATCCCGGAGCTTCCTGGCTGCATGGCAGACGGCGCAAGCTATCAAGAAGCGGTAAAAAACACCGAAACTATCATTGCCGAATGGCTGGATACAGCTCAGGCACTAGGTCGCCCCATACCAGAACCTGCCGGACGGCTCATGTATGCATAACCTGCTGTAGCTCGGGCGGGAGCTTCTACCAGCTCTCTACGGTGGAGTCCGATTTGCGTGAATTACACGAAATGCTGGGTGCACGAGCGAAGAAGTAAAGCACGCCCTGCCCGTATTACCGCCCTGACGGCAAACTGGTTTTATCGCAGCCCTTTCTTGCCAGTAGGCAGGTTACTTTGTAGTCAATAGCTGCTTTTAGCTGTTGACCAGTCGCTTCAAAGGCACCCGCGCGACCGGAATAATACTTAAAACTGGTCGGCGCCTTTTGCTCACTGTCCAATGCGATCGCACGACTGTATGCCTGTATCGCCAGTTCATTCTGACCAGTTTTTAAATAAACCGCACCAAGATTACCAAAGGCAGCTGATAACTGCGGACTCAGACGTGTCGCTATTACCAGATCGGCAAGGGCGCTGTCGTACTCGTCCACTTTCAACCATTCCGTTCCACGGTTGTAATAAATGCGCGCCGCACCGGGGAGCGTTTGCCTGTCCTTGACCAGTTTCTCTGCATCATCCCACAGCAGGATAGGGTGTGAAAACGAGGACAAGCGCTCCATGGAAATCATGAATAAGGTAGCCGCAAACAGCAGCGACAGTCCGATCATCAGCCTTGCGTTCAGCTGCATCAGCAACAGCGGCAAGACGATCACACCGCCCAATGCCCATATATAACTGCGATACAACACGAAAATTTCCTGGACACGCACCGAAGAAAACTCGGTCATAAACATCAGCCAGGGCAACAACATCGCAAAGCCGATCAATCCTGTCCGGCCTCGTTTCACCAGCAGCCGCAACGCGGCAAATCCATACAGCAGGTAGGCCAGCAGCGCCGCCCCGTAAGCCGACAGGAATCCCTGTGCAAACGGCTCCCGCATATCTACCGACATCCAGCCGGGATTCGGCAACAACCATAGCACCCCATATTTGAAAAACAGCCAGGATTGAGTCAATACGCTGTATCCGTAAGCATTCTCAGGCTGAACACCCTCCAGCATTTCACCCGCGTTCAATTCGTAGGTGTGCCCGATAACCCCTCTGATCTGCGCGATGGTCAGCAGCGCCACCAGTGCATAGCCCAGAAAGACCGGCCAGTTTTCCCGCAAGAATCGTCGCCAGTCTTGATGCAGCAACACCGTCAGCGCCACGACCACGGCGGGCAGCATGATGACATGTTCCTTGCTGTGTGTTGCCATAAAGTACAGCAGCACACTGACCCACAGCCAGGTCTTGCTATGTCCATTACTGCCGTGCAAATACGACCACAAGGCCAGTACGCTGAACAACGTCGCCATCACCATGGTACGCTGCACCAGATAACCCGTCGCATACACGGCAAGCGGATGCAAGGCAAACAACGTTACCGAAATCAGAACAGCCGCCACCATACCGGTACGTTCGCCATCCGATCCAGCTGATGGCAACACCCTGTGATACAAACGAACCACGAAAAGCGCCAATACAACCACCACCATCCAGTGCAACAGCATATTTTCTATTCTGAACGGCAGCAGCCCAAAGCCGAACCACTGTGCAGTCCAGGCCAGCGTGGCATAAGGCAGCGCACGCAGATCGCCCATTGACGGTGCAGCAAAAGCCTCAATCGCCGAACGCCCCTCGCCATCCAACATGAAAAAATACAGATCATCAAAAACAATCGGGTTATGCAGAAACTGCCCATACAACGCAGCAATCAGGCCGCCCACCAGCGCCACCCATAGTGCTATTTGTTTAGTAGCATTCATGCAGACCTTCCCTTAAATTGGCGCAGCCTGTCAGCATCACAAAAAAAGCCCCTCGCTGAGGGGCTTTTTTCAACCACTAAACCAACTTACTTACAGAGATTTGCTGCAAGACACGTACTTGTTGATTTAACGGTCCAAGCAACACCCGTAGTGGCGCTGTAACTGGGGTCCAAAATATAAGTCATAGAATCAACCGTGGAGTTACCTGTTGCAGTGATAACACCGTCAGCCGTAGTCACGCTGGTCACAGCCTTGCCAAACGCACCGAGATTGGCAGGAATGCCGTTGCTGCCGGCCGTACAGCCTGTCAGCCCGCTCAGATCAGATGCGCAAATCTCGACGGCGGCCTTAAGTGCCTGAGTCGCCTGCACCACTTCTGTGAACTTGGCTTTCTTGGTGTAGTTGCTGTAAGCCGGGATAGCGACCGCAGCCAGAATACCGATAATCGCCACAACGATCATCAATTCGATCAGGGTAAAGCCTTTCTGTACATTTTTCATTTGAAGCTCCTGTTTAAGTTGGATTCATTATTCGGCCAAACCGGCTTGAATTCCGTTTCGCCTTGCTTATATGTCAGCAATAGCCGTGCCATAAATACAACACGTTGATTATAAAGTGATAATTAATTATCACTTTATATACGCCGGGTAAACATTAACAATTTACGTCAACCATGTGACGAATTTCGTCAGTCCGGCATGATCACCGCTAAACCTCCAGGTTCACGCCCGGAATCTTGCTCAGATCGACCTCATCTATCTGCTCCGGCGCGAGAAATTGCCAGGCATAGTCGAGATAGACTTTTTCACGGATAAACACATCGAACAAGTCGGGGTCTATATGCCCGCCCAGCTTGAATTTGCCGAGTATGGTCAACGACTCGGTGAGTGTCTTGCCGGCTTTGTAAGGCCTGTCCTTGGCGGTTAGCGCCTCGAAGATGTCGGCAATACCCATGACTCTGGCCTGAAGCGACATCTGGCTGCGCGTCAGACCACGAGGATAGCCCTTGCCGTCCATGCGTTCGTGATGCCCCGCCGCATATTCAGGCACATTCTTCAGGTGTTTTGGCCATGGTAGCGACTCCAGCATCCTGATGGTGACCTCAATATGGCGATTGATGATTTCGCGCTCTGCGCTGGTCAACGTTCCTGAACGTATGGTCAGGTTCTCGACTTCATCATCGCTGAGAAAGCCGACCATTTTCCCGTCGTTATCACGCCACTGATAGCGGGCAATCTCCTGTACGCGTTTCACATCGGATTGCGGCATGGTCTCGCGCCCGATATTGCAATGCCGCAGGAATTCGCGGTCATCATCCAACTGCCGAAATTTTTTCTCATATCCGGCACGGATGTCTGCCTCTCCCTTGCTGCTAACTCCTGATTCCTGCTTCCTGCTTGCCAGTTTTTTCAGCATTTCGATTTCTGCATCGCGCTTGAGCACTTCGAAACGGGTATCCAGCAACTGAATACGATCAAACAATGTGTGCAGTTTGGTCGGCTTGTCCACCACATGCACTGGGGTGGTGATTTTTCCGCAATCATGCAGCAGCCCGGCAATTTTCAATTCGCGCCTGTCCTCTTCGGTCATCACGAAATTCTTGAGGGGGCCCTGCTTGGTACGCGTGACCGCATCAGCGAGCATCATGGTCAGCACGGGCACGCGTGAGCAATGCCCGCCGGTATAGGGAGATTTGTCATCTATCGCGTTATTGATCAGCTGAATAAAGGACTCAAACAACCCTTCCAGCTGCTGGATAAGACGACGATTAGTCAGTGCAATAGCCGCCTGCGAGGCGAGTGACTCGACCAACTGCTGGTCATCGGCAGAAAACGGCACAATCTGACCGCTGGCGCGATCTTGTGCGTTGATTAACTGCAAAACACCAATCACTTCACCCTCGTGATCGCACATCGGCACATTCAAAAAGGACTGCGAATGGTAGCCAGTCTTGGCATCGAAATTCCGGGTGCCGGTAAAATCATAGTCTTGTGCCTTATAGGCATCAGGAATATTCACCGTTTCACGGCTCAGCACGGCATGGCACACCACCATCGCATGATTCGGCTTGCCCGACAAATCATACAACTGCACGGGATAATAGCCGATCGGCTCGCCACTGACGCCACCCATGGCAATATTCAACGAATCGGTGCGCACGATCTCAAAGCGCAACACACGGCGTTCGGGATCGTGCAGATAAAGCGTACCGGCATCCGCACGCGTAATCCGCCTGGAAGCTTCGAGGATCAACTCAAGCAAACTGTTGATATCGCGCTGCTGTGACAGCGCGATACCGATCTCGTTGAGTTCTTTCAGGCGATAAATCAGCTTGTTGGTTGCGGGCATGGGAAAAGCAGTCGTTAGTCGTTAAATAGAGTGTAGGGTGTGCAGGCTTCATCTGCCCACGCGTTATATTATGCTTATCGGTGCAAGATCGGCGTGGGCACAAAACCTGCCCACCCTACCTTATTTGATGCACACGGCGCGTATCTGGTGCATATCGGTAATGCCTTGCAACACCTTCTCCATGCCATCCTGTTTCAGAGTGTGCATACCTTCATCCAATGCGATGGCAAGCAACTCGGCGACGCGCGCGTGTTCCTGTATGGCTTTTTTAACCGGGTCGCTGCCGATCAGCAATTCATGCAAACCCACCCGTCCACGATAGCCGGTACCGGCACATTTCTCGCAACCCACCGGACTATAAAGTGTAAATTGCTTTTTATCATTGGCGAACAGTTTGACCCATTCCTCATACAGTGCCTTTCTGGCAGCGACGGCATCCTTTTTCCAGACGACGGTATGCTTCAGTTCATCACTGTACTCGACCAAAAAATCATTCATTTCATCCGTGCTGGCAACATGCGGCTTCTTGCAATCGCCGCACAAACGCTTGGCCAGACGCTGCGCCAGTATGCCCAGCAGCGCGTCCGCAAAATTGAACGGGTCCATACCCATATCCAGCAGACGCAGTATGGATTCCGGCGCGCTGTTGGTGTGTAGTGTGGCGAATACCAGATGGCCGGTCAGCGATGCCTCGATTCCGATCGACACGGTTTCCTTGTCACGCATTTCGCCGACCATGATCACGTCCGGGTCGGCGCGCAAGAAAGCGCGCATGATGGTCGGAAAATCAAGGCCGGCCTTCTTGTTGATCTGCACCTGGCGCAAACCCTTCTGGGTGATTTCCACCGGGTCTTCCGCCGTCCATATCTTGGTTTCGGGCTTGTTGATGTACTTGAGTATGGAATGCAAGGTGGTGGTTTTACCTGAACCGGTCGGGCCGCACACAAAGAACAGCCCGTAAGGTTTGCTGACCGTGCTGTGGATCAATTCGCTGTTACGCGCCGAAAATCCCATTTTTTCCAGCGGCAGGGGCTCGCCGGAGGCGAGAATACGCATCACCACATCTTCGACCCCGCCCTGAGAAGGGATGGTGGCTACCCGCAACTCGATGTCCAACGGCCCAAATTTCTTGAACTTGATCTTGCCATCCTGTGGTTTGCGTTTTTCGGATATATCCAGATCACACATGATCTTGATGCGCGTCACCAGGGCATTGCGATAAGTGGCCGGCACTTCGATGTAGTTGAGCAAAGAACCATCCTTGCGCAAGCGTATATGTGTCTTGCCCTTGCCCGGTTGCGGCTCGACGTGAATGTCGGACGCCCCCATACGATAGGCATCCACGATAATCTTATTGACCAGCTTGACCAGTTCGTTGTCGGCCGCCGCATTGACATCCTCTTGGGTGATAGCCGTTTGTTCGTCTTCATCGTCCCCCAGGCTGGACAGCAAATCATCCATGCTGGATTCATCCATGGCCATGCCCCCCGAAGAGGAAGCACTCCCGGCACTGCCATAAAATGCATCCAGGGTTTGCCTGAATTCACGTTGCGAGCAAACCTTGTAAACCAGCCGGTTTCTGGGGAATATATTATTCACCACCCTTGAGGCCTGGATGCGCTCGGGGTCAGTGGTCAGTATCACCACACCCTCTTGCGTTTCCTCTATCGGCAACCAGTGGCTACTCTCGACATACTCACGTTTCAGATTGCGCAATAAATCGGAAGGCTTGATGCGTTCCGGCTTGAAAGGTTCGTAAGCCACCCCGAAAAAACCGGACAATGCCTTGCCCAAAGCGGCGACACTGACCTGAAATTCGTCGAACAATACCTCCTCGATATCCAGCCCCTTGCGCCGCGCGGTACGGGTGGCCAGTTCGAATTCTGCGGCAGACAACACCGCACCCGTCACCAGATAATCATAGCGGGTCTTGACGGTGATTTTCTCCCGACGCTGACGCAACGCGACCGCCATCGTTTGTGCCAATTCCAGCACGCCATCTTCCACAAGGTTTGAGAAAGGAACCCCGTCCTTGTTGTTGATAACCTGTATTACCCCCAGCAGATCACCGTTTTGAATATCCGTAATGGGCGCCACCAGCATCTGCTTGGTGCGATATCCGGTGCGTCTGTCCACTTCCTGCAGAAAACGCAAATGTGAACTGTATTTGTTTAATTCCTGTTCATCATAGACATCCTTGATGTTGAGCAATTTTTTGTGCATCGCCACATAGCCGGCAACGCTCTGCTCCGCTATCGGCAATTTGAGATCCTTAAAGGAATTCAGGCCTGTCTTTACCTTGGAAACCAGCGAAACATTGTCATCGCCCACGACGTATACAGTCAGTCTGTCGGCATTGAACAGTGCGCAGATGTCCTTGCTGACATCCAGCATGATCTCGTCAATATTGCTGGTAGCATGTATCTTGTTGGTGACATGATTGAGGTTCTTGGTGAACTCAAGCCTGACACCCATATCCTCGTCTTTATTTTCAACTGACCCCATTACTGCTCCCGTCTTGCCACACACCGATAGCGGCGGTCTTTCATTGTCCAGAACAAAGGACGATGCTTCGTCAAGCAACTAAAATTCAAATTCATGATTATGAAGCAACATCCTGGGGTTAAATCTGCCCGCACATTGCTTGATTTCACGCATGATTAACTCCACTTCATCCGGCTTTAAATGCGTGATAAATATTTCTGCATCGCCCTGAAATTTTGCCAGTTCATCCGCCAACAGGCTTGGACATAAATGTTTGGCCCGTGTCGCCAAATTCTTTTCACCATTGGAAAAGGCAGTTTCAATAATCAGGTAACGCAAATTTTCTATCCGGTTCACCACTGCCCACAAATCGTCATTGACATAAGTGTCGCCACTGAACACCAGACTCGCCTGCCCGCTGTCAATATGATAACCCACTGCAGGGACGGTGTGATTGGCAGGAACAGCGGTGATCTGACGGTCTTGCAGCGCAACCATTTCACCCAGCGCGATCGCCTGATAACGCATGACGGGGCGCTGCGCACTGGGTATCTCGCAGAAATCCGGCCATACCTTCCAGTTGAAAATATGCTGTTTGAGCACCTCTATCGTCTCTTCACTTGCATACACAATCACCGGATGATCACGCATCCCCGCCACACTATCCAGCAGCAAAGGCAGGCTACAGATATGATCCATATGCGCATGGGTGATGAAAATATGATCGATCAGACTGAGTTCGATCAGACTGAGCTCACCCACACCGGTACCCGCATCGATCAGGATGTCATGGTCGATCAGAAACGAAGTGGTACGCAGGCGGCCACCTATCCCGCCGCTACACCCTAACACTTTTAATTTCATATTCTCACCACTCCCAAAGATCGGAGAACCTCAAAAACCAGGCTTCCGAGGCACGCTGCTAGCCCTTCAAATAAAATTCCATCTTCACCCCGGCCAGCTCAATCAAGTCATGATCCTTCAACTGAAGCGGCTTGCCATCCATGACCTGACCATTCACCGAGGGAAAATTGGCGCCTTCAACATGAGTGATAAAGAAGCCATGAGGGCGGCGTGTCAATACGGCTACCTGCACGCCCGGCTTGCCCAGGGTGGTCAGGCCCTTGACCAAATCCAGTTCTTTGCCCGCATTCGGGCCATTCAGAACCTGTATCGCCGCGCGCGCCACGACAGGCGGCGCAAGCGGGGCGGCAGCAGGCAAAACAGGTTTGCTCAGGCTCGTTTCAGCGTTGGGCGTAGCGACTGGTTTGTTTGCCTGCAAATCGGCCGCATTGAACACACCGGTATCTCCCGGCCTATCCGCAGGAGGCTGAACAGGCAACACAGGCGCCCGCATAATCATGGTTTTCTCAAAATCAGCGGCATTCGTATGACTGACCTGATCGTTCATATATCTCAACTGGTATTTACCAATTTCAATCACATCGTTATTCTGCAGAAAATGTTTCTGGGCCGACACCCCGTTAACGGTCAGACCATTCGTGCTGTTCAAATCTTCCAGAAAAGAATCATGCAGGATGGTGATGACCGCGGCGTGTTCACTACTCACAGCCAGATTGTCTATGACAATGTCGTTGTGTGCCTTGCGGCCTATGGTCATGCGTTCCTTGCTCAGAAAATATTCCTGAATGAGCGCCCCATCCAGGCTCAGTATCAATTTTGCCGTCATAGTCCCGTCTCTCTCATTTTTTTAACCAATTAAGCAACCTTGCCAGGTAACTGCGGGGCTGCGCAAATGTCTGTTTCACCTTTACCAAAATCACCGAAACATTGTCGCGCCCGCCATTATCGTTCGCAGTCTGGATCAACTGCTCAGCGGCAAGTGCCAGATTACCCTGCATCGCATAGACGATGGATTGAATATCGTCATCTTCTACCATATCATTCAGGCCATCCGAACAAAGCAGGTAAATATCACCCGGCAACACCTCATGCACATGAACTTCCGGCATCACCTCCGCATCGATACCGACAGCACGCGTTACCAGATTTCTATTTTGTGAATGGCGCGCCTGTTCGATGCTGATCACTCCGCTATCTATCTGCTCCTGTAGCAATGAGTGGTCGCGGGTAATCAACTCCAGACTCTCTCCGCGCAAACGATAGAGGCGCGAGTCGCCGACATGACCTGTCGCCACCCGGTTGTCATAGAATAACGCCGCAACAACGGTCGTTCCCATCCCGGCATATTGCGCCTGACTCTGCGCCGCCTGGTAGATCGACGCATTGGCACGGTGTATGCTGTTATTCAACAAGGTAATGGCCAGCTCCTCACCGCTTACCTCATCTCGCTGGATGGGACTGGATTGCTTCAGGGGAGCGGCAACCTCGGTCACCATCACCGAGACCGCGATACCGCTGGCAACTTCGCCCGCATTGTAACCACCCATACCATCGGCCAGCACCACCAGACCGCAAGCCGCATCCGTGCCGATACTATCCTCGTTGTGCGCACGCACCATGCCCGAATGAGTTTGGGCGACGATTTCCAGCGCATCTTCCAATTTCATAACCCTTATTTGACCAGCAACACCGGACATTCAGCCAGATGCAATACTTTGGCAACCACGGAACCCAGCAACAACGTTTTCAGGCCACCCTCTCCCTGCCGGCACATCACAATCTGATCTACCTCCTGCTCACGGGCATATTGCACGATGGCCTCAGCAGGCGTGCCGACGCTGATGTGATACTGATAGGGAAGACGTGCGGCATCCAGCGTGGCGCGCGCCTGCTGAAGGGCAGCCATGCCTTGTTCACGATAGTAATCGTTGATGGTGTCCTGATTGATAAACAGCTTGACGTTGCCTGTCGCAATCTTCCATTGCACATTCAACAGTAACAAGGTCGGCGGCTGTTTCAGCGTATCCATGTGCTCGATGACATAATCCACCGCGTGCTCCGCGCTGGATGAGCCATCGAGCGGAATCAGTATTTTGCTGATACTTGGTTGGCGCTCCGTTTTCATTTTTATTCCTTAGCCTTGTTTGTCCGGCATGACGGAAACTTTCCCGTCAACCAGATTGACAACTTCACTCGTAACGAGGCGACGCATCGCCAACCACTTGCCGATCACCAGCACCAGCAACGCACACGATGCCGGGATCAGCCAATGCAACTGGTGCTGCGCCTCGACCAGCGGTGCCAGCAAGACCTCGCTAACCAACATTTCTCCGGCGACATACCCCAGCAGTGCGCCACCCGCATAGATGATGTATGGAAAACGGTCGATCAGCTTGAGCACCAGCTGACTGCTCCAGGCAATCAACGGTATGCTGATCAGCAAACCGAACACCAGCAACGACACATTACCCTTGGCCGCCGCGGCAACCCCCAGCACGTTGTCCAGGCTCATCACAAAATCAGCGACAATGATGGTCTTGATCGCGCCAATCAGCCGAGCGTCTGCCTTGATATTGCCCTCGGTGTGCTCGTCTTCCGGCAGGATCAGCTTGATCCCTATCCAGATCAGCAGCAAGGCACCGATCAGCTTGAGGTAGGGCAAAGCGAGCAAGCTCACTGCAAAAAAAGTCAGCACGATACGCAATCCTATCGCGCCGCCCACACCAAACAGGATACCTTTTCTGCGTTGCTCGGGCGGCAGATTACGGCACGCCAGTGCGATGACCACGGCATTATCGCCCGACAACAACAAATCGATCATGATGATCTTGACTACATCAGCCCAGAACTGCGGCGCAGCAAACATTTCTAGCATTTATAACCCTTTAACTGGCAAGTGGCGAGTAGCTAATAGCGAGTAGCGAGTAGCGAGTGGTGAGCAGGTTTTTTTCACTTACCACTTACCACTTACTACTTACCCTTTTAACACCTTCTGCATCACGCTTCCCATTTCAGCCGGGTTGCGCGTGATGTGTATGCCGCATTCTTCCATCACCGCCAGCTTGGCATCCGCTCCGCCCTGACCGCCGGAAATAATCGCACCCGCATGTCCCATACGCTTGCCGGGCGGTGCCGTGACACCTGCGATAAAACCGACTACAGGTTTCTGCATGTTATCCCTGATCCAGCGCGCACAAGCTTCTTCGTCACTGCCGCCGATCTCACCCACCATGATGACCGCATCGGTTTCCGGGTCGTCATTAAACAGGCGCAGCACATCCAGATGTTTCAGACCATTGATAGGATCGCCGCCTATGCCGACACACGAAGACTGCCCCAACCCCAGCGCGGTCAGTTGCCCGACCGCCTCATAGGTCAGTGTACCGGAGCGCGATACCACGCCGATGCGCCCCTTCTTGTGGATGTGACCGGGCATGATACCTATCTTAAGCTCATCGGGGGTAATCAGCCCCGGACAATTCGGGCCGATCAGCAAGGTGCGACGGCCCGCCATCCTGTAGCGGGTGCGCAGCATGTCATGTACCGGGATGCCCTCGGTAATGCAAATCACCAGATCCAGATCAGCTTCGACTGCCTCATCAATCGCGGCAGCGGCATAAGCGGGCGGCACATAGATTACCGACACCGTCGCGCCCGTCTGTTGTTTGGCTTCCAGCACGCTGTCGTAGATCGGTACGCCCTCAAAACGCTGCCCGCCCTTGTTCGGCGTCACGCCCGCAACAAAACAATTCGCGCCATTCGCATAAGCAATGCAGTTGCTGGTGTGAAACTGACCGACTTTGCCGGTCATGCCCTGCGTTATGACGCGGGTGTTTTTATCAATCAAAATAGACACTTAATTACCCCTCGCCGCAGCAACGACTTTCTCTGCTGCCTCCGCCATGTCAGAAGCTGAAATAATGGGCAGCCCTGATTCAGCCAGTATCATCTTGCCCAGCTCCACATTGGTCCCTTCCAGACGCACCACCAAGGGCACGTTCAAATGCACCTCGCGCACCGCAGCAACAATACCTTCCGCAATCACATCACACTTCATGATGCCGCCGAAGATATTGACCAGTATCGCTTTCAGATTGGGATTTTTCAGCATCAGTTTGAAGGCTTCGGTCACTTTTTCACGACTCGCACCGCCGCCGACATCAAGAAAATTTGCCGGATTACCGCCATAGAGCTTGATAATATCCATGGTCGCCATCGCCAGACCCGCGCCGTTCACCAGACAGGCAATATCGCCATCCAGCGAAATATAGCTCAGGTCAAATTTGGACGCCTCGATTTCTGCCGGATCTTCTTCATCCAGATCGCGAAAAGCCACGATTTCAGGGTGGCGGAACAAGGCGTTGCTATCAAAATTGAATTTGGCATCCAGTGCCAGCACATGTCCGTCGGCCGTCAGTACCAATGGATTGATTTCCGCCAGCATGGCCTCTTTTTCGACAAACGCCCGGTACAGCCCCTGTAACACAATCACCGTTCCTGCGACGGACGCTTCAGGAATACCGATCTGGCGTGCGACCTGCGCGGCCTCGTCAGCACGTAAACCTGCGAGCGGATCGATACGCAACGTATGGATTTTTTCCGGGCTATGCATGGCGACTTCTTCAATTTCCATGCCACCTTCGCTGCTGGCCAGCAGAGCCACGCGCTGCGCGTCGCGATCTATCACCATGCCGAGATAAAATTCACGGGCAATCTGCGCCCCCTCTTCGACGAGCAAGCGTCGCACCCGTTGACCCTCGTGCCCGGTCTGGTGCGTCACCAGCTGCATGCCGAGTATCTGCTCTGCGGCCAGACGCACTTCTTCCAGGCTACGGGCGACTTTGACGCCTCCGCCCTTGCCGCGACCACCCGCGTGTATCTGCGCCTTCACCACCCAAACCGTAGCACCCAAATCCTGAGCGGCAAGCACCGCTTCGTCCACACTGAAACACGCTTTGCCACGCGGGGTGGGTACGCCAAACTGGCGCAGGATTTCCTTACCTTGATATTCGTGAATTTTCATAATAGATGGTCATCTGAGCAAAACGCGCACCAGTTTGATGCGCAGGCTCAATCTTACCGAATTATCTATAGCGGCGTGGAAGGATTTGCGCGCGTCACGGCTGAGTTGATGAATAAACGCCCCCATACCCGCTTACTGTTTTATTGCTGCACCGAGTTTGCGCCAGGTTTCCAGCAAACTATCGGGATTCAGCGAGATGGTCTGTATGCCCTGCTCCATCAGCCATTGCGCGAAATCGAAGTGGTCTGACGGCCCTTGTCCGCAGATGCCGATGTATTTATCCAGCCGGTTACAGGTGCTGATCGCCATGTGCAGCAACTTTTTTACCGCTGCGTCGCGTTCGTCGAAGCGGTTGGCGACCAGACTGGAATCGCGATCCAGCCCCAGCGTCAGCTGGGTCAGATCATTCGAGCCTATCGAAAAGCCGTCAAAATACTCAAGAAATTCTTCCGCCAGCAGGGCGTTGGAGGGTATCTCGCACATCATAATCAAGCGCAACCCGTTTTCTCCGCGCACCAGGCCGTTTTTCGCCAGCTCTTCGACGACCTCAGCAGCCTCCTGCACAGTCCGCACGAACGGCACCATGATTTCCACATTGCTATAGCCCATCTCCTCACGCACTTTTATCAGCGCGCGGCATTCGAGTGCGAAACAATCCCTGAAAGACGGTGCGACGTAGCGCCCGGCGCCCCTGAATCCGATCATCGGATTTTCCTCGACAGGCTCGTACCTGTCCCCGCCCAGCAATTTGCTGTATTCGTTGGATTTGAAGTCTGACAGCCGAACAATGACGGGGCGGGGCCAGAACGCAGCCGCCAGACTGGCGATACCCTCGGTCAATTTTTCCACATAGAAAGCAACGGGATCGGCGTAGCCATATGATTTCTCCCGCACCGCCGCCTGCAACGTTGCAGGCAAGGTCTGAAAGTTCAGCACGGCCCTGGGATGAATACCTATCATATTATTGATAACGAATTCCAGCCGCGCCAGCCCGATACCTGCCGAGGGCATTTGCGCAAATTCAAAAGCCAGCGTCGGGTTACCCACATTTAGCATCAGCTTAACCGGCAAATCCGGCAAAGCAGCCTCACTGGGTGCGATAAGCTCGAACGGCAAGCGCCCCGCATACACATAACCCGTATCGCCCTCCGCGCAGGATGCGGTAACCATCGCGCCGTCCTGCAACGCATCGGTGGCATGACCGCAGCCCACGATAGCCGGAATGCCCATTTCGCGCGCGATAATCGCGGCATGGCAGGTACGCCCGCCGCGATTAGTGATGATCGCGGCTGCCTTTTTCATCACCGGCTCCCAGTCCGGATCGGTCATGTCGGTGACCAGCACATCGCCAGCCTGCACCTTGTTCATTTGGGCCGCACCCACCACCAGGCGCACCGGGCCTATGCCGATTTTCTGACCAATCGCGCGCCCCTCGATCAATACCTCACCGCGCTGTGTCAGCCGGAATTTTCCTGCTCCACCTGCGCTGACTTGCGACTGAACGGTTTCAGGACGCGCCTGCAAAATGTAAAGCTTTCCGTCCAGACCGTCCTTGCCCCATTCAATGTCCATGGGGCGTCCGTAATGCTGCTCTATCGTCATCGCATACCTGGACAGCTCCAGCACTTCCGCATCGCTCAACGAAAAACGGTTACGCGCCGATAGCGGCACTTCTTCGATGCGGGTAGAAAACCCTGCGGCGCGATCCGTATCGAATACCATGCGTTGCAGCTTGGAACCCAGACTGCGCCGCACCACCGCCGGATAGCCTTCCGCCAGTTTTTGTTTATGAACATAAAACTCGTCCGGATTGACCGTGCCTTGCACGACCATTTCACCCAAGCCATAAGCGGAGGTGATGAACACCACATCGCGAAAGCCGGACTCGGTATCCAGTGTGAACATCACACCCGAAGCACCCAGATCCGAACGCACCATGCGCTGCACTCCAGCAGATAGCGCAACACTGGAATCGGTGTAGCCGGTATGCACGCGATAGGAAATGGCCCTGTCGTTATACAGCGAGGCGAATACCGCTTTGACGGCATGCAATATATTGTCTACACCGTGGATATTCAGAAAAGTTTCCTGTTGCCCGGCGAACGAAGCATCGGCCATATCTTCTGCGGTAGCGGAAGAACGCACCGCGAAACTGCCCTCACCTTCATCAGCCAGCCGGGCATAGTGCTGCCGTATTTCCTGTTCCAGCCTCAAAGGCAGCGATGCAGCGCCTATCCAGCCACGTATCTTCGCACCCGTCTCGGCCAGCGCATTCACATCCGCCACATCCAGCGTGGACAAGGCTTGCGCGATGCGTCCATCCAGCCCGTTGGCCACCAGAAAATCCCGGTAAGCCTGTGCCGTAGTGGCAAACCCGCCCGGCACACAGACACCCATTGCCCCCAGATTGCCGATCATCTCACCCAGCGACGCATTCTTGCCACCCACTTGCGCAATGTCCGCGATGCCTAATGATGCCAACGAAATCACATAAGGCTGCATGCTGATTCTCCTGTCGAATTTTATTACTGTGAATCTAACGGGCATGGCGAGCAGCCACCCCTGATAATGAAACTCGCCATGCCCGTTCCCCTCACCTCAATCCTCTCCCGCATGCGGTATGAGGAGGCGAACGAATCGCTACGCGAGTTTCACGTTAAATGAGATCGCTTGCGAATTGCCTGCAACAGATGCACCGCCATCTCCTCAATCGAGCGCGCCGTCATGTCAAATTGGGCGATACCTGCGCGCCGCATCAGACTTTCAGCCGACACCACTTCGAAGCGACAATTATCCAGCGAGGCATAATGACTACCCGGACGGCGTTCCTCACGAATACGATGCAGCTGTTCAGGTGCGATGGTCAGTCCGAACAGTTTATCGCGAAACGGCAACAAGGAAGAGGGCAAACAGTCACGCTCAAAATCTTCCGGTATAAGCGGATAATTGGCGGCCTTGAGACCGAAATGCAGCGACAGATACAAACTGGCCGGGGTTTTTCCGCTACGAGACACACCCACCAGAATCACATCGGCATTCTTCAGATCAGCACTGGTAATGCCATCGTCGTGTGCCATGGCAAAATTCATCGCGGCTATGCGTGTTGCATATTCGCGGTTTTCCTGCCCATGGCTGCGGCCTGCAACACGCATGGCGCGCTGGCCCAGTTCTTGTTCCAGATGCCCTATGAACGCTTCGAACACATCCAGCAACAGCGCATCCGCCTGACGCAGCAACGCGCTGATTTGCGGGTCTGTCATGGTCATGACCAGCAACGGACGCATACCCTCTCGCTGATTCAGATCAGCGATACGCTGCAAACAGACAGCCGCCTTCTCCAGACTATCTGTAAAAGGGTAATGCACATAACGAAATTCGATACCCTCAAATTGCGAGAGCAGGCCTTTGCCCAGGGTTTCCGCTGTAATGCCTGTCCCGTCCGAAATGTAAATTATCGTACGGCTCGCAGTCTTCATAGTGTTGATTATTTGTCCACGGCGATAACGAGTATTTATCAAATGAAAAAATTTTTGTCCGCATCAATAATTGCAAGAGCAACGCTCCAGGCAAAAACAACTACCGCGTTAACCCGCAGAATCCGTAAATTGAACAGCCGTACTCGGGATAAAACCTAGCCATACGCTCAACTGAAAAATTGATAACGTGACTTACCATTCCTTTTTGCGACATACATCGCCTCATCGGCGTGCACCAGCAACTGTTCAGCCTCACTCTTATCACGGGGATAAAGCGTGACGCCGATGCTGGCGGTCACCTTAACGGGCGTGCCATTGATCAGTATCGGCTGTGCGATATCCTGCAACAGCCTGTTTAGCAACAGACCGGCATCCTCTTCCCCGTCCAGATCACCCAACAGCAAAACAAATTCGTCGCCACCCAGACGCGCAACGGTATCCTCACCGCGCAGCAATTTATTCAAACGTACGGCAACAATGCGCAGTACCTCGTCACCCGCGTGGTGTCCGAGCGTATCGTTGACCTGCTTGAAACCGTCCAGATCGAGATAACACACCGCCAGAAAGCGCCCGCTGCGTTTGCTGTGCACGACCGCCTGACTGAGCCGGTCATGCAACAGCCGACGATTAGGCAAACCGGTTAACACATCATGCTGTGCTGCATCTTCCAGCCTATGCTGGCGTTGAATCAACAGCGAAATGGAAGAAGACAAGCCGACATAATGAGTAATAACACCCTGATCACTTTTAATGGCGGACAGTGAAAGCCAGACCGCCTCCATGGCGCCCTTGGCATCACGCCCCAGTATTTCGCCCGCCCAATGCCCGCTCTCGGTCGCAGCCTTCCAGACTTCTTCCATTTTTTCCTGTCCGAAAAATTCCGGCTTGATTTGCCTGATGGGCATGCCGATCATCTGTTCCTGCTCGCGTTGCACCTCAAGGCAAAACGCGGGATTAGCATCAATAACCAAGCCTTCCGCATCCGTAATAAAGATAGCCTCCAGCGTACTGTCGATGACCTTTCTGGACAATTTCAATCGCCCCTCTACCTGCTGACGTTCGGAAATTTCACGCATCAATTGCATAGTTCGTGATGCAAGACTGTCATACATGCCGAGAAAGGTATCCACCAACACCCCCATCGCACCGCTCATCTCTACGACAGCGATTTCCTTGGCCTGCGGCAAGGTCATGCCCCGCTGCAAGGCAAGCACGATTTTCGCCATATGTTTATCGGATTCAAGAATATGGAAAGCCAGCCAATGCGTCAGGAATGAGATAGTTTCATCGGCCACAAGCCCAGCCTGCAACATCCCCTGTTGGCCTTTGAGCTTAAGTACCGCATCCACAAAGTCCTGATGCACCTTTGCGTGCGAGCGAGTCATCTCCTCCGCAGGCAGATACTGCGCCCAGATTTCTTCCTCTGTTTTGAAATGATAAAGTGCATAGCCGGTCAATTCGTCAAACACACGATCCAGCTCCAACGCATCCGTTTCAGAAGTGAAATGTTTGGCCAGCTGATTCAGCAAATCAACCAGCTTTTTATGCTGTTCATCGATAACGGGCACTCCCGTTTCAAAGTTTGCATTCCAGGGGAATATTACGGTGTTGGTAATCATGAAACCAATCAAAGCGAGGTTATTTTGGTTAATTGTACAACCCAACGCGCCACCGTTGTGACAAAACCCTGCACAAACAGTTTTCCCGGGCAAGGGTACGATTATCCCTGGTTAAAATTCAGGCAAGACCGGCATTTCGCCCCGCCATTTTTTTTGGTACATTGCGTGATCTGCACCTTTAAGTATCTCTTCTACGCTTTGCTGATTGTCGTAAAACATGCTGGCACCAATGCTGGCTGTTGTGCAGTATTCATAATCATCAAATTGATAAGACTGATTCAACGCAGAACGGATTTTTTCTTCAAGCAGCCGGGCTACAGTTGCAGCCTTAGCCTCCTCACTTCCAGGCCGTCCATGAAACGCACCTGAACGGCATAGTCGTCAATCACGCGAACTTCACTTACTCTCCAGTAGGCAGTGAAAGTGTCGCGGAGCATGTTATTTCGTTTTGGTACTATCGAGGGATGGCCGAACAACCAAGCGCGTACCGCTTTGCTCTGCCAGCTGGCGCGCCTTTTCTGCTGCGCGCAGCAAGGCTTGCGGTGCTTTTTCCAGACTGGAGTTTTTCAGGTGAGAAACAGGGGCTTTCATTGGTTTTGTCCTTCCTCAATCAGAATGGCAGGTATGGCGGAATTATCGTACAGCTGCCAACTATCCACCAGCAGCTTGTAGCGCCCGAAATTCTCAATACCGTGTATAAATCGGCGTCGGATGACCGCTTCGGGAACATTGTGCCCGCCTTGTTTGACGCGAATCGCCACGCGCTCTATTGCCATTTCGACGTCAGGCAAAGACAGAAAGGCCAACTCCACTGTATAACCGAACGAACGCCATGCCGGAATCATCTGTGCGTAAGTTAATCCCGCAAGCGTGGTCTAGAATGCGAAGCTATCGCCGCGTTTCACATGGCTTGAGATTGCCTCAAGCATCAACCTGCCCGGCGAAGACATGACCAGCTTTGCGCAAGGCTTCGACCGTCTGGTTGCCCTCCGGCAACAGGAGATCCAGGTCGGCGTACTCAAGCGCCTGCGCGGCACCAACATCATCCGCCATACAGAAAAGTATGGCATGCGCTACACCCCCTACGCGCCCTACACCGTCCTCGCCACCGATCGCATCGACTTCACCACCATGCAGCGTCTGGTACGCTTTGCCCGCTACTGGGATCTGGTCGCCAACTCCGGCCGCTTTCCGCAGGCCTTACCCCTGTTGCTGGGCGACAGCCCGTTCGCACATTTCATGACGCTCTCCGACTGGTTCTATGCGACCACCCGCAAGACCCATCAGATTGCACTGGACCAGTTGTTTGAGCTGGTTTACAGGGGAATGATCGAATGCCTGTCGGTGCCACAGACTGAGGCTCTGATAGCGGTGGAGAGCGACTTTATTTTGTCGGGTAGCAAGGCAGTTCCGGCGTTTCTAAAGGCCGGAAAACCGGAAGAGTATGGAACCCGAAAAACCAGACAGGTCAGCCAGACGAGTCGGCAAGACCGGCACTTGGTCAAAGAAGCATAGGTCTTGCGCCAATTTCCCCGTAGGCTGGTGGTGAGGCACGAACCCCAGCACCATATTTCTTCCTCAGAATGCTGGGGTTCGCAAGCTCACCACCAGCCTACATCGGTTCACCACAATGCAACGCTTCCGTGACAAGGTAATTCGCGCCCCAATCGGCAGGCAAAATACCATCTCTCACAAAACGATGGAACGATGAATGCGGCCAATCGCGAGGCGCAGACACATAACCATGCTTGACCGGATTGTAATGAATGTAATCCACATGCCGCACGAAGTCGTTCTCATCGCGTATCTGGTGTTCCCAATAGCGCCGTTGCCAGATGCCACGCTCGCCTTTTCGCCTGCGGCTTGCGCTGATACGCTCAATCTTGGCCAGTCTGCGCGAGAACCCCGCCTTGATCAGCGCCCAACGAGTCGGATAATCGATGTCGCCTACAGGTAGCGTCCAGATTGCATGCAGATGCTCCGGCAGTACCACCATCGCATCAATATGGAAGGGATGCCTGTCGCGCACCCGCCGGACGCTCGTCCGCAACTCGTCGATGTGATCGGTCAATAGTGTGGCGGTGCGGTCGGCCAGATTAACGGTGAAAAAGAACGTGCCGCCGGGAGCAAAAGCACGGGTATAAGTTCTCATGCAACCTCCATCGAAAACACCAACCATGGCGAGATTCAAACGTAGGCTAGGGTGAGGCACGAACCCCGGCACAGTGAACCGCAGCGGATATTATCTAAAAACCGGGGTTCGCAAGCTCACCCCAGCCTACCGGGCTTTGACAATGAAATGAGAAAACCAGGAAACCGGTGGCAAAACACAGTTTCCGGACAATACCTTTATGCCTCCCGCACCCCTTCACCATACTGCACCACCATCTTGTCCGCAGTCAGCAGCAACATACCTTCCACGCGTGCCTGAGCGATCAGGATACGATCAAACGGGTCTTTGTGCAGGGGCGGCAGTTCGTTCACTGCGATGGCGTGTTCACTGGTCACGGCCAGTTCGCGGTAGCCGTTGACCAGCAACATACGCCATAAGCGGCGCGCATCCACCTTGAAGTCCGGGCGGCTCAAGCTGTTTTTGATGGTGATTTCCCACAGGCTCGCGGCGCTGAACATGAGCTGATTGGCGGTGTCGGTAAGCAGGATTCGCGTTTTTGCCGGGATGCGCTCCGGCTCGCTGGCAACCCACAATAACAGGTGGGTATCGAGCAGCAGATTCATGCGGCCTTACCTTCGAACAAACCCTCGATCTCGCCACCACCCATGCTATCGAAATCGTCCGGCACGGAAAATTCACCCGCCATGAAACCCAGACGAATGGCAGATTCTGCCTTGTCCAGCGGGATCACCTTGACCATCGGCTTGCCTGCCTTGGCAATGATAAATGACTCACCTTGCGCCGCCTGTTCCACCAGACGTGAAAGCTGGGTTTTTGCGTCATGAATATTGACGGTAAGCATGATGCTCTCCAAGTAGACTAATACCGGTTAGTCTACAGTAAAAATAGCGTGCTATCTACTGATCGGCTTATACCGTATCCGCTTCGGTTTCGCGCCCTCTTCACCCAGACGCTTGCGCTTGTCGGCTTCGTATTCCTGATAGTTGCCGTCGAAGAACACCCATTTTGAATCTCCTTCACAGGCCAGGATATGGGTGGCGATACGGTCGAGGAACCAGCGGTCGTGCGAAATCACCGCGACGCAGCCAGCGAATTCCAGCAGCGCATCTTCCAGTGCGCGCAGAGTTTCCACGTCCAGATCGTTGGACGGTTCGTCGAGCAGCAGCACGTTGCCGCCGGAAATCAGCGTCTGCGCCAGATGCAAGCGCCCGCGTTCACCGCCGGAGAGCTGACCGACCAGTTTGGTCTGGTCGCCGCCCTTGAAGTTGAAGCGGCCGATGTAGGCGCGCGAGGAGGTTTCGTATTTGCCGACAGTTAGCACTTCATTGCCGCCGGAGATGGCGTCAAACACGGTTTTTTCGTTTTGCAGCGAGTCACGCGCCTGATCGACGTGTGCGATCTTGACGGTGGAACCGATATTCACGGTGCCGGAATCGGGTTGCTCCTTACCGGTAATCATGCGGAACAGCGTTGATTTACCCGCACCGTTCGGGCCGATGATGCCGACGATCGCGCCGGGCGGCACCTTGAAACTCAGATTATCGATCAGCAGACGGTCGCCGTAGGCTTTGGAAACATTATTGAATTCAATGACTTCATTACCCAGACGCTCGCCCACAGGAATGAAGATTTCCTGCGTCTCGTTGCGCTTCTGGTGTTCCTGCGAATTGAGTTCCTCGAAGCGTGCGATACGCGCCTTGGATTTAGCCTGACGTCCCTTCGGGTTCTGCCGCACCCATTCCAGCTCTTGTTTCATCGCTTTCGCGTGCGCATCCATCTGTTTATTCTCGGTCTCCAGACGCGCGCCCTTCTGCTCCAGCCAGCTCGAATAGTTGCCCTTCCACGGAATACCGTGCCCCCTATCCAATTCCAATATCCACTCGGCGGCATTGTCGAGAAAGTAACGATCGTGGGTGACGGCGACCACGGTGCCCGGGAAGCGCACCAGAAATTGTTCCAGCCATTCCACCGATTCCGCGTCCAGATGGTTGGTCGGCTCATCCAGCAGCAGCATGTCCGGCTTGTCCAGCAACAGTTTACACAAGGCTACACGGCGCTTTTCACCGCCCGACAGATTCTTGATTACCGCATCCCACTCAGGAAGACGCAGCGCGTCGGCGGCGATTTCCATCAACTGGTCGGAGCCTGAACCTGCGGCGGCGATGATATTTTCCAGACGCGCCTGTTCTGCGGCGAGCGCATCGAAATCCGCATCTTCCTCGGCATAAGCGGCGTAAACATCATCCAGTTTCTTCTGCGCCTGCATCACTTCGCCCAGCGCCTCTTCCACTTCCTGACGGACGGTATTCTCGGGGTTGAGCTGCGGCTCCTGCGCCAGATAGCCGATGCGGATGTTGGGCAGATGCTGCACCTCGCCGTCGTATTCCTTGTCCACGCCGGCCATGATGCGCAGCACGGTGGACTTACCCGAACCATTCAGTCCCAGCAGGCCGATCTTGGCGCCAGGAAAGAAAGACAGCGAAATATCCTTGATGATCTGACGCTTGGGAGGGACGATTTTGCTCACGCGGAGCATGGACATTACATATTGAGCCATGATATTAGTTCTTCGACGAATTAAAAATGTCCGTAAGCTTAACCTATCGCGGTCCACTTTGGGATACTCGAAAACAGCGTGCGCGATAAATTGAGTCTGTTACAGCATGGCCAAGTGGCGCGGCAGCCTGCATGTTGCTAAGATACGCTGCCCCCTTTGACTATCGACAGGAGATTACAAAATGAAAATCACCATGAAGAAGCTGTTATCGGAACTGAACAAAGATCTGGAATGGGAGTACGCAGCGGCCATCCAGTATGTGCAGCACGCTGCAACCATCAACGGCGCGCAGTTCGACTCCATCCAGAAGGAGTTACTGATCCATGCTCAGGAAGAAATGCAGCATGCGGTGATGCTGTCAGAACAGATCGACTTTCTCGGCGGTGTCCCCACGGTGGATGTAGAAAAACGCGGCATTTCCACTAATAGTCTGGAAATGCTCAGGCAGGATCTGGCCGGCGAGGAAAACGCCATCATGCGTTACAAGGAGCGCATCGGCCAGGCCGAAACGCTCAAGGAATACGGCCTGCGGCGTGTACTGGAAGACATCCTGATTCAGGAAGAGGAACACAAACGCGACATCGCCAACGCGCTGTCAAAATAATCACGATTGAACCCAAATAATCCATTAAGCGCACTCATTCCGGCGCAGGCCGGAATCCAGCAAAAAAATACGCCGCGAAGCGGACAAAACCTTGATGTTGTCCCACTGACGTGGGAATTTGTTAATCATCTGGATACCGGCCTGCGCCGGTATGACGCCGTTTTTGCTAATGGAC
>JAUSAO010000026.1 GCA_030652475.1 Gallionella sp. | reverse complement strand
GGTTAACGACGTTGCCAGCGCAGTTTGCGCGCTGGTGGCGGCAGTCTGTTGTGTCTGCGCAATGGCAAGCTGTTGCTGGGCGATGAGCATTTGTGCCTGCGCACCGACCAGATCGCCGGCCGCTTGTAACGTGGCGGCCTGAGTTGCAGCAGCTTGGGCGACCAGTGCTGCGGTTTGTGCGGCTGCCGCTGCGGTTTGTGCGGCGGTCAGTTGTGCAGGGGCGGCAGTCTGTGCAGCTGCAATCGTGTTGTTCTGAGCGGTTGCCGTGCTCAGGCTGGTGTTGGCCGCAGCCAGATTGGCTTGAGCCGCAGTCAACGCGTTCTGGGCGGCAAGCTGCGCCGTAGTCAGGGCCGTGTTCTGAGCGGTTGCCGTGTTCAGGTTGGTATTGGCCGCAGCCAGATTGGCCTGAGCCGTGGTCAGCGCGCTCTGGGCGGCAGTTTGCGCCGCGGTCAGGGCCGTATTCTGGCTGGTGGCGGTGTTCAGGCTGTTGTTGGCCGCAGCCAGATTATTGTTGGCCGCAGTCAGCGCATTCTGGGCGGCAAGCTGCGCCGCAGTCAGACTTGCATTGTTCGTACTGATCGGTGTTACGGCACCTTGCACAGCGGTATTAGCGCTCTGCAACGTGGTATTGGCGGCCTGGGCTGCAGCAAGCGCGGGCGCGGCTGTTGCATCGGCAAAAGCGGCGTTTGCCGCTAACTGGTTGGCTGCGGTAGTGGTTTGGGTATTGGCGGTGCCAGCTGTTGCCGCTGCGGCTGCCGCATTGGCAGCAGCCAGTGTTGCATCTGCCGGGGTCAGTGTGCCCGCTGCAGTAACGACAGGGGTGGCTGCTCCAATAGATGTGTTGGCTGCTCCAATAGCCGTGCTGGCCGGTGTGGTTGCCACGGGCGTCAGGGTATTGGCTGCCGTCACCGCAGTCGCTGCCGTACTGACATTCGTTGTGGCGTTTGTCACTGTGGTAGCTGCTGTTGCAGTTGCCACGGGAGTTGTCGTGGAAATGGCCGAGTAGCTTGTGGCGGCATTGGTAACCAGCGGATTGGCTGTCGCGATGGCCGTGGATGCAGGAGCGGTATCAACCGGCGCCAGTGCCGCCAGTTGAGTGTTGGCCGTTTGCGCAGTGTTGGCTGCCGCTTGTGCGCCAGTCGCCGCATTGGCAGCCGCATCGGCTGCGAATTGCGCCGCGATGCCGAATGCCTGCAAAGTGGGTGGTGTCACAGTATTGAACGCCACCAAGCCTTGTATCAGGTCGCTTGCCGCTGCTGCCGATCCGGGTGCTTGCCCGGTCCACAACGAGTAGTTCAGGCCTGCGCTTGCCGCTGCATCGCCAGCAAATCCCCCGCCAATATTTGCGTAATAGGTTCCGGTGCAACCGGTACAAGTGGCTGTTACCCCATTATTCGTACTAAATCCAAAACCGTTAATAGGCATGTTGGGTGCTTGTACATCCAGCGTTTTGGCACTGATGCCAAGATTCAATGCAGCGCTTACCAATTGGCTGGTGAAGTTCGCGCTCAGGGTCGCGCTGTTTAAGAGTCCGACATTGCCCAGCGCATCGGTCGGCGAAGTGGCGCTGACCATGGTGTAAGTGGTCGTTCCGGTCAAAGCCTGCACATAACCGGTGGTGGGCGCCAGCATGATCGCCCAGTGTTCGCTGCTGGTACCAAGACTGCGGGTAAATACAGGAACAGGTGTGTACGTAGCCGAACCCGGAGTGTTGTCGGTAACGGTGAGACTGCCCCCCGTCCATCTCCCGCCGTAAATACTGTTATCGGCAAGCTTGAACGCTTCAGCTGCAACGCCGCCGGTTCTTTTTACATTGGCATCAGACACCAGTATTTGCGGCGTTGCCGTTGAAGCGGGTGTTTCCTCATACCAGGTATTACGGCTTTCCACGAGATTGCCTGTGGCATCCAGCACGAAGCTGGTATTGGCCGTCCCCGCTCCGGTAAATCCGGCACCTGGGCCATAGCCTTCGATATATTGACCCGTTGTGGGCGCTACTATCGTACTCAGTACGCCAACGAAGCGGTTGGGTGTTACTACTGCCGGATTATTGTAAGCGGCAACGGGAGCATTCGTTGCAACTGTCGCGGCATGGGTGTTGACCGCCGCCAGGTTGGTGGTGGAAGTAGCCAAGGCTGTTGCTGCATTGGCCGCAGCTGTTTGCGCTGCGCTGGCTTGGGTGCTGGCTATGCCCGCATCAGTTGCCGCGGTATTCGCAGTAGACGTCGCCGTAGAAACGGCGGTTGTTGCAGTAGAAACGGCAGTTTGTGCAGCGGCAGCCTGTGTTTGTGCCGCAGTCGCATTGGTTGCTGCGCTATTTGCAGTCGTCGCGGCATCAGTTATTGCCGTGCTGGCTGTCGTCAGAGCTGTTTGCGCACTGGCTGCCTGAGTGCTGGCCGTGCCTGCGTCGGCAATTGCGATATTGGCCGCGGGTATGACAGCGGCAATCGCAGTGCCGGCAGCCGT
>JAUSAO010000023.1 GCA_030652475.1 Gallionella sp. | reverse complement strand
TCATTCCGGCGCAGGCCGGAATCCAGCAAAAAAATACGCCGCGAAGCGGACAAAACCTTGATGTTGTCCCACTGACGTGGGAATTTGTTAATCATCTGGATACCGGCCTGCGCCGGTATGACGCCGTTTTTGCTAATGGACAATCCGGGTTGAAAACAGCGTCACGCCGGGCTCGATCCGGCATCCAGTTACTTGATGTAGCTGGGCAATGCCAGTCTGCGCACCCACGCCTTGCGCAGCTCTTCGATCAGCAACATGACGGGCATGAAAGCGATGATAAACAACCAGACATCGGCACCTATCGGCGCGGTACCGAATAGCGCATTGCCCCACGGCGTGTAGTCAATCAACATCAGCAGCGACAGTTCAAAAACAATCCCATACCAGATCAGGCGATTGCGGCGGTGGACGCGGCTGAACGTGGACAAGCTTGGGTGCCGGCACAGAAAGACATTGACCACCTGCATGGTGATGATTGCCGACAAGCATGCCGTAGTAGCTTGCAGATACAAATTGTTCTGATTTCCCAACACGCTGCCAAATTGCCAGTCACCGCCATGCAGCACAAAAAAGAAGGCGGCCATTGCGGCCATGGCTTCCAGCGGCCCCAAAAACAGATAGGCGCGCAGCAATGATTTCCGGTTGAGCAGGCGTTCACGACGCGGACGCGGCGGACGGCGCATGGTGGCGGGATCCGGCTTTTCCGCGCCCAGCGCCAGTGCCGGCAACATGTCTGTACCAAGATCAACCGCGAGTATCTGGATGATGGTCAGCGGCAGCGGGATCTTGAACAGCACGAAAGCCAGATATGGCACTATTTCGGGAATATTCGAGGTAAGGATGTAGGTGAGGAATTTGCGCAAATTGTCATACACCGCGCGCCCTTCCTCAATGGCCGCAACGATGGAGGCAAAGTTATCATCCAGCAAAATGATGTCGGCTGATTCCTTGGCCACATCGGTACCGGACACCCCCATCGCAATCCCGACATCGGCGCACTTCAGCGCCGGTGCGTCGTTCACTCCGTCCCCGGTCACGGCGACGATTTCGCCCTTGCGCTGCAACGCTTGCACAATGCGCATCTTCTGGTCGGCAGCCGTGCGCGCAAAGATCAACTCGTGTTCATGGAGCAGCAGTTGCAAATCGGCATCCGACATCTGGCGCAGCTTATCGCCAGTGACCGCCACCGGATCCTGCGCCAGCCCGATTTCACGCGCCAGCGCCCGGGCAGTTTGCGGGTGATCTCCGGTAACCATGATCACGCGAATTCCGGCCCCATGACAAGCGCGGATCGCAGCAGGTACGGCCTCACGCGGCGGATCAACCAATCCGGCCAACCCGGCAAAGATCAGGCTCTCCTCACGCTGCGCCACATCATGTGGCAATACGCGATACGCCAGTGCCAGCACGCGCAAGCCCCGTTCGGCCATTTGCTCCTGAACGCTCAGCAGGCTGGCCCGGTCAGCCTCATCGAGCGGTGCGATTTCTCCTTTTAACCATACCGTACTGCACAGCGGCAACACGGACTCCGGCGCACCCTTGCAATACAAACGCGACCCTTGCGGTGTGGTGCAGACCACCGACATGCGACGCCTCTCGGTGTCGAACGGAATCTCGTCCAGACGCTGATATTCCTCGCCGCCCGATGGCACGATCTCCAGAAGCGCCACTTCCATCGGATCGCCATGCCACACCGTCTTTCCCTCTTGTTCGACGCGTCGCAGGTCGTGGCAATACCTCATCACGTCATACATCGGGCAGGACGCAGGCATTTCTTCGGGTGAGAGGAGTTCGCCGGAAGTAAACACTTGCAGCAGACTCATGCGGTTCTGCGTCAGTGTGCCGGTCTTGTCGCAGCAAATTACACTGGCCGCACCCAGCGTTTCCACGGCTGGCAGATGCCGCACCAGTGCATTCTTTTTCGCCATACGCTGAGTCGCCATTGCCAGCGACAGGGTGACGGTGGGCAACAAGCCTTCCGGCACGTTGGCGACGATGATGCCGATCGCGAATACCAGATTTTCCCAGAACGACAGACCTATTAACTGGCCGATCATGAAGAACACCGCACCGAGCAAGGTGGCAAACAGCGCAATCAAACGCGACAGGTGCATGATCTCCTTTTGCAGCGGAGACAGCGGCTCTCGTGCGGCTTGCGTCAGGCGCGCGATGTTGCCGAACTCGGTATGCATGCCGGTGGCATAAACCATGGCAGTCGCTTCACCGGAGATCAGCGAGGTACCGGCATGCAGGATGTCGCGCCGCAGCGCGGGTTGATCTTCGGATTCAGCCTTGGTGTTGCGTGACTGTGGCTGTGATTCGCCGGTGAGATTGGCGGTGTTGACACGCACGCCGAACGCTTCGATCAACCGACAATCGGCGGGAACATCGTCGCCTGATGCCAGCAAAACCACATCGCCCGGCACCAATTCAGTTACCAGTAGTTGCACGGCATGACCATCGCGCAACGCGGTGGTGTGATGTGGCAGCAGATTGCTTAATGCTGCCAGCGCTTTCTCCGCGCGGTATTCCTGCCAGAACGAGAATAAACCGTTGATTAAAATCACACCGAGCACCGCATAGCCCAGCATGGCCATGCCCCCGCCCGGTTCGCGCCACTCTGCGAAAAAGGCCAGCCCGGCAGCCAGCCACAGGATCAGTGCGAAGAAGTGAGTGAATTCCTTGAACAGACGGCCAAATACGGATGGTCCGGCGATTTTTTCCAGGCGGTTAGCGCCATACTTTTCCAGCCGCCGTGCTGCCTCGACCTGAGACAGCCCCCGCTCGCTGCTGTGCAGATGCGCATAGAGTTTTTCAATGGCGGGACGGTGAGGATTCATGATCTCAGGTCAGTAAGATACCCCCAGAACGGCACAACGTTTAACCGGACACGACAGCTGGAACAGCCTTGCCGGCAACCGTATCACTTCCAACCTTCGTCCCGGTCAGGCTTGTTTCAGCAACGCATCGAACTCCGCAATCGGCATCGGTTTACCAAACAAATAGCCTTGATAGTGCGTGCAACCGTTGTCCAGAATAATTTGGTGCTGTTGTGTGGTTTCCACGCCTTCGGCAATGATGCCCATGTTCAGACTTTTGGCCATGGCGATGATGGTGTGCACGATAGCACTATCGTTGCTGTCGGTCGCGATATCGCGCACAAACGACTGATCTATCTTGATTTGATCCAATGGCAGACGCTTGAGATATTGCAAGGATGAATAGCCGGTTCCGAAATCGTCCATTGAGAACATGATGCCGATCTTCTTCAGAGCATTCATGTTGGCAATGGTGTCTTCTATATTATCCAGCAACAGGCTCTCGGTCAGTTCCAGCTTGAGCCTCGCCGGATCAATGGCGTGTTGTTGTACGATGGATAGCACCTGCTCGACAAAATCAGGCTGGCGGAATTGCTGCGAACTGACATTCACCGATAAGACCAGATCGCGGGTGAGCTCCGCTTTCTGCCACTCCCCGAGTTGTGCGCAAGCCGTCTCCAGCACCCACTGCCCTATGGGTACAATCAACCCGGTCTCTTCCGCCAACGGGATAAATTCTGCGGGGAACACCATGCCGCGTTCAGGATGCACCCAGCGGATCAATGCCTCAGCGCCCAACGGACGGCGCGAACTATCCATCTGGACCTGGTAAAACAAACGGAATTGCTGTTTCTCCAGTGCTTTGCCCAATTCGTCTTCCAGCGCTGCGCGGGCGTTGACGGCCTCCTGCATCTGCGGATCGAAGAAGCGCAGCGTGTTGCGGCCATTCTGCTTGGCCTGATACATGGCAATGTCAGCCTGTTTGAGCAATTCATCCATCGACTGTTGATGATCGTCGAACAGCACGGCACCGATACTGGGCGTACTGCGATAGTCATGCAGAGCCAACCGATAAGGCTGATTGAGCACGGCGAGAATTTTATCGCCGACAATTTTTGTCTGCGCCGCAGCTTCCAGCGTCTGTTCACCCAGGCCTTCCAGCATCACCACGAACTCATCTCCACCCAGGCGTGCCACGCTGTCACTTCTGCGCACGCAAGTTTCCAGACGCTTGGCAACCTGTTGCAGCAGCAAGTCTCCGACGTTATGGCCGAGTGTCTCGTTCAGCGTCCTGAAATTATCCAGATCGATGAACAGCAGCGCCCCCCCGGTGCCGCTACGCGCACTGAAAGCCAACGCGTGCCTGAGCCGATCCAGCAATAATCGCCGGTTAGGCAGGCCCGTGAGCTGATCGTAAAATGCCAAATGCTTGATTTCCTCTTCCGCCGCCTTGCGCTCCGTGATATCGACATGTGTCCCGACGTAATGGGTAACGACATCACCCGACTTGACGGCAGATATAGTGAGCATGTCTGGAGCAACCTTGCCATTTTTTCGGCGATCCCAGATTTCTCCCCGCCATGTTCCCGTGTTGTTGATACTCTCCCACATGGCACGGTAAAACTCCGCGTCATGGCGCCCCGACTTGAGCAGGCTGGGCGTCTGACCCACCGCCTCTTCGGCGGTGTATCCAGTGCTTTCGGTAAAAGCATGATTGACGCGCAGGATCGTGCAATCGGCATCGGTAATCATCATGCTTTCCTGCGACTCGACGGCAGCGGCGATACGCAGCTCATTCTCAGCCAACTTATGCTCAGTGATATCGCGAATCGTGCCAAGTAAGCCGGTGATTTCACCCTTATCATCTTGTATCAGGCATATCCGGTTATCGAACCAGCCCTTTTCACCCTGCGTATCACGCATTTCCAGAATCACATGTTCTACCGGGAGGCCGGCGAGCACCTGTTTTTCCAGTTCGTGATAGCTGTCTGCATAGTTCTCCGGAAATACATCGTAAGCCGTCTGACCAATCAGCCCGGTCCAATGCCCAGGAGTCTCGGCGAGCGCTGCCAGCGTTTGGCTGGCAGCGGTAAACACATGATTGCGATCCTTGAAATAAATGTAATCATCGGTGCTTTCCATCATGACCCTGAAATTGGCCATCACGGCTTGTTCACCCCTGTTCAGATCAGTGCGTCTGGCATCCTCCAGTCGCAATTCAAGAACGATGCCGGACACGTCCATCACTTTGCTGTAATGCACCCTGAGGCAGCGGATGCGCTCATTGGCCTGCCGGAGCCGGATATTGAATGAACCCGAACTCGGGTCGAGCGTGGGCGAAAATAACACCTCGGCGATGTCCTGATCGCAGGCATGGATACGGCTTTTGAAGGACACTTTGCCGGTCAAAAATGCGTCCGCCTGATAGCCCAGCATAGCCTCGATGTCATCAGGGACGGACAAGACCGTCATCGGTTCAGTCAGGAACAGGCGAATATGTGTATCTGGCATGTGAGCGATTCCAATTCATATGTTAGCGCTGTGAATGATAATGGATGTTGCCTCCATCAGGCATGTTTTTACAGGATTTATCCCGTTGCTTACCCAAAAAATCCTCCAGCGCCCCGATCCAGGCTGCACGCGTAAAAATATAGCCCTCATTATGGCCGCCAGCCAATTCAAGAAACTGTTTCGGCGCATTGGCCGCCGCGAACAATGCGCGCCCGTGTTCGAACGGAACGATATCATCTTCCGGGCTGTGGGCGATCAGCACCGGAGCTGCGACAGCGCGCAAATTCTCCCGCGTGTTGTAATGGATAGTGGCCAGCCAGCGCATCGGCAAATACGGATAAAGCTGCTGCCCCAGCTCAGGCACGGAAGTAAAACCGGAAGCAATCACCAGTGCGGCCGGTGGGTGGCGGGCGGACAGCCATGCGGCAACGGCACCCCCCAGCGACTCGCCGAATACCACGATGCGACAGGAGGGGATGCGCCGCTGCTCGGTCAGATAGCGCCATGCAGCCTCGCCATCACGATAGCTCCCTTCCTCGCCAGGGGTGCCGCGACTGTTGCCATAGCCGCGATAATCGATAATCAGCGTGCTGTAGCCCAGACGATGGAACATCTGCAGCGTATCGAGCCGATGAGAAATATTTCCCGCATTGCCATGCAGCAACAGCACCGTGCCGCGCGCTTCAGCCACCGGAACATACCAGCCGTGCAGATCAACGCCGTCAGACGTTTTCAGATAGATATCTTCGTAGGGCAAGCCAAACTGGTCAGGGGTCGCAATGATTTCACGACCGGCCTCGGGATAGAAAACCAGATGCGCCTGAAAAAAATAGACCGCCAGCAGCAGCACACCATAGGCCGCCGCCAGAAGAATGAATACATGCCAGATCATACGCATCCTGCCCCCGTTTCGAGATGCTTTCCCGTGAGCCTGTCCGGATTCAGCGCGCCTGAAGCTGCTGCGCCGGCTTAAATGGCTTCAACACCGGACTGAATGCATAAAACGCCGAAAGCGCCCAGTTCTCGGCGATGCGTTGTCCGGCTTCTCCCAGCGTGTTGAAATGAATGCCGTCGCCGCCCGCATCCGGGTAAATCGTAAATTTCCGGCTGTCAAAAAACAGGCAGTACTGACCGACTCCCGCGCGCATGGCCTCAAACACTCTGCTGAGTTCCGGCTCCGGCTGGATACGCGCCTGAGGCGGGCCGATCCAGATGCATTTGCTCCCCGAATTGACGATCACCATCGCCATTTCGTGAGATGTTTTTTCCACCCATTCGGACGGGTAGCCATACATGTTCGCACCCAGTTCAACTACCGTGTAGCCGGGCTGATGCCTCGCGAGCAGATTCGCAATCAACGGCGTCTCCGCCTCCCAGCCGCGCTGCTCACGACCCTCTGTATCCCTGAAAAAATAACCGCACTGGGTCTTGTCTCCCTGAAACCAGGACTGGGGTGAGCTTCCGCAGATGGCGTAAGTGGCCACGCGAAACTTGCCTATTCCGCGCAACAAGGCATCCTGCTGAATACCGAAACTTCCCACCGCATGTGAATCACCGATAAAAAGAATCACCGGTGACGCGGCCTTGAGCTCAACAGCGAGGGATGCGCCTGCCGGAAGCGTAAGCGCAAATACGCAAAGCACGGCTCTAACGGGCATGGAAAAGTGACCACCCCTGATAATGAAACCCGCCATGCCCGTTCCCTGAGCGTGGTTGTTGCCGACTTGTCGGCTATAGAACCACGGCCTGCCCCTTGCGGGTACACCCCCGTTCCCCCTCTCCCAAAGGGCGAGGGGTACGGTTCGTCGCTGCGCGAGTTTCACGTTAAAGGACAGGGCAAGCATACCGCCCCGTACAGTCAGACAATTGGCATTTTCTTGAAGCACATTCCGGATAAAACCCCACATCTGCCCACACCCCTGAACCATCCAATAATCGCTGTGTCTGCCCAGCCACTTACGGCGATTTATCACCATTTCAGCATCACTTTACCCAGCCACAAGCCAACCAGACCGATGGCGAGCATGGGCAAATAATGCCACTCAACAACATGCACGATGGAGTCGGTCTGTTCGTGCAGCCGCAGCCACAATGCACCTACGCTGAAAGCTGAGAGCAGCGCGACCCCGCCTGCCAGCCGGTAATGTGTGCTGGCATATTTTCGCATGGAATAAAATATCCACACCGCTGGCAACAGCGCCATCATGGTGATGCCCAGAGTGCATTCGATGTCATGCACCGGCAGCGGTGCGGGTGGTGTGTCGCTGCGCCAGGCAAAAAACAGGATGAGCAGGAACAACGCGAGCATCCATGCCGATGCCAGCGCCAGCGTGCGCTTCTGGTGCAAATCTGGGAAAGCCAGCAGAACGGCGCTGACCGACGTGGCGACAAAGAGGCCCAGCAGCGTGGCGATCTCGGCGACGAACCACGGATTGTGGAATTTCCCCGCCAGATCGGGGCGCAAACCAAAAACGGCGAACGAAACCGCGAGATAGATTGCCGCCGCTCCCAACCACTGGAGGCTCAGCATAAACGGGTGTGGCGCAGGTTTCACTGCGCTTGCGTCCTGCGCCAGTTTTGCAACAAGTTCGTCAATATTTGCCATTATCTTTCCAGCTTCCCTCTCAATATCTTGTAGGCGCGATGCGCCGCAACCTTCACAGCCGACTCATTCATACCCATTCTTTCCGCAACTTCTCTGGCGGTGTAACCTTCCTGATGCATCAGTTGCAGGATATTCGCCTGCTTTTCGGGAAGTTTATTGACCTCCGCGCTAATGGATTCGTAACTGAGCCCGGTTTCGGTTACATTTTCAGGCAAACTTTCTTCCATCTCGTCAAAATCAAGTGCTTGGCGCAGCTGATCGGAATAATGTGCCCGTAAATAATCCTGCAAGCGGAATCGGGCGATGGCGTATGCCCATGGTTTGTAGGGCCGATTACCATCATAGGTATGGCGGGCCTTATGGATGGAGACCAGAATCTCCTGTAGCAAGTCATCTGCCTCGTTGGAGAAACTGAGCCGTCTGGACAGGAACGGACGCAACAGACGCGATGTCTCTTGCAGCAAAGCCGCATACGCGCGCTGATCCCCATTCAGCGACTGCTTCATCAACTTCTCCAGCTTGTCGTTCTGATCTGTCATCCAACATCCACAGTTTTTTGTAACGATTTATCGAACGGCTGCGAATACACGTGCAGATGAGGGCGAATCATAGCCTGTTTAGCTTCACCCTTCGAATCAGATAGACAATCAGGAGACAATTATCATGCAACGCAGACAATTTTTATTCGCGCTATCCGGTGCCGCCGTGCTATTGGCCGGCCGCGCGTTTGCCATTAACGACAAGGTAACCATCATGCGATTTACGGATAACGGAAAACCGCTGGGGCGCGTGACACTGAGCAAAGTACAAAAAGAAGCCGAGTGGAAGAAACGTCTATCTCCTCTGGCCTACCATGTAACCCGCGAACAAGGCACGGAGCGCGCATTCTCCGTGCCCGGCCATGACAGGCATGAACCGGGTTTGTACCGTTGCGTGTGCTGCGACAATGCACTGTTCGATGCAATAACAAAGTTCGACTCCGGGACGGGATGGCCGAGTTTCTGGCAAGCGATAGCCGCCGAGAATGTACAAGAAATTGCCGACTCACTGTTCGGCATGTCGCGTACTGAAGTGCAATGCAGCCTGTGCGATGCGCATCTGGGCCATGTGTTCAATGATGGCCCCCAACCCACTGGTTTGCGCTATTGCATGAACAGCGTAGCCATGCGCTTTGTGGCGAGGGTATAAGCCATCATGCTGATACTTTTTCTGGCTTATCTGGGTGGCGTACTTACCATTTTCAGTCCGTGCGTATTGCCGATACTGCCTTTCATTTTTTCGCGAGCGGATCAATCCTTCCGCCGCTCTGGCCTGCCCATTCTGTTTGGCATGGCTGCAACCTTCACGCTACTGGCCAGCTTTGCCGCAGTGGGTGGCGCATGGCTGGTCGGATTCAATCAATATGGGCGTTATGCAGCCATGTTACTGTTGTTACTGTTAGGCCTGGCGCTGATCTCACCCGCCTTATCCGAATATCTGATGCGTCCATTCGTCAGCCTGGGCGGGCGCTTGCAGCAACATGCCGACAGGCAGGCCAGCGTACGAGGTTCACTATTGCTAGGCGTGGCAGTCGGCTTCCTCTGGGCACCTTGCGCCGGACCCATTCTGGGGCTGGTACTGGCAGGCGCGGCACTGAACGGCGCGAATCTTTACAGCGCCTTGTTGTTGCTGGTGTTTGCTGCGGGTGCGGCCACATCGCTGTCCGTCGCACTGCTCGCTGGCGGGCGCGTATTCAGCCTGATGAAGCGCAGTCTGGGCGCGGAAGAATGGCTGCGGCGCGCACTGGGCGTAGCGGTGGTGGCCGGTGTGCTAGTGATCGCATTGGGCTGGGATACGCGTTTTTTATCGAAATTCACTTTTCTGAGCACGGCCAAGACCGAGCAGCAACTGATTTCACAACTTGCCAGACCGAAGGCTGCTTCCGCGGATCAACGCACCGCGCCGCCGTTGGCGGGTGCAACGCGGTGGCTGAATTCCATGCCGTTGAACAACGAGATGCTGCGCGGCAAGGTGGTACTGGTAGATTTCTGGACTTACTCCTGCATCAACTGTTTACGCACGCTGCCCTATCTGCAAGCCTGGGACAGCAAATATCGCGCCCAGGGTCTGGTCATCATCGGCGTACATGCACCGGAATTCGCCTTTGAAAAGGATCAGCGCAATGTCGAACAGGCCGTCCGCGATCTGGGTATCCGCTATCCGGTGGCCATGGACAATCAATACGCCATCTGGAATGCGTTCAAAAACGAATACTGGCCTGCGCATTATTTGATCGATGCACAAGGCCAAATTCGCCATCAACATTTCGGCGAAGGTGCATATCAGGAAACCGAACAGATGATACAGATCTTGCTGAAGGAGGCTCATCAAGGACGCCTGGTGATAGCCGATGAGTGGGTGCAAGTAACCGGTGTAGGCGCAACAGCCGCAGCCGCAAACACGCGGCGTTCTCCGGAAACCTATCTGGGTTATGCACGTGCGGAAAATCTGTCCTCACCCGAAGCCATCCGACAAAATCTTGCGGCGCAATACAGCGCACCACAGCGGCTCGAAACTGACCAATGGGCGCTGAGTGGAAACTGGCAGATATCCGCTGAATCCGCTGCTTTGCAGACCTCAGGCGGCTCTATCAGCTATCGCTTTCAGGGGCGCGATCTGCATCTGGTGCTGGGGTCGCGCAACGGCAAACCGCTGCGTTTCAAGGTCACGCTGGACGGTGTTGCTCCCGGCGTTGATCACGGCGCGGATATCAACGCGCAAGGTATGGGCGTAATCCGTGAACAGCGGCTGTACCAGTTCATCCGCCAAAGTGGCGAGATGACAGACCGTACCTTCCGCATCGAATTTATCGATGCCGGTGCAGAGGCATTTGCCTTCACCTTCGGTTAATTTCAAGGAGCATCATCATGTCAGTCTACCAACCCATACGCAGATATTTATTCAACTTCAGCGTTTGCCTTACCCTCGCAATGACGGCGTCATCGCTTGCCCTCGCGGCACCGACTGAGCAAACGGCGGTGTTCGCAGGCGGCTGTTTCTGGGGCGTGGACGCCGTATTCAAACATCTCAAGGGGGTGTCCAACGTGGAATCCGGCTATGCGGGCGGTCATGCGGCCACGGCGCATTACGAACAAGTCAACCTGGGCGACACCGGACATGCTGAAGTGGTCCGCATCCGATTTAATCCGCTGCTAATTTCCTATCAGCAACTGCTGCATGTATTCGTCGACGTGGCTCACGACCCCACCCAACTCAACCGTCAGGGACCGGACACGGGCAGCCAGTACCGCTCGGCAATTTTTTACACCAGCGCGGAACAACAAAAAGTAGCAGCTGACTATATCCGCCAACTCACCGCCGCGCGCACTTTCTCTGCGCCCATCGTCACGCAAATCGTGCCGCTGCAACAATTCTACCCGGCTGAAGCGTATCACCAGAATTATCTGGCTTTGCATCCTGATCAGCCCTATATCCTCTTCCACGACATGCCAAAACTGGAACGATTGCGCAAAAAATTCCCGTTGCTATACCAGTAAGCCATCCGCCTAGCGGGCTTTCGTGCCCGACAGCTATCAGTTGCGACCCTAACCCGGCAAGGCTATTGCCCCCATGCCATGCCGACTACCACCACGCTTACTGTCAGCAATCCCAGCGTCAGGTTGACGGCAACCAGCTTGCGGATCTTGCCCAGCAGTTCGCCCGCTTCCTTCCAGCTTTGATTGCCGACATGTTGACTGAACGGCTTGTAGCAGGCAAAGAACACGTAGGCATAAACAGCCGTCATCAACAGCCCCAGCGTCAGCATGGCGTGAACATGGGGAGCCACGTTAGCCATGCCGCCATACAGATGTATCAGGTAAAAACCGCTGCCCAGCAGAACGCCGACGCTTAACCACACCCAGTTAAAGAAACGGCGGAATACCGAATTCCACAGGCGCAGACGTTGCGGCGGCTCGAGTATTTCCACGATGGCCGGACGCAGCACCACATAAGCAAAGAACATGCCCCCGACCCAGACCAGAACGGACAACAGATGAATCAATTTAAGCAACATCATGGTAATAATCTCCTGAGTAATAAAAATTAACGCGTCGAACCGCCACCTGATAATTCAGGAACTGCAGGACAACATCGAACAGCCCGGCTTGTTAATCGCCCAGTCCGGGCGCTTTGCCGTCAGCTCGGCGGGAATGTCATCGTCATAAGGATGGCGAGCGGCTTCCATCAACCGGTTGATTAAAGACATATTTCCGTTCGTCGCAGCATCAATCGCCTGCTGGGCGAGATAGTTGCGCAGAACGAAACGCGGATTCACGCGATTCATGCGTATACGGCGCGCCTCGTCTGTATCCTGCTGCAGCGTCAGACGAGCAACATAACGTTCCAGCCATGCATTGAACGACGCGCTGTGGCTCTGATAAAGCGGCTCCCGGTAAAATGCGCTGCGCAATATTTCCCTGTCGGGTGCCTGCCGACTGACATTGGCCAGCGCCCGAAAGAATTCCGTCATATCCACCTCGGCACGCTGCATCAGCTCAAAAATACTCTCGGTCAAAGCGGCATCTTCTTTCTTCCATTCCAGCAAGCCGAATTTTCCGGCCAGCATGACGGACAGGCTGGTTTGCAGCGTAGCATCAAAATGAACGAGTCCCTCATCAAGCAGTGCTCTTGAAGGCGCGACAGCAGCAAGCGCATCGGCAAGTCGTTCCAGGTTCCAGCGTGCGACCGGGGGCTGCTGGGCCAGACTGTAGCGGCGCCACTCCGCATCGGTTGTATTGGGCGTCCAGTCCGGGTCAAAGTTATCCACCCAACCGTAAGGCCCATAATCCAGGGTCAGCCCGATGATGGACATGTTGTCGGTATTCATCACGCCATGCACGAAGCCGACGCGCAGCCATTCCACCACGAGCTGCGCCGTTCTCTCACAAACCAGCTTGAACCAGATGGCGAAATAATCCGGGGATTGCCTGTCGATCTGCGGGAAGTCCCGTGCTATCGTAAAATCTACCAGGCGTTGCAGCAGCGCGTGTTCACCTCTCGCCGCCAGAATCTCGAAATTCCCGAAGCGAATGAAGCTGGGCGCGACTCTGCAAACGACGGCGCCAGGTTCAAAGGCCGGATTCCCGTCATAGAGCATGTCACGCATAACGTTCTCGCCGGTTGCAATCAGACTCAAGGCTCGTGTGCTGGGGATGCCCAGGTGGTGCATGGCCTCACTGCACAGAAATTCTCTGAGCGAAGAACGCAACACCGCGCGACCGTCTGCCCGGCGTGAATACGGTGTCATTCCTGCGCCCTTGAGCTGTAATTCCCATCGTTCACCGTCACGATTCAGCACTTCGCCCAGCGCGATAGCCCGGCCATCGCCCAATTGCCCGGCCCAGTTGCCGAACTGATGCCCGCCATAACAGCTGGCATAGGCCGTCATACCGGGTAACAGCCGATTTCCACAAAAGGCCGCCAGGAAATCTTCCGAATGTACATCTTCTTCGGACAGATTCAAGATGCGCAAGACCTCGCTCGAATAGGCCAGCAAGGTTGGGCGCTGCACCGGGGTCGGACTGACGGCCGACCAACACACCCCCTGCGTTTGACGGGATTGTTGCATGCCCGTCTCATCGCCCGGCAATTCAGCGACAAAACGGTTATTAAAATTCAGCTGATTCACGAGGCCATATCCATCCAGAGCTTAAACCTATAAAAAGCAGTTGTCCACGAAACCCACGAAAAAACACGAACAAATTCAAATGCATATCCCGATTTGTTGCATCACCCGTTGGGTGCGTTGCTCAATTTATGTAGTCGATTGTTTTCTTTCGTGAATTTCGTG
>JAUSAO010000010.1 GCA_030652475.1 Gallionella sp. | reverse complement strand
GCTCGCAAAAAACACGAACAAATTCAAATGCATATCCTGATTTGTTGCATCACCCGTTGGGTGCGTTGCTCAATTTATGTAGTCGATTGTTTTCTTTCGTGAATTTCGTGCCTTTCGTGGATGAAATGAGGTTTTAAGGTTAAATCACCTTGGAATAGCGCGCATGTTCGGTACGGGTGCGCAAATATTTATCGAACACCATGCAGATGTTGCGTATCAACATGCGCCCTTTGGGCGTGACAGTTATCCATTGCGGCGAAATCTCCAGCAGGCCTTCGCGCTCATATTCGTGCAACTCATCCATCTCGGCAGCGAAGTAGTCATCGAAATCAATTAGATAGGCGATATTGAGCGATTCCTTGGAAAGCTCAAAGTGGCACATCAAAGCCTGAATAATGGCGCGACGCACCAGATCATCCGCGTTTAATTCCATGCCGCGCATGATGGGCAACTGGTCACGATCCAGCGCATCATAATAATCCGGCAGTTCGCGGTAGTTCTGGCTATAAGTCGGGCCTATCTTGCCGATGGCACTCACACCGAGCGCGACCAGATCGCAATCCGAATGAGTCGAGTAGCCCTGGAAATTGCGATGCAGCCTGCCCTGACGCTGTGCCACAGCCAGTTCATCTTCCGGCTTGGCGAAGTGATCCATGCCGATATACACATAGCCTGCGCCCGTCAGTTTGCTCACCGCCAGGCTAAGAATATCCAGCTTGACTTGCGGAGCGGGCAAGTCGTCTTCATTGATTCGCCGCTGCGGTTTGAAAATGGTCGGCATGTGCGCATAGTTATAGATGGACAAGCGATCCGGGTTGGCGGCAATGACTTTATCCAGCGTCACGCCAAAGCCGGCCAAAGTCTGTTTGGGCAGACCGTATATCAGATCAATGCTGACCGACTTGAAACCATTGGCACGCGCCGCGTAAATGATGCGCAACGTTTCCTCTTCACTCTGGATGCGATTCACCGCGCGCTGCACGGTATCGTCAAAATCCTGCACACCGAGACTGATGCGATTGAATCCCTCCCTGCCCAGCAAGGCGATAGTCTCATCGCTGACCTTGCGCGGGTCGATCTCGATGGAATACTCACCGTCATCCACCAACTTGAAATTCTCGCGTATCGCTGCCATCACCTGGCGTATTTCGTCGTCGCTCATGAATGTCGGCGTACCGCCGCCAAAGTGCAGCTGCTCAACGACCTGCCCCGGCCCCAGCAACTTCGCCTGCATCGCCATTTCCTTGGTCAGATAGCGCACATACTCGGCGGCTTTACTCTTGTCCTTGGTGATGACCTTGTTGCACGCGCAATAAAAACACAGCGTGTTGCAGAACGGGATATGGATATACAGCGACAAGGGGCGTGCAATACCACCAATTTCGCGTTTTGCCGCCCATTGAGCATAAGTCTCGGCATTAAAGGCTTCGACAAAACGATCTGCTGTCGGATAAGAGGTGTAGCGCGGCCCGTTCTTGTCCAGCCTGCGTATCAGCTCCAAATCCACGAGCAGTTGATTGTTATTTAACATGATAGGTATCACCGCTGATTGAATGAACGCGCATAATGCCATCCATAACATGAAACGGGTTTGATATATGTCAAAAATGATGGCATATTCCTGAAAAGCGGAATGCGGCAATCCGGCTTGCTGTTATCCTCCCCCTTACCTCAGCCCACAGGTCAGCAACGTGCAACTACCCGCTTCAACATACCAGCCCAAAACAGCCTGCTCCAGTTGCAATTTGGCCGAACTTTGTCTGCCCACCAACCTCAGCGAATTTGAAACTCGCAAGCTGGATGAACTCAGCCCCTTGAAACGCAGTTTCTCCCGTAGCGATTATCTATACCGTAGCGGCGATAAATTCCGCTCACTGTTCGCCATCCACAGCGGCTCCTTCAAGACCCAGATACTGCACGAAGATGGTCGCGAACAAGTCACCGGGTTTCAAATGACCGGAGAAATTATCGGCCTGGACGCCATCAGCACGGATATTCACGCCTGCGAGGCGGTCGCGCTGGAGAGCAGCGTGGTGTGTGAGCTTCCCTTCAATAAACTGGAAGCATTGAGCCGTGAAATACCGACACTACAGCGCCATTTGCATAAGATCATGAGCCGTGAAATTGTGCGTGACCAGGGCATCATGCTGTTGCTGGGTTCGATGCGTGCCGAAGAACGTCTGGCGGCTTTTCTGCTCAACCTTTCGCAACGTTTTGCCGCACGCGGATTATCGACAACCCAATTCGAGTTGCGCATGTCGCGACAGGAGATAGGCAGCTATTTAGGAATGAAACTTGAAACTGTCAGCCGGACGTTTTCTCATTTTCAATCCCAGGGCCTGATCAGTGTCAAAGTACGCACCATAGAAATCGTCAACCTGCCAGGCTTGCAAGCCTGCCTCAACAACTCCCGCTAACGTAAAGGCTTGCAGCGCGGCATGGCCGCGCATTATCAGCCATACCTTCCTTATATTTGCAGCTTAGTTTGACAGTCGGCGTGGTTGAGTGGATTATTCGCCACCTGATTTTAATACCGGAGAACACCCAGATGGAACACCAAGTCACCCAAGCCGAAATTTCACGTGCCAAAATCCTGCACTCTGTGCTGCTATTTGACTTTATCGTGGTGCATGTTTTTGTTTTTGTACTGGCCTTAAGCCTGCTCAAAACCAGCCTTATCCCCATCATATTGATGCCAATTCTTTCGATTGTCCTGCTGAGCAACGTGATCTTCAAAGCAAACCGGGCGCTGACCCAGGAAACATCCCTGTTTGTTCTTTGCCACAAGTTACTGGCTGCCAGGCGCGCCAAGCTATTCTTTCTGCTGTTTATCGTAACAGGCACATTGACCACCCTGCTGGTCATGGGTGGCCCGCAATTAGGCATGAGCAAGATTACCAGCTGGGCGCTGGCTGTCGGTATCGGCCAATTACCCTTTATGGTTGCACTGCTGGTCTTGGTCGTCATGGAATTTGATGCAGAGCATCAATGCAAAGATGGCAAAATTCCCGCCGCAGCCCTGGCGCTTCACGCTGCCGCAACGAAGGCGTAATCGGTTATGGACAAGAAAATAATTCTGGGCGTTCTTGCGCTCGTCGTCGTATCGATATCCATCCTTCTCATGGTGCCGGATAATACGGTTAACACGCCCGCCACCCTGCCATGGAACATCACCCATCCGACACCCGACACCACGCGTGTATTGGGCGTTACTTTGGGAAAAAGTACACTGGGTGAAGTGGAACTCGCGTTCAAGAATCAGGCCGAGCTTGAGATCAGTTTATTCAAGCCCAACGATGCGCCTATGGGCGTTGAAGCCTTCTTTGACGAGGTTAACTTTAACGGCCTGAAGGCGAAAATTGTCCTGACCATAGCCGTGTCACCGGAAGAAATGCAGGGCATGTTTAAGCGGGGATTGCGCATGAACAGCACGCCCAGCGGCAAACGCATCACACTTACCCCGGATGATCTGGCACGTTTACGCCAGTCAACCGTAGCCAGCCTCACCTACTTGCCGACCGTGCGACTGGAAGAGGCCATACTCGCGAAACGCTTCGGCGAACCCGCGCAGCGCGTGCGTGAAAAAGAAACCGGAGTTATACACTGGCTCTACCCGCAACACGGCCTGGACATTGCGCTGGGTGGAGGGGAAAAACCTTTGCTGCAATATCTGCCGCCCAAGGATTTTGATCTGTTGAGAGCACCCTTGCTAGCGCACGGTGAGGTATTGAAATAGGATTTTATTGCTCTGGCGCGGAAGGTTTCTTTTCCTTCTGCGCTTTGGGCTGACTCAGCAGCATCGCATCCTCGTCATCGTCCAGCAGGATACGACTGGCGTTACCTTCCATATCCTCGTATTGCCCCTTTTTCACCGCCCAGATGAGAATAGCGACGAACACCAGGCCGAAGAAGGTCATGCCGGGGATGAGACTGTAGATTACATCCATTACATCTATTCCTTAAACAGATTACGAATACGCGCTGCATTAGCTATCACCAGCAACGAACTGATCGGCATGGTGATCGCCGCAACCAGCGGGGTCACATGACCCATCATCGCCAAAGGCACCATGATACTGTTATACACAAATGACAGTCCGATATTCTGCTTAATGGTAAGCAAGGTGCGTCGCGACAACTGCGTCGCAAGACGAACTTTATCCAGCTCATTCTGCATCAGCACGATATCGGCACTTTCGACCGACACATCCGTACCCGAACCCAATGCTATGCCGACATCGGCGCGTATCAGCGCAGGCGCGTCATTGACGCCGTCGCCCACCATCGCCACACGCTCACCCCGCTGCTGCAACTGCTGAATAACCCTGTCCTTGTCCTGCGGCAAGACTTCTGCAATAACTTCCATACCGCCCAATTGACGCGCAATCGCATCCGCGACCGGCTTGCGATCACCACTCAACAAGGTCATGCGGATACCGGCCGCGCGCAAGGTATTGATCAAGCCCTGCGCATCCGCACGCAAGGTGTCCGCCAATACCAGCATCGCTACATGTTGTCCGTCCACGGCCAGATGCACACAAGTCTTGGCCTGGCCTTCCAGTTCCGCCAGCGAGCGCATCAAGTCGGACTGCGGAACAACTTCGTTGCGCAACAGCCATTCTGCCGTGCCCAGCAATATGCGTTTCCCTTCAGTCTCGGCCTCTACACCCGCACCCGCCGAAGCATGGAAACCCTGCACCACTTTGCTGCGATATGACAACTGACGTTCATCTGCCTTTCTTACGATGGCATGTGCAACACTATGTTCCGAATAGCGTTCCACTCCCGCCGCCAGTGCCAGCAAACCTGCTTCATCATGACCTGCCGCCACGATCACCTGCTCGAGATTCATCTTGCCTTCAGTCAAGGTGCCGGTCTTGTCAAATACAAAATGGGTCACTTTCGAGAGGGTTTCCAGCACCAGGCCGTTCTTCACCAGAATGCCATGTTTGGCCCCCAGGCCTGAAGCCACGGCAATCGACATCGGCGTGGCCATGCCCAGCGCACAGGGGCAGGTAATGATCAATACCGAAGTAGCCGCCATCAGCGCAAACTCGAAATTTCCCGACCAGATATAAAAGGTAATACTCGCCAGCACCAGGGTAGTCAACACGAACCATGGGACGATACTGTCTGCCATACGCTGAATCGGCGCCTTTGAGGACTGCGCCTCTTCCACCAGACGGATAATTTTCGACAGCAGAGAGTCCTGTGTAGCGGCCTGCACCTCAACCACCAGCGCTCCGCTGCCATTCAAGGTGCCCGCTGCGACGCGATCCCCCGGCAACTTCTTGACCGGCATGGATTCGCCACTCAGCATCGACTCGTCAACGGAACTACTGCCTTCACACACCAATCCGTCCATCGGGATCTTGCTGCCCGGTTTGACCAGCACCCGTTCACCCACCTGCACGGCCCGCACGGAAATCATTTTTTCCATTCCGTCACGCAGCACCGTCGCTACGCGGGGCTGCATGCCCATCAAACGACTGGTCGCTGACAACGCCTGATGGCGGAACATGCCTTCCAGATAGCGGCCTATAAGAATGACGAAAATCAGGTTAGTAACGGTATCAAAATACACTTCACCTGCCCGCGCACCGACCAGGGTCACATACAAGGAATAGGCATAGGTAACAGACAAACCGATTGCAATCGGCAAATCCATCGTCATGCGCGCCATACGCAGCCCGCCCCAGGCACCCTTGTAAAAGGGATATCCGGCGTACAACAGTGTGGGTGTCGCCAGCGCCCAGCCCATCCAGTGGAAAAAGTTGCGGAATTCCCCGTCACCCGCACCGCTATAGAGCGCGATGGAGATCAAGGTCAGGTTCATCATGGCGAAACCAGCGAAGAACAAACGGAACAGCATGGCGCGGTTGGCCTTCTTCATAGAGCCTTCGGCCACCTCAGGATCATAGGGAACGCCGGCATAGCCGATCTTGGACAACTGATGTATCAGTGTAGAAAGTTTGACCTTGCTGTTATCCCAGCGCAGATGCAGGCGTTTACCGGCCAGATTGACATTTGCGGTCAACACGCCGGGTATGCGCATCATGCTGCGCTCGATCAGCCATACGCAAGCCGCACAATGAATACCCTCAATCAGCAGATGTGCATCACTGTTCTCGCCCCGGCTACTGACAAAGTCTTGTTGCACATCATCAAGGTCGTACATTTCGATGTCTCTGGGCGGTGTGGGCGGCGGCGCCAGCAGCGTACCTTGCGGGGTACGCTGGTAGAAACCTTGCAGTCCGGCTTCATATATCGCCTCACATACAGACTGGCAGGCAAAGCAGCAGAAGTCGCGTTCCTTGTCTTCAAGCCGGCTATGGTAATCCGCATCTGAAGCTATCGGTAACCCACAATGAAAACACCCCGCATCTGCGAGGTGGTCTGCTTCATTCCCTTGCATTTAGCATATCGCCTTGATTATTTTGGAATAGAAACAAAGAGTTTTTCTTCCATGTCAAACTGTCGCCCGTCATGCTCCGCTCTGATCAGAATATCCCAATTGCCTGCCCTCGGAAAATTCAGGCTGCCTTCATACTGTCCTGCGGCTACTTCATGCAGCGAACCCTTGAAATCAAACGCGGTATCACCCGGCCATTGTGCTTCAATATCCACCTTGCCACCGCGTATCGGCCGTCCTTCACGATCATTCAGTTCAAACTTAAAGTCTGCCGGGTTAGCCATCACTATAAATCGCGCGGCATCAGGCGCAGCCAGTTTGTCATTTTGCAATTGCTGCGGCGAATGCAACCTGGCCTGCCAACCCAGCGTAGAGCGTTCCGCCTGCTGCTGCATCCACTTCGCGTCATACTGGTTATGGCCCTTGACAGTGTAATTTTCGTCAAGCAAGCGCATGGGATGATGTATTACATTCCACAGCATGCGACCGTTGATCAGCACCCCGGACAGTATGATGGCCAACAATCCCAGCACCCACGGGTTGCGCCAACCCTGTTTATTTTTTTGAGAAATCATGATTTTCCTGTTATTGAGTCAAACTTCCGGTCAACGCTTGGGAGCATTGAACATGGTGGTATATTCCGCCGCCATGGTCGGATCTTCAGTATTTTCGACGCGAAAGACAACTTTGGTAACTTCCTTCAAAATATTTTCCTCAGGTGCTTTGACAAATATAGTAAATGAAGTTGCCTTGCCATGCATAACCAATTTCGGTTTTTCAGTTCCGACCAGCACCTGATCTTTTATACCACCATCCGCTTTAACGTTGACATGTAAATTGTGGTCAGTTTTATTGAGAACTTTAAAAGTATATTTATTCTGAATCGAACCATCGCTCATGCGCACGAATAACGGCTGACGTTCCGGTGCAACTCTTAAGGTAAGCGCCCCAAGATGATTCAAGCCGTAAATGATCCCTGCCAGGGCCAGTAAAAGAATAGTGACATACACCCAGGTACGAGGATGCTGATACAACTTTTTTACCGGGCGGCCTTCAAGTTCATCCAGCGATGCGTAACGTATCAGTCCGCGAGGGCGACCGATCTTGTCCATCACAGAATCACAGGCATCCAGACACAATCCGCAGGTAATGCAACCCAGTTGCTGACCGTCGCGTATATCCACACCGGTCGGACACACTTGCACGCACTGAAAGCAATCAATGCAATCGCCCTGCTGCTCTACCACTTTTCCGGCATGACGCAATTTTCCCCGTGGTTCACCGCGACTCACGTCGTAGGCAGGAAGTATTGTCTGCGAGTCGGCCATCACCGCCTGGATACGTGCATAGGGGCACAACCACAAACAGGTTTGTTCCCGCAGGAAACCAGCTAAAAAATACGTGCCCAGGGTAAAGGAAATCAGGGTGACCCATTCCAGCATGGACAAATTGAAACTCAGCAGATCACGCCAGTACTGGAACGCATCCACAAACCAGATCGTGAAACTGATCCCGGTAAAGACCGAAATAGCCAGCCAGATAACATGTTTGAGTACTTTTTTGCGAATTTTCTCGCCGTTCCAGGGTGCCGCATCCAGTTTATGGCGCTTATTGGGATTACCTTCAATTTTTTCTTCTATCCAGGTAAACAGATCAACCCAGGCAGTCTGAAAACAGAAAAATCCGCAAAACACCCGCGATGCGACGGAAGTGATCGCAAACAAGGCCATTGCCAGCAACAGCAACAGCAACGATACCATCCAGATATCCTGCGGGAGAATAGTAAGATTAAAGATATGAAACTGGCGGTTATTGACATCAAGCAAGATCGCCTGCTTGCCATTCCAGCGCAAATAAGCGCCAAAGAAAAAAATCAGCCAGAAAGACTCGGTAATATATTTAAGCGTACGAAAACGGCCCGGCATACGCTTCGCATGGATAGTCGCCTCGCCCAGATTGGTTGACCACTCTACGTGCTCGCTGTACAGGCCCGTGACACTGCCCACCTCCGCCTTTTTAACCGGCTCGCTCATCTCCTACTCCTGTGTTTTCTATCCGATTTAATCAGACAATTTATGCAAAGAAAGCTCTGTTTAAACTCTGCCTTTGCAGGAAAATTTATGCAGCGTGTCCTTTTTCTTTCAAATATTCAGAATAAAAAAAGGAGGAGGCGAGCCTCCCCCTTCCTCATTTCAGTGCTGTTACTCTTCGCCGCGTTTTTTCATCGACTTATTGAATAGCCAAACCAGCGCAGCAATTACTACGGCAAATGCTAAGCCTGTGGCGATCATCAAAGCCCAATAAACAAAGTCATGTGGCATTTCGATTTCCTTTCATAAGGCCTGCACGGTTATGCGCCGTGCAGGTAAATGGACATTACTTGGCTTCAGGTGCTGACGCTGCGTCAGCAACCGCCGAAACTGCAGCCGCTTCCACTACCGGAGCAGCAACTGCTTCAGCTTGACCGCCACCGAATTTATACACGTAAACAGCCAGCTTCTTCATGTCCACTTCGGACAATTTACCTGCTGCACTGAAGTTAGGCATGACAGCTACCCGTGCATTGGCATCACCGGAGTTTACGCCGTAAGTAATCGTCTGCTTGATGCCTTCCAGAGAACCGTCAAACCGCCAGATTTTATCTGTCAGGTTAGCCGAACCCATGGCTGCGATACCCTTGCCATCAGCACCGTGACAGGCCGTACATCCTTTTTCCGCAAACAACGGTGTGGAAGTTGGACTGCCCGCAGCGACTGCATTTGCCAGAGTATCGATTTCAGCAGCAGACAAAACGTCCTTATGCGCACTCATCATGCCTTGGCGACCGCCGGTAATGCTGGTATGAACGTCGTCGATCTTGCCGCCAAACAGCCAGTCATCGTCGAGCAGAACCGGTGCCATCAGGCCTTGTTCACGTACTGCGAACTTGGCACCTTTCTGCTCCGAACCCACACCATTTTGACCATGACAACCACCGCAGTTGTCACTGAACAGCACCTTGCCGGAACGAGTCACATACTCAGACAACTCCGAATCAGCAAGAATCGCTGCCGGTGTCATTCCTTTCAGTTTGTCTTCATACGGCTTGCGTACGCCATCCAGAACTGCCTGGTCTTCTGCCAGTTCCTTGATCGCGGACCACTGGCCCGTAGCAGGCAAGCCGATACCCTTGAAGTAATCCCCTGAAGTCGCAAAGGGAATGGATGGATACATCAACCAATACACCACCACCCAAACCGCACTGGCTGTCAGACCAAGCATCCACCATCTCGGCGGCTGATTGGTAAGATCACCCAAATCATCATCCCATACATGCCCCGTGGTTGGCACACCACCAGCGGAGTTTTGATTATCACTCATTTTTTATCTCCCGAATTGTTGTACTCGCCCTCATCTCGCAGAGCCATATCGCTCTGCGAGTCGAACGCATCCTTGTTCTTAGGATTGAACACCAGCACATAAACCGCAACCATCGCCACAAAAGCCAGTACGGTAAAAACCACACCGATCCAGTCGTTGCGTGACATCGCTGCCCAGTCTGTATGCAGGTAGTCCATTAGTTTAGTCACGGTAGTTCACACCTTCCTCAAACTTCACGTGATTTCCCAAGGATTGCAGGTAAGCGATGACGGCATCCATTTCTGTCTTGTTTTCCAGCTCCGCTTTGGCGCCGTCCAAGTATGCATCCGTGTAGATGGTTCTTGGCACCGGGTTAAACGGCATCTTGGTCATAACATTCATTGTATGAATGGCTTTGTCCACATTAACTGCAGCGTTATCCAAGAAGAAATAGTTAGGCATAACCGACTCAGGCACCACATCGCGCGGATACTTCAGATGCTTGCGATGCCACTCGTCAGAGTACTTGCCACCGACACGAGCGATATCCGGCCCGGTACGCTTGGAACCCCACTGATAGGTGTGATCGTACATCGACTCTTCAGCAATCGAGTAGTGACCATAACGGTCCTTCTCGTCACGGAACGGACGTATCATCTGCGAGTGGCACAGGAAACAACCCTCGCGTATGTAAACGCTGCGGCCTGCCAACTCAAGTGCCTTGTAAGGGCGTACGCCATCACCGGGCTGCCATTCATCCAGCGTTTTATGCGCGGATGTAGCTGGATTCCAGACAATTTTATCCATATGGATAGCATTGCCCTGCAGATCTTTGTGTGACGTACCATTGAACGTACCATCACCTCCCGACATAGCGGTATTAGGCAGGTAGAACAACGGGACGATTTCCACGATGCCGCCGACCGATACTGCAATTGCAGTCAGAACAAACATTAGCAGCGTATTACGCTCGATCTTGTCCTGAAACTTGGTTGAATAAATTTTATCGTGATCAGACATGTTTTTTCTCCCCCTTATGCTTTAGCTGCAACAGCGTTCACGCTGCGGACAGCGCTTGCTTGACGAACAGTCATCACCACGTTGAACAGCATGATCCAGGTGCCCAGATTGAAGATTGCGCCGCCGACAGTGCGCATCACGTAGTACGGATGCATGGCAGACACAGATTCAATAAAGGTATAGGTCAAGCTACCGAACTCGTCGTAATCACGCCACATCAGACCTTGCATGATACCGGACACCCACATCGCCACGATGTAAGTCACCGCTCCGATCAGGGATACCCAGAAGTGAACATTCACCAGCCTCTCGGAATACATTTCGGTATTCCACAGCTTCTTCACCATGTGGTAGATCGCGCCGAAGGAGATCATCGCCATCCAGCCCAATGCACCGGCGTGAACGTGACCTACGGTCCAGTCAGTATAGTGAGACAAGGCGTTGACACTCTTGATGGACATAACCGGGCCGTCGAAAGTGGACATCGCGTAGAACGCCATCGCAGTTACCAGGAAACGCAGGATGTAGTCGGTACGCAACTTGTCCCATGCACCGGACAGCGTCATCATACCGTTCATCGCACCGCCCCATGAAGGGATGATCATCGCGAGGGAAATCGCTGCACCCAGGGAACCGGTCCAGTCAGGCAACGCAGTGTATTGCAGGTGGTGAGCACCCAGCCATACGTAACCGAAAGACAGTGTCCAGAAGTGCAGCACAGACAGACGGTACGAGAACACCGGACGACCCGATTGCTTGGGGATAAAGTAGTACATGATGCCCAGGAAACCACCCGTCAGGTAGAAACCCACCGCATTATGTCCCCACCACCATTGAATCATGGCATCTTGCACGCCAGAGTAAATGGAGAAGGCTTCAGTCATACTTACCGGAATAGCCATGCTGTTTACTACGTGCAGGTAAGTGATCATCACGATCATACCCATGGTGAACCAGTTCGACACATAGATGTGCGAGGTCTTGCGGATCGCCGTGGTCATGATGTGATTCAGACCAAACGACAACCACACGACCGCAATCAGGATATCGATAGGCCAAACCAGTTCGGCGTACTCTTTACCGGAGGTCAACCCCAGCGGCAGCGTAATCACGGCCAGCACGATAATCAGATTCCAGCCCCAGAAGGTGAACCATGCCATAGCATTGCTCCACAGCTTGGTCTGTCCGGTGCGCTGCACCATGTAGAAACCGGTCGCCATCAACACACAGCCACCAAACGCAAAAATCACTGCATTGGTATGCAATGGGCGCAACCTGCCGAATGAAAGCTCGGCAAGGTCAAAGTTTAAAAACGGCCACGCCAATTCCGCTGCAACATACACACCGACCAGCGTACCTACAACCGCATAAACGACTGCCATGATGGTGAACCACCTGACAACGTCCATGTCATATTTTACTGGTGTCGCTTGAGTAGCTTCCACAGTATCTCCTCCCAAGAGCAAAGTTTAAAAATAACGTGATAATTGCTCAATATTTCTAAGCAAATAACCCATCTCTTCTTACAGCTTAAAAAAGCTGCGCAATAGTGTCACACCCATCAGGTGTAAGTAAAGAGGAAACACCACAAATTGACACCCATTCCCGCCCATATTACTCGGGATTTACCCCCGATTGCAGGGTGATATTACGGGTAAAAATTTCGAATTTAACCGGGGAAATACCGACAGCCTCGAACCGTTCACGCCAGCTTGATTTGCAGACCCCGTCAAAACGCGAGGCTGTTCATGCGGCATGGATTCCACTGACGACAAAGGGCGCGACGGGTGGGTATTTGTGTTTGTGCTCTCACACAACAGACGGGGATGCGACTTAAAACAGCGCCTGATTGACGCTGGCCAGCTCCGCTTCGCCCAGCGCACCCACGGCCGCCTTCAGTCGCAACTGGCTGAGCAGATAATTGTATTGGGCCTGATACAGGTCGCGGCGGGTGGCGTAGAGTTGTTGCTGCGCGTTCAGCACGTCGAGGTTGGTGCGCACGCCGACTTCCTGCCCCAGGCGGCTCGCCTCCAGTACGCTTGCGCCGGAGGTGAGCGCCTGTTGCAGGGCCTGGACCTGGGCGATGCCGCTTACGACACCAAGATAGGCCTGGCGGGTTTGCAGTACCACGCTGCGACGGACATTTTCCAGCTCCTGCTGCGCGCGCTCATTATTGGCCTCGGCCTCGCGCCATTTTGAATGGGTCGCGCCGCCCTGAAACAGCGGCAGGTTGAGCTGTACGCCAACGCTCTTGTTGGTGCTGTCGCTGCCCACGCCGAAGCTGCCGCCGTTGGCATGATTTTTTGAGTAATTGGCCACCATATCCACGGTGGGGTAGTGCCCGCCGCGATTGCGCAGCACTTCTTTTTCGGCCAATTCAGCACCGGCACGTGCGATGGCCAGTTGCAGATTATTCCGTTGCGCGTCCTCCAGCCACTTTTCCAGACCGACGGGAAGCGGCGCTTGCAGCTTGAATTGTTTGCCGAGCGGCCTGATGTCTTTCGGCAGTTCATTGGTCAGTTGCTGCAAGGCGTGCTGTTTGATTTCCAGATTATTCTGCGCGGCAATCTGTTGCGCGACGGTCAGATCATGGCGCGCCTGGGCTTCATGGGTATCGGTGATGGTGGCGCTGCCGACTTCAAAGTTGCGCTTCGCCTGGGCCAGCTGTTCTGAAATGGCGGTCTTTTGCGCTTCGGCCAGTTGTACGCTGTCCTGAGCGATCAGCACGTCGAAATAGGCCTGGGCCGCACGCAACAGCAGATCCTGCTCGGCGATTTTGAATTGCGCGTCGCTTTGTGCGACCTGCAATTGCGCTGCGCTATAGGCGACCCAATTCTGCTGGCGATACAGGGGCTGAACCAGTGTGACACCGTAGCCGTGGCTGTTGTAACGGTTGGTGCCGCCCGGAAAGAGGGTCGCACCCTGGTATTGCGTGGTCTGATCGTTGTAGGTACTGTTGGCAACGAGATTCACGTTCGGCATCAGCAGGGCGCGGCCTTGCGGCAATTTCTCCTGCCCGGCTTGCTGTGCGGCGCGCGCAGCAGCAAACACCGGATCGTTGCGCTGTGCGCCGTGAAATATGTCCAGCAGGTCGGTCGCACTGACCGCACCGGACACCCCCAACGTCAGCAACAACGGCATCATTTGCTTTTTAACCAACTGGATGCTGAGCATGTTTGTCACCTATTATTCCGTTTCAACAAAGCGGTACATCGCATGACAAGCGATGCAATTGTTCATGGCTACACTTAACTTGCTTACGATGCGATTACTGTCTTTATACTGCTCTGCATCAGCCGCGATGTCATCAAATTTTCCTCTGGTATCAAATCCAAGCTTCTTCATTTCTATCGGGATCTTCCTGAATAACGAACCCGGCGTATCTGCCTCCGCAGCCATGCCCGACTCTTTGGCCGAACGAATCACTCCCGCAAAGTCTTTTTCGGAGGCTGCCACCAATATCCCTTGCGAGCTTTGCAACCAGGTACGCATCTCAAGCAATAAGGCGTTGCGTTCATCCTTGCTGAGCATGACTGCCTGGCGGCCATCATCCGATGGCTGCACCTCACCTACGGTGAATTTATAGCCAAAAATAGCGACGACGATAGCCAGCACCCCAACCAGAGCCCAGCTCAATTTACAATTTTTCATGATTCATACCTTTGAATTTTAACTTTATCCTAGAAAAAGCAGTTGTCCGCAGATTACACAGATTAAAACGATTAAACAAAGGCTTACAAATAACTTATTGCAACCCATCAGGTGAAAGCGCTAACACCCGTAACTGTTTGAAAATCTACGTAATCTGCTGATTTAACTGAGGTTTTAAGGTTTATGGAGAGTCAGCTTAATTGGCCGATTTCCCATAAAAATGTTCCACGAATGCAGGACGAAATGCCTGATGGCACGCCAGACAGGATGCTTGCAATTTCTGGAAGGATGAAATGACTTTCAGGCCATCCTTTGCCTGAGCAGCCAGCGCCATTTCATGTGCAAATTCATGCGTTTGCCCGTCAAATTCCTTGAATTTTGCCATGTTTGCGCCCATAAAAGTCATGATGCGCATTTTTTCAGTCAGAGGTGGCTGCGGGTGCCCTCCTATCAGGTGAGAGGTATGTTCAACCAACATCCAGTCTTCACGAGAAATCCCGTCCGTCACTATTTGCATGTTCTTTCCCAGGTCTTTCATGACCTTTTGCAATTCCAGCGGCTCTGCCGCTGTTGCGTTCATCGTTGAAAAAAGCAGGCCGGTGATGGCTGCAGACAATACGAGAGATTTTTTCATTGCTATTCCTTTTTGGTTTTAAGTCAGAAATCAAACTGCGTCTTTACGTTTTTTGATGCCATACAAATAAATGGGAAAAGTTTTTTTAGCCTCATCCAGCAATGAACGCTTGCCGCCAAAAATTGACACTTGCATGAAGAGCCCCTGAATCATGCCAATATAAAGCACAGCGGCACTCTGGCTATCCAGGTCGCTAGCAACCAGCGATTGTGCTTTCGCCGCCTCAAGCAATCCCGCGACCTTACCCTCATACCCCGAGATAATTTCCTGTATCAAGTCACGAAGTTTGCTGTTTTTCTTGTGCAACATCTCCGTGAACAGCAGACGGGGAATAGCAGGATGCTTGCTGATAAAAGTAATATGCGCATAGAACATCCGTTCAATTGCGTTGATTGGATCGGTCGCCTCCGATGCCGCCTTTTCCAGTACCGTCATGAGCCGCCCGCGTATCCAGCTTATGACGGCAAACCAGATATCATCCTTGGTCGGAAAATGCTTGAAAACGGCACCCTGCGTGACATTCATCGCATCGGCCATGTCCTGCGTGGTGACGCTGTCGATACCTTTTTCGGCAGCCAGATGTACGGCAACACGGACAATTTCGCTTTGTCGCTCTTCCGTAGATAAACGACGTTTTATAACATCTTGATTCATAAGATAATTCCAAATATATTATGGTTAAGCCTCACGCCCTTCACCTGCTTCCTCATAAGTGCGCCCATCGCGGATATGGTATATGCGCTTAAAGGTCGGAATAATTTTTTCATCATGCGTAACAACGATAATGGCAGTTTGATATTGCTGCGCCATCTGGTTCAGAATCCGCACCACCGCCAATGCGCGTTCGCTATCCAGAGGCGCCGTAGGTTCATCGGCAAGAATGATGGGCGGATGATTTGCCAACGCCCGCGCAATCGACACGCGCTGCTGTTCACCGCCGGATAGCTCGGAAACTTGCGCCTGCGCACGGTGGCCGACATCCAGCGCATCCAGCAATTCTTTAGCGCGGATTCGCGCCTGCACATTCGACACACCGGCCAGCATGGGCAACAGCGCAATGTTGTCAGTCACATTCAGAAATGGAATCAGATAAGGCGCCTGAAATACAAAGCCGATACGGTCGCGTCTCAAGGTACGCAGGTCGTCTATTTTCCAGCTGTCTTCAAAAATCGTCTGCCCGCCCAGTTGCATTTTTCCCGCCGTCGGCTCAATGACCGCCCCCAGGCATTTCAGCAAAGTGCTCTTACCCGACCCGCTGGGCCCGACCAGGCCGACCACCTCACCCGGCCAGATGGTCATATCCACGCCTTTCAACGCATCAACAGCGGTATCACCCTCGCCATAACGTTTCATCAGATTTTCGATATGAATTGCCGGTTCTTCCATCGCGTTATCCTCCAATCGCCGTGGCAGGATCAATCCGCAAGGCTGCGCGGATAGCGAAAATGCTGGCCAGGGAACACATCAGCATGACCAGAATGAAGCCAAGAATCGCGTCTGCCGGGAGCAACAATACATATTTCGGGAATAGCGGCGCCCAAATGGTTGCCGCCACCTTGCCGACCACAAATCCGATCAAACCCAGACCAAGCGCCTGCTGCAATATCATGCTGCTTATGGTGCGATTCCCCGCCCCCACCAGTTTGAGCACCGCAATTTCCCGTATTTTATTCATGGTCATGGTGAAAATAATAAATGCCACAATCGCTGCGCTAACAATGGATAAGATCACCAGAAACATGAAAATCTGCTTGGAGGAGGTTGCGATCAGTTTGGCGACCAGGATTTCCTCCATCTGGCCCTTGGTATAGGCCTGCAAATGTTTCCAGCGTTTTATTTCTTCTGCCACCCTCTGCTCGTCGTATCCGGCTTTGACACGCACCAATACCGCGTTGACCATGTGACTCGAGACCTGACCGGCCAGTACAGCATCCAGCAATCCCGGGATGCCAGGACGATTGAAAGCGGGATTGGCTGTGGTCCTCGCCCGCTCACCCAGCAAAGCATCATTGTCTTTCAGGAACTGCACCTCCTGCGCATCCTTAAGCGGGACGAACACCATAGGATCGCCACTCGATGAGACCATGCGTCGCGTCAGTCCGACTACCGTGTACGGGTGGCGACGAATCTGGATACGTTCACCCAATGCCAGTCCGGTCTTGATGTCCGCGAGCGCTTCATAATGTGCATGGGTAATCGGACGACCCGCCAGCAAATAAGCCGGCTCGCCCGGCTTTCCTTGCTCGATACCTACCAGCATGACGCGCACATCCTTGCCGCCTCGCTGAATTTGCATGGTCAGGTAGGCCACATTCCCCGCTTCCATGACCCCCTCCTGACCGAGCAAATCGCGAGCCACATCATCATGAATACTGGAGGGTTCTGCATAAGGGCCCAGCGTGTCTTGCTGAACCACCCAAAGATCGGCGCCGGCGTTGTCTATCATGGCCTTAGCGTCATCCACCATACCCCGATATACGCCAGCCATGGTCAGCGTGACGCCAATCAGCAAACCCAGCCCGACGCCGGTAAACACGAACTTTCCCCACCCATGCAGAATGTCACGGCTTGCGAGATTGATCACTATCAGTTCCTCGCAACTTCCGAAACAACCTTCAACTTCAAATCCGCCTTTATCGCCTGCTGGCTATAGACAATCACCTCATCGCTATCACTGACTCCCGCCAGTATTTGTGTGCGACCATCCAGCGTCGAGATACCAATCTGGACAGGCTTGAATTTGGCCCGACCGTCTTGCAGCACCCATACACCGTCCTGTTGATTGATCCGCTTGACCGCTGCCGTGGACAGGAATCGTGCATTTTTCAGGGCAGGTAGTTTAATGGTAACTTCGGCCTGTTCGCCCAGACTGGCATTTATTCCGACAGCCGAAACATTCACTATGCGCTCTTCGGTGACGGTATCGCTGATCAAATCAATACGCTCAACCGTGCCAGACGTGCTGGTTTGCGGATGCGAACGCAACACGATGCCCGCCTTTTGCCCCGTCCGGATCAAACCTGATTGCCTCTGTTCAATACGTGTCTTGATCCACAAATCATCAGGCGCTATCACCTGAAGCACCGTTTGCCCAGGAATAACCGTCACGCCTTGCTCAAGAAATTTCACCGTAACCATTCCATCCACCGGGCTCTTCAGCTGCATTTGACCACGGAGATTTCTCATGCCAACCGCGTCAAGCTGCGCCTTGGCATGGTCACGTTTCACCGCTGCCAGTGTGGCCGTGGCCGCCTCCAGCGCAGCCAGCGCAGACGTTTTCTCGTTCAATTTGGCATCCAGCATTTCCTGACTGACGAAGCCTTGGGCATGTAGTTCACTATATCTTTTATATACGGCAGAGAGCGTTTTTCCCTGACTCTGTGCTTGTGTCAATTGCGCCTCGGACACCTTGAGGGAATAGTTTGAACGTTCCGCCATCAAACGACTACTGGCTAACTTCTCATCAAGATCAATGGGATCCAGCTCAATCAGGACCTGACCCGCTTTCACCCAATCACCCTGGTCAACCGCCAGGCTTTTTATTCTGCCTGTCAGGACAGGAGAAATGTTGTAGCTGCGCCTGGCTTCAACCACACCCACACCAAATACCTCAGCATCAAGATTCCCTGCCTGAATTCTCTCGCTGGTAACCTTGACGGGTGCGAGCGGTCCCTGAGTAAAAATTGCCCATGCAAAGATGGCAATCAGGAGCGCCGCCAACAAAATAATTTTCAATCCGAGTTTCGACATAAATTTAATCAAAAACTTCATAAGTAAGTAATTACTTGCTATCTTATATGCACATCTTTTACTCTGTCAAGCCTGAGCAAATTACTCTGCATTTATGGGTTTCATAAAAAACGGACAATGCACAACGGAGTGCCTTTCCTGCGGCGGCCAGTAACAGGCAGTGAGGCCCAAACCGAAGTGAAAAACCTGCCCTTTCGTCAACACCGGGCCAGCTGTTACCGCCACTACAACGAGCGCGGCAAACGATCGTGTAAACTGCTTACTGCGCAACTACCCGAACAAGAGGACCCATGCACATACATTACTTGCAGCACGTAGCGTTTGAAGGACTGGGCAGCATCGAGGACTGGGCCAGACAAAGAGGCCATAGCCTCAGTGCGACGCGCCTCTATCAGGGCGAACCCCTGCCAGCGGTTGAAACAGCAGACCTGCTAATAGTCATGGGCGGCCCGATGAATATTTACCAGGAGGCTGATTACCCGTGGCTCGCTGACGAAAAACGCTACATCAAAAAGACAATTTCCGCTGGCCGCCGCGTGTTGGGCATCTGCCTTGGTGCGCAACTCATCGCCGACGTGCTTGGTGCGAAGGTTTATGCCCATCATGACAAGGAGATTGGCTGGTTCCCGGTTGAAACGACCGAAGCGGCATCCCTGAGCAAATTGTTTTCAGCGTTTCCACGGCAACTCGATGTTTTCCATTGGCACGGAGACACGTTTGATATACCTGCTGGTGCACTCCATACCGCACGCAGCGTTGGCTGCGCACATCAGGCGTTTGTTTATGACGAACGTGTCGTCGGATTGCAGTTTCATCTGGAAACGACTCACTCCAGCGCACAACAGCTCATCGCCCATGGCGAGGACGAACTGATTGCAGGCCGCTACATCCAGTCAGCGCAGGCCATGCTTGCGGACGCACGCCGCTTCGACACCATCAATCACGCCATGCAGGAATTGCTAGACCGGCTAACCGCCACCGCGTGAAGCTGAGCGACAACATAAGGAAGGCTTACCGGCGGTCATCTTCCAGGGCATGGATATTATTCAGACACGCGACCTAAAACCGCTAGGAAAACACTGATCAAATCATCTTTGCGAAGAGCGGCCTTTAGCCGCGAAAGAATCGTGGCGGGACGTGGAAATCAATAATTCATTTGATAATCAACATCCTGGATTGCCGCGCTACGCTCGCAATGACAGTTTGGGTGAATAAATCAGCATCCCGCTAGCTGAATTCTTTAACGATGTGCTGCTGTCTGCGACTGATTGCCAGCAATTCTTCCAGCCCTTTCAGTTTTACCTGCCAACCGCTTTCCACTTCGTCGTCACCCCGCTCAAATCCCACAATCGCCTCCTTTGCCACCAGACAGTTGCGATGGATGCGCGTGAAGCGCGTGGCGAATTCCTTTTCCAGCGCGGTCAGTGATTCTTCGATCAAATATTCGCGCTCAGCAGTACGCACCGTGATGTATTTCAACTCGGCACGTAAAAACAGCACCTGCTCGACAGGCACCAGATGAATTTTGCCGCGCTCATGTATGGAAAGATACTTGCGCGGTTCAGGCAATAAATCGCGCAGCACTTCGGTCTGTATCGGTACGGCGGCGCGCGCGCGCGTCAGCGCCTCGAACAGGCGCCCGAGGCGTATCGGCTTGAGCAGATAATCAATAGCGTGCAGCTCAAACGCCTTGATCGCGTAGTCATCATAAGCCGTGGTAAAGATAATTACCGGCGGCCACTTCGGCGCGCCCGGCTCCGTGTCTTCGTCCTTATCCATCACAGCGCGCTCGACCCGGCTCAGGACAGGCCCGGGCATTTTCTGAATATGTTGCGCAAGTTCGATCCCGTCCATTTGCGGCATACGAATATCCAGCAACACCACATCAGTCTGCATTTCCATCAGCTTGTCCAACGCCTCCTGGCCATTACCCGCTTCACCCACCACAAGCAGAGGCAACTGTTCATTGCAATCGCTCAGCAACTCGCGCAGACGGTTGCGCGCAGGCGGCTCGTCATCCACGATAAACACGCGCAGTGCCAGTTCTATTGTGCTCATGTCACTTTATCCTTTATATAAGGCAGGGTAATTTCCACCCGATAATAATTTTCAGCGCTTGCCACTTGATAATTAGCCTCAATATCAAACAACAATGCCAGACGTTCGCGAATATTTTGCAAGGCGATCTTGTTACCCGCATGCGACCGCCCATCACGGCGTAATGGACATGGATTCTCCACCACAATCTGTAACGTGCCGCCGTTGCGGCGTAGCAATACGTGAATGCAACCGCCTTCTATCAATGGCTCGATGCCGTGATACACCGCATTTTCCAACAGTGGTTGCAACAACAAAGCCGGAATCAACGCATCGTCCGGCATCTCCTGAATTTGCCAGTCTATGCTCAGCCGCTCACCCATGCGCAATTGCTCCAGCGCAAGATATTGTTTGCTCATTTTAATTTCCTGATGCAATAACACCAGATCCTGAGCATCCGACATTGCCATGCGAAACAGGTCGGCCATATCTTCCAGTGCGGTCTCGGCTTTTCCGGGTTGGGCGCGCACAATACCGAGCACGGCATTAATGGTATTGAACAGAAAATGCGGCCGTATACGCGCACGCAACACCTGTAAACGCGCGTCTTCCAGCGCGCCGGACAACACCCGGGCGCGCATTCGAAAATACATCAGCAACAGACTGCACGCCGTTACGCTCAGCAACACGCCGCGCAACACCCCAAAAGAGCGGTCATCCGTGGCCGCCAGGTAGTAAAAATCACCCCCCAAATAATAGGTGAACAAAGTCATCATGCCGACCATAATGTTCACCGCCAACACTCCGCGCCAATACGTCAGTGTATTCAACCACTGCTGCCCCAGCCAGAGCAACAAAAAACTGCACAGTAAAACAGGCGTAGACAGCGCAGCAATCTGCATCATCTGCGCTGTCACATCCTGCCAGCCTGCGGCCAGCATCACCGCTCCCATCAGCGCCAAAACATTGCTGAACAACAGAATGCGCAGGATTACACCGAGGTTGCGAAAATTAGGCAACGCATCGGGCATGGGATTTTGTTTTATACTGCGCACCTCATTCATGGTGGTAAGCCTCACGTTCCGTATCTGAAAAACGCATAGCGTATCCTCATCGTCCTCTCCGGAAACAGGAGAAAACGATGAGAGGGGAAACGGGTATGGCGAGTTTCATCATCAAGGGCGGCATATTGCCATGCCCGTTAACTATTTAGCATCCGGATTTAAACATCCGACGAATTTTGGACTAGAGATGGCAAGCATACAAGATAAAGGCACCTGGTCGGGACGATTTGCAGAACCCGTCGCGGAATTGGTAAAACGTTACACCGCTTCAGTCGACTTCGACCATAAGCTGGCGCTGTTCGATATCCAGGGCTCGCATGCACACGCGCAAATGCTGGCGGAATGCAGCATCATCGCCATGCAGGACTTGGCAGACATACAGCGCGGCCTTGCGCAAATCGAACAGGAAGTCATCAGCGGCGAATTCGCCTGGTCTCTGGATCTGGAAGACGTCCATCTCAATATCGAAAAACGCCTCACCACGCTGGTCGGCGATGCAGGCAAACGCCTGCATACCGGGCGTTCGCGCAATGACCAGGTAGCAACCGATATTCGCCTGTATCTGCGTAGCGCCGTTGATGATTTATCCAAGCTCATCAAAAGCCTGCAAACATCCATCCTTGATCTGGCCGAACAGCACACCCGTACCATCATGCCTGGATTCACGCACCTGCAAGTCGCGCAACCGATCAGTTTCGCGCATCATCTGATGGCGTATTACGAAATGCTCAAGCGTGATGCGGAGCGCCTTATCGACTGTCGCAAGCGTGTCAACCGCCTGCCACTGGGCGCGGCGGCACTGGCCGGCACCAGCTACCCTATCAAACGAGAAAGAGTCGCGGAACTGCTGGGGTTCGAAGCCGTGTGCGAAAATTCGCTGGATGCCGTTTCAGATCGCGATTTTGCCATCGAATTCACCGCCTGCGCCGCACTCATCATGACGCATCTGTCGCGATTCTCTGAAGAACTGATCCTGTGGATGAGCCCGATGGTCGGCTTCATCGACATCGCCGATCGCTTCTGCACCGGCTCGTCCATCATGCCGCAGAAGAAAAACCCCGACGTACCGGAACTGGTGCGCGGCAAAACCGGCCGTGTCAATGGCCATCTGGTCGCCCTGCTCACGCTGATGAAGGGCCAACCGCTGGCCTACAACAAAGACAATCAGGAAGACAAAGAGCCGCTGTTCGACACCGTGGATACCCTGACGCAAACCCTGCGCATCTATGCCGACATGATTGCCGGCATCACCGTCAAGCCGGAAGCCATGCGCCGTGCAGCGCTGCAAGGCTATGCCACCGCTACCGATCTGGCAGATTATCTGGTCAAAAAAGGCTTGCCGTTCCGGGATGCCCACGAAGCGGTGGCGCTCGCGGTGCGTTTCGCCGAGCAGCGCGGCTGTGATTTGTCCGACATCAGCCTGGTTGAATTGCAGAACTTCTCGGCGTTAATCGAGGACGACATCTATCAGGTGTTGTCACTGGAAGGCTCGCTGGCCAGCCGCAACCACATCGGCGGCACCGCACCCAACCAGGTTCAAGCCGCAATTGCCCGGGCGCGAACCCGTCTCGCAACTTCCTGACTATTGCAGGCAAAAAAACAGGCGACCATAAGGTCGCCCAAAAGGAGGAGAGTTTGGGAAGGCTGCGTTATCAACAACGACGACTTCCAACACTCGGAGCAAACTATATCTGCACACTCCTGTTTTTCATATAGACCGGATTATCTAGGCCATTCGGTCTATTCGCCTGCCGAAACCTGTCCAGCCAGCAATTGTTTCAGTTCGCCGCTTTGATACATTTCGGTCATGATATCCGAACCACCAACGAACTCGCCCCGGATGTAGCACTGCGGTAGTGTCGGCCAGCTGGCATATTTCACGAGACCGGGAACCATTTCAGGGTCGTCAAACACATTCACCGCCAGGAAATTTTGCACACCCAGCGCATTCAGAATACGCACGACATTGGCAGAATAGCCGCATTGCGGGAATTTCGCCGTGCCTTTGATGTAGAGCACGACGTCATTATTGGTGACCTGTTCATGGATACGTTGCTGGATATCTGTAGTCATGGCTATTACCTTAATTAATTGATCGGGAATTATCCCAGAACTCCTGCTCCAGCGTCAAGCGTCTTGGACTCGAACCCGGCCAACCGTCACGCGTTCAATCCCTGCCAAATCACATGCCGAGGACACCTCGGAAAATCCGCTTTGTTGCAGCAACCAGCGTACGCGCTCTGCCTGATCATAGCCATGTTCAAACATCAGCCAGCCGCCGGAATGCAAGTGGGCGCGAGCGTCGGCACAGATGCGGCGGATATCGTCCAACCCGTCCGCACCCGATGCCAAGGCGCTTAGCGGCTCGAAGCGCACGTCTCCCCGCCCCAGATGAGCATCATTCGCTTCAATATAAGGCGGATTGGAAACAATCAGGTCAAAGCGTTCTCCTGCCAGTGCAGCAAACCAGTCACTATGCAGAAAATGCACGTTACTTATGCCGAGTCGTTGCGCATTTTCGGCGGCCACCCCCAGCGCAGCCGTGGAAGCATCCACCGCGACCACCACCGCATCCGGACGCTGATGCGCGATGGACAGCGCAATGGCACCGCTGCCCGCCCCCATGTCCAGCACAGTGCCGCGTTGCGGTATATGCTGCAACGCCAGCTCGACCAGCAACTCGGTATCGGGGCGCGGAATCAGTGTGGCGGGCGTGACCTTGAACGTCAATCCGAAGAATTCACGTTCGCCGAGCAGATAGGCTATGGGCTCGCCCTGCAGCCGCCGATCAAACAGCGCGTTGTATCGCGCATGATCAGCTTCATTCAGGATGCGTTCGGGATAGGTAAGCAGATAAGCACGATTCACCTGCAATACGGCTTGTAACAGGCATTGCACCTCGATGCGTGCAGTACTGGCATCCAGATTCAGCGTGGTTTGCAGCTGTTTGCCGTGCAGCCGTACTGTTTCAGCGAGGCTGAGCGTCATGCCCAATTAGAAACTGACATCTTCCGCCATCGCGGCGAGCTGCTCCGCCTGATGTTCAGCCATAAGCGCTCCGCTGAGTTCGCTGATGTCGCCATCCATGATCTGGTCCATCTTGTACAAGGTGAGATTGATGCGGTGATCGGTGATGCGCCCTTGCGGGTAATTATAGGTACGGATGCGTTCGGAACGATCACCGCTGCCCACCAGGCTCTTGCGCGTGGCGGCCGTTTCGGCATTCTGCGCACGCACCTGAGCATCCTTGATCCGTGCGCACAACACGCGCATCGCCTGCGCCTTGTTCTGATGCTGTGAACGGCCATCCTGGCATTCCACCACCACCCCTGTCGGCAGGTGAGTGATGCGCACCGCCGAATCGGTCTTATTGATATGCTGCCCGCCCGCCCCGGAAGCGCGGAACGTGTCGATGCGCAGATCAGCGGGATTCAGCACCACGTCATCCACTTCGTCCACTTCCGGCATCACTGCCACGGTACAAGCCGAAGTATGCACGCGCCCCTGAGTCTCTGTGGCCGGGACGCGCTGCACGCGGTGCGCACCGGATTCAAATTTCAGCACAGAATATGCACCCTGCCCCGCGATACGGGCGATAATTTCCTTGTAACCGCCCATCTCACCGGGACTCTCCGAAATCACTTCGACTTGCCAGCGACGACGTTCGGCAAAGCGCGAATACATGCGAAACAGGTCGCCGGCAAACAGTGCGGCCTCGTCTCCGCCCGTACCGGCACGCACTTCCAGAAACACGCTGCGCTCGTCATTGGGATCTTTAGGCAACAGCTGTGTCTGCAATTCGCCATCCAGTTGCGCCAGTCGCACTTCGCCTTCCTTGATCTCGGCATCGGCAAATTCGCGCATTTCAGGATCTTCCGCCATTTCCCGTGCGGCTTCGATGTCACCCTCACAGGCTTGATAGGCATGAAACAGCGCCACCACAGGTTCGAGCTCGGCGCGTTCGCGGTTCAGCTTGCGGTACGAATCCATATCCCGTGTGGCTTCTTCAGTGCTCAGCAGTTGATTGACTTCCGTCAGGCGCTCGCTCAGCTGTGCGAGTTTAGTAGCTATATTTTTTTTCATTCGGCGCGCGGATTATTCTTCAGTGTTCAAGTGATACAAACGATGAACCACTTCGAGGAAGTTCTCCCTGTCTACCCCCTGCGCCTGATTCAGAGCTTTGGTAGGCGCATGCAGGAATTTATTGGTCAGTCCCCGGCTCATTGCTTCCAGCACCTTTTCCGGGCTCTCGCCGCGTGCCAGCAGGCGCATGGCTTTTTCCAGCTCCTGATTGCGACTCTGTTCAGCATGATCGCGCAGGGCGCGTATAGTCGGCACCACTTCGCGCGATTCCATCCAATGGATAAAATCAGACACCCCTGCATCAATGATGACTTCGGCTTCCTTGACCGCACCCTGACGCGCTTCAAGACCGTCCTTGACCACCTCGGCGATGTCATCCACGGAGTACAGGAAAACATCATTTAAATCAGATACTTCCGTTTCAACGTCGCGCGGCACGGCCAGATCCACGATAAACAGCGGCTTGTGCCGGCGAGTTTTCAGTGCGCGCTCCACCATACCCTTGCCCAGAATGGGCAACTGGCTGGCGGTGCAGGTCACGATAATATCGTTCAGCGCCAGCTGTTCCGGCAAATCCGACAGTGTGATAGCGTGACCATTAAACTGCCGCGCCAGCGTCTGCGCGCGTTCCAGTGTGCGGTTGGCGACAGTGATGCGCTTCGGGTTACGCGCCGCGAAATACACTGCGTTGAGCTCAATCATCTCGCCCGCGCCGATAAACAATACGTTTTGATCACTGATACTTGGGAAAATGCGTTCGGCCAGACGCACCGCAGCCGCAGCCATCGAAACCAGGTTTGCACCGATTTCAGTCTCGGTGCGCACTTGTTTGGCGACCGAAAAGGTATTTTGAAACAACTTGTGCAGCAGGATGCCCATCGTGCCCGCCTGCTCGGCCTGACGCACGGCCTGTTTCATCTGACCCAGAATTTGCGGCTCGCCCAACACCATCGAATCCAGGCCACTGGCCACACGGAACGAATGCTTGACGGCCTGCTCGCGCGGCAGGGAATAAAGATAGGGCTCAAGATCTTTACGCGGCAGGTTGTGATATTGCGCCAGCCAGTCGATCGCATGGTCGGGTTGCGCAGCGTTGCAATACAACTCCATACGGTTGCAGGTGGACAGAATGGTAGCTTCTTTTGCCGCGCCGTTTTCCACCAGATCGCGCAGTGCGTTCTCCATCCCGTCCACATTGAACGCAACCTGCTCGCGCACGGCGAGCGGCGCAGTTTGATGATTAAGGCCAAAGGCAAACAGCTGCATCTTGATTAGGGGCATGACAAAGCAAAAGGAGGCGAATTATAGACGGAACGGCTGTGCAATACCATTCAAGCTGTAAGCCCCTGCTAGAATGCGCGTCTGCTAATTTTTCGTACGAATCACATGGCCATCAAAGCAACCGTTTTCAAAGCCGCCCTACAGATCGCCGACATGGGTCGCTATTACTACGCCGACCACGCATTGACACTGGCGCAGCACCCTTCCGAAACCGAGGAACGCATGATGGTACGTTTGTTCGCTTTCGCGCTGTATGCCGACCCAGCATTGACCTTTGCTCAGGGCATCAGCGGCGATGACGAACCCGACCTGTGGCAAAAAGATCTGACGGGTGCGATTGAACGCTGGATCGTAGTCGGCTTGCCCGACGAACGCGCCATTCGCAAAGCCTGTGGCCGCTCGACACAAGTAGTGGTAATCAGTTACGGACGTGCTGCCGACATTTGGTGGAATGAAAATCGCAGCAAACTGACGCGCCTGAACAATCTCACCGTGCTCAGATTACCAAGCGACGACACTCAGGCGCTGGCGAAACTGGCCGACCGCACCATGCAACTGCAATGCACACTGCAGGAGGGAGGCCTAATGATGACCAGCGAAGACGGTGTAGTGGAAATCGAACCCGTGGTGTGGCATGGCAAACTGCCATCCGGCCAGTCATGGGAACAAAACTAAGCGCCTGCCCCTGCGGCGGGGGAGACTATGCGAATTGCTGCGGCGGCTATCACAACGGCGCACCTGCACCGGATGCAGAAACGCTAATGCGCTCGCGCTACAGCGCTTACGTATTGAAACTGGAAGGCTATCTGCTCGCCACCTGGCATCCCGGCACACGTCCGGCAACGCTCAATCTTGCAGGCGAAACGACAAAGTGGCTGGGCCTGCAAGTGAAAAAACACGCCGTGGAATCTTCAGACCGCGCAACAGTGGAATTCATCGCACGTTATAAAACCGCTGGACGCGCTCACAAGCTACACGAAATAAGCCGGTTCGTGCGTGAAGATGGGCACTGGTTATATGTGGACGGCAAATTTCCGGGTTAGCCGCATTGACGTTAAATTTACTCGAAGGTCAATACGCCGGAAAATTCCCCTCTTACCACTTCTTGCAGATAGCCTCTGGCGCGCTCGCTTACACCGGCCGCGTGGGCCAAATAGGCTTGCGCCGCTTGCACGGGCGGGTAGTCGCTGACATTGTAACCGCGCCTCTCGATGTCTTTCGCAGACAAGGCGGTGACAGTCAATTTACCCTTGAGCAATTCCACGACCAGCAATTTCTTGCCACTCGCGGCAACGACAAGTGCGGTCTGGCGGTGTTGATTGATCAGGACAGTGGGTTGCATTTTGTGATTCTAGCAGGTGTGTTGACTGGTGAGCGATATTCACGATAGCGTCACGATTCTGTTAAAGTTACAAGATGAGTAAATTAACCTTAGACCGCATTCTGCACACGCAGGGCTTTGGCACGCGCAAGTGGTGCCGCGAATTGATCGCACGTGGCGAAGTCAGTATCGCAGGCACGATTTTCACCGACACGAATATCCAAATTGAAACAGACAAGCTGGAATTCACGGTTCTCGACGAACTCTGGAACTATCGTGAACATGTGTATGTCGCCCTGAACAAACCGGCGAATTTTGAATGTTCCCGCAAGCCCAGCCATCATCCCGGCGTGTTGACCATCCTGCCGGATCAATTTACCCGGCGCGATGTGCAGCCGGTTGGCCGACTCGATCACGACACCACCGGCTTGTTGCTGATGTCGGATGATGGTGCGTTCATCCACAGCCAGTCTTCACCCAAACATCATGTCCCCAAGGTCTATGTTGCCGCCACACATGACCCGGTGACACCCGAACTGATCGAACTGTTGTTAACAGGCGTTAAATTGCACGATGAGCCTGCACCGCTGGCAGCTGAGACTTGCCGGATGATGGACGAAAATCATCTGGAAATCGTGCTGGAACAGGGCAAATACCATCAGGTCAAGCGCATGCTGGCGGCGGCCGGGAATCATTGCACCGCACTAACCCGTTCGCAGATCGGCAACCTCAGACTTGATGCGCTGCAACTATCCGCAGGCGAATGGTGTTATCTGGACGCATCGCAAATGGCGTTGCTGACAGCACCATTCACCAAATAAATTTAAAGGCGCAAATCTCTCATGGCAATACAATGGTTTCCCGGTCACATGACCTCGGCGCGCAGAAAAGCGGCTGAAACAATGGAGCACACCGATGTCATCATCGAAGTGCTGGATGCGCGTGCACCCGAGGCGAGCTGCAATCCGATGATCAGGGAGTTGCGCGAACACCGCCAGCGCCCCTGCCTGAAGATACTTAATAAAATCGATCTTGCTGATCCTGACACCACGCAACAATGGCTGGACTTCTACAACAGGCAGGAAGGTGTTAATGCCGTTGCACTCAGCTGTAAAAGCGCGACTGATGCTGCGCGCGTGCCCAGGCTATGCCAGCCGCTCGCCCCGCACCGCGACAACAACCACAAGCCGCTACGCATGATGATTATGGGCATACCCAACGTCGGCAAATCAACGCTGATGAACATGCTGCTCAAACGACGCGTCGCCAATGTTGGCGACGAACCCGCCGTGACCAAATCACAACAGTGCCACAAAATTAACGATCACATGACGTTGACCGACTCCCCCGGCCTGATGTGGCCGAAGATCGAGCATGAAGAAGACGGCTTTATGCTCGCCGCAATACACGCCATCGGACGCAACGCCGTGATTGAGGAAGAAATCGCCGAACACCTCGCCAATAACCTGCTGGCGCGTTATCCGCAACGTCTCGCCGAACGCTTTGGCCTTGATGTCAGCGAAATGGACGGCATCGGCCTGATCGAAGCAGTCGCCAGAAAACGGGGCTGTCTGCTCAAAGGCCGTGGCGGCGAACTGGATATGGAAAAAGCGTCTATCATCCTGCTGACCGAATATCGCGCTGGCAAGCTGGGTAGAATCAGCCTTGAATCACCCGCGACGCGCGAGGCGATGATCAAATACGCACTGGAAAATCCGGTAAAACCCCGTGTACACTCGCTACGCGGCGAGCCAGACGAATCATAAAACCGCGATGAAAACACCGAAGAGAATAGTTCCCCTCGTTGAGGATGGCCTGGTAGACATGGTCTTGCGTCAGCTTATGAGCGGCAAAGAAGCCACCGTCTATGTCGTGCAGTGCGGCGACGAAGTCCGTTGCGCCAAAGTGTACAAGGAAGCCAACCAGCGTGGCTTCCATCAGGCGGTTCACTACACCGAAGGGCGCAAGGTAAAAAACAGCCGTCAGGCACGCGCCATGGAAAAAGGCACGCGTTATGGCCGCAAGGAACAGGAAACAGCCTGGCAACATGCCGAAGTCGACGCCTTGTATAAACTCGCTGCAGCAGGCGTGCGCGTTCCGCACCCATTTGGTTTTTATGAAGGTGTGCTGCTGATGGAACTGGTAACCGATGCGGACGGTGCCGCCGCCCCCAGACTTAACGACCTGGAATTGACTGAGGAACAGGCACGGGAATTCCACGCCAGACTGATACGCGAAGTGGTGCTGATGCTGTGCGCGGGTATCGTCCACGGCGACCTGTCCGAATTTAATATTCTGGTCGATGCCCATGGTCCGGTGATCATCGACCTGCCGCAGGCTGTGGATGCTGCAGCCAACAACAATGCCAGCCGCATGTTGGAACGTGATGTCGATAATCTGGCCAATTATTTTGGCCAATTCGCACCCGAACTACGCACCACACAGTACGGCAAGGAAATATGGGCGATCTATCAGCGCGGCGAACTTTTTCCCGACACACCGCTGACCGGTCGCTTCGAGCAACGCGAACAGGACGCTGACGTAAACTCCGTGATGCGCGAAATAACGTCGGCACGTGACGATCACGCTGCCAAACTGCGCTATCAGCAGCTAAAAAGAGAGGAAGGCCGTTAGATGAACGACTTTCCGATAATCCACTGGAACGAATCAGGCGCAGATCACGCTGCCCGCTGGCGCTCGGAAAGCGACACGCCAGCGCCCAGGAAAGTGCTTATCGCCGATGATCGCATCACCGCCGATGCCGCTTATCGTTTGGCCTGTGAAGGCACCGCGCTGCTGTGGCGCGGAGATTTTCAGAACGCACGCCAACTGCTGCAGGCGATGACACGACGCGCAAACCAGAAACCCAAAAAAAATAAAAAAATAGCCGCCTCCCCTTCCGAAGCATTCCATCTGCATCGTCAGGCTCAATCTCAGCGCGCCCGCACTCTGGGCATGTTGCTGCTGCCGTTCAATGCCGACCACAGCATCCCTTTGCGTCGCGCGCCCGATGTGCATCAGGCTTGCACGGAAGCTTACGGTACTGCAACAGAGCACTATGTTGCGCCGCTGCGCGGATTGCTGGGATTGATAGGGGCGCACGAGTGGCGCAAAAATGGCGTCGACGTTCCCGCGCTAAATACACGTATTCATCCGCATTACGGCGTATTTGCGCCAATACGCGGCGAGTACGTAGGCCTGGTGAATGATGCACCCCTCCCCAAACTGACCGATGTTCGATCCGTCGCCTTCGACATCGGCACGGGCAGCGGCGTACTGGCCGCCGTGCTGGCACGGCGCGGCATAAAACACATCGTCGCCACCGACCAGGATCAGCGCGCACTGGCCTGTGCGCGCGAAAATTTGACGCGTCTGGGACTGACCGCACAAGTTGAAGTAATGCAGGCTAACCTATTCCCGAAAGGACGCGCAGCCTTGATCATATGCAACCCACCGTGGGTTCCGGCGCGGCCCAGTTCGCCGCTTGAATACGCCGTATTCGACCCGGATAGTCGCATGCTGCTCGGATTCCTCAATGGACTGGCCGAACATCTGGAGACCGGAGGAGAAGGCTGGCTGGTGCTCTCCGACCTGGCCGAGCATCTGGGTCTGCGCACGCGCACCGAACTGCTTGCCGCGATAACTGCAGCCGGCTTGCAGGTCATAGGGAAAACCGATGTAAAACCGCACCACCCCCGCGTTTCTGACGCCAGCGACCCGCTACACCTGGCGCGTGCGGCAGAACTGACCTCGCTTTGGCGGCTGACAACAAAACCAGCTACTAGCTACTAGCTACTAGCTACTAGCTACTAGCTACTGAATCCACATTGATCTGCAGCCACCATTCCAGCAAGGCAAGATGCCACAACTTGCTGCCCTGGATACGCGTCAGATGCACTTCGGGCGCGGCGAGTAATTTCTCCACATAACTGCGCCGATACAGGCCACGCCTGATACAAGCCTCTGAATTCAGGATACCGCGTATCCGTTCTAGGAAATCACCGCGCAGATACTTCAGCGCAGGCACCGGAAAATAGCCCTTGGGGCGATCTATCACCGCGTCTGGAATGAGGCCGCGCGCCACCGCCTTGATCGGAAACTTGCCGCCCTCCTTCAGCTTCAGTTCAGGCGGCATTTTTGCAGCCAACTCCACCAACTCGTGATCGAGAAACGGCACGCGCGCCTCCAGCCCCCAGGCCATCGTCATGTTGTCCACGCGTTTCACCGGATCGTCCACCATCAAACGCGTTACGTCCAGACGCAAAACCTGGTCGAGGAATTCAGCCGCACCCGGTTGTTGCAACTGCTCCTCCACCCATGCGGTAGTAACGTCCGGGATATCGTAATCTTCCGTCATCATTTCCAGATATTCGGCATGATCGCGATCGAAGTAATGACGCGCAAAGCGCTCCACGGGTGTGCCGTTTTCCGCCGCCATGCGCGGATACCAGAAGTAGCCGCCGAACACCTCATCCGCGCCCTGCCCCGCCAGCACCACTTTAAGCTCGTGTGACACCTGCTCACCCAGCAGATAAAATGCGGCGACATCGTAACTCGGCATCGGCTCGGACATCTGCGCGATCACATCCGGCAAATGGCCGAGCATTTCTGCGTTGGGTAATGAAAATTTGTGATGTCGGGTATTAAAAAGTTTGGCCACAAAATCGGAATATTCAAACTCGTCTGCCTGCTCGCCAGCCACTTGCTCGAAGCCTATGGAAAACGTGTTCAGCTCATCCGTATGCTCGGCCAGAAGCGCCACCAACAGGCTCGAATCCAGTCCGCCCGAAAGCAGCACGCCTATAGGCACATCTGAGGCCAGACGATGGCGTTCCACCGCACGCCGCAATACCGTGCGCGTTGCGTCCAGCCAATCCTGTTCGGAAAGCGTTTGCTCGGGTCGGGTCGCATCCAGCGTCCAATATCGACGCTGTGTTACCTCACCTGATGCAGAAAAGCGCAAAGTATGCGCAGGAGGCAATTTCTTTATTCCCTGAAGTATCGTACGCGGGGCGGGCACCACGCCGTGCAGGGTAAAATGCTGATGCAGCGCCAGCAGATCGAGACGGGTATCCACTCCACCGCCCGCCAGCAAGGCTTGCGGCGTAGAAGCAAAACGCAGCCGGGCTGCGTCCAGCGTGTGATACAGCGGTTTGATACCCAGCCGGTCGCGCGCAAGGAACAGTGATTTGTCACGTAAATCCCAGATGACGAAGGCGAACATGCCGTAAAAGCGCTGCACGCATTGCTCGCCCCAGGCGTGATACGCCTTGAGAATCACCTCGGTGTCGCCCTCGGAAAAGAACGCGTAGCCCATCTCCCGTAATTCAGCGCGCAGTTCTTTATAGTTATAGATCGTGCCGTTGAACACCAGTGCCAGACGCAAGTCTTCGTCCACCATGGGCTGGTCTGCGTGGCTGGAAAGATCGATGACCGCCAGTCGCCGATGGCCCATTGCCAGCGGGCCATCGCTATAGTAACCCTCGTGATCCGGCCCACGCCGCGCCAGACGCGCAGTCATGCGCTTGAGCGCCTCCATGTCGGGCGCAAGCTGATCGAAGCGTAATTCACCGCAAATACCGCACATGCAAAACTCCAATAAATTCGCAACCCGGATTATCGCTTACGGAGAGAGATAAGGGATTAAGGAGAGGCTGATTTATTTGTCATTCTCGTAAAAACGAGCGCAGCGCAGTTTCGACATCCGGGCTGTGGGTGAACTATTTGCGGGCAGCGTCATCAGAGTGGGCTGGCCGACCATGGTGGTGTGTTCTCAAAGAAATGCTCGAATGTGCATCCGGACGAGTTCCGTATCCTTATTCCGGCAGACATGGTCTGCCCGGAATTAATCAGCCGTCTGAAAACGGCTGATTATACTCAAACGCAACCCGTCGGCTTGGGCATACCGCCGTACTTGGTTATCGGCTTCATCGGTCCAGTCATCCACAACTCAAAGACCTCCTTCTGGTCTTCGCCGATGTGCTTGGCGAACTTGCGTATCGGCGGCACCGAACCGAATTGCTCGTAATACTCACGCGCCTTCATGATCTGCTCCCACTTTTTATCATTAAGCTCATAACCATCCACCTCGGCCATCGCACGACCGATCTCCTCCGACCAGTCACTCATATCAACCAGATAACCATCACCATCACGATTTGGGAGTTCCATATTCACAACCTTTCACATAAAGTTAATATTAGGGAATGACTATATATTGCCCGACAAAATCAGTCAAGCATTATACTCCTGTCATCTCCCTAGCCCTTATTCACTGGGCCAGTATGCTGTGGCTATACCCTCACCCAGATCAGCATCGATTAGGCGGCGGCGCACCTCAAGCAGGCGTTCGATCAACGCAGGCTCAAACTTGGCATAGGCCTCAGCATCCGGGCTGCGGCTCACCACTACACCCAGTAATTCGGTAATCGCATTGCCTATGGAATTTTGGCTGATGGTCACGATCAACCTGCCCGCATCATTGCGATAAATCAGTTGCTTGAATGCGGGCTGCCAGCGTATCGCACTGGCATACTTCACATCCGCGATGCAGTGATTACGCACTTTTTTCGCGGTTTTCATAAAATCGTTGTTGAACAGCAGCACGCTCTCCACCTGTTCCGGAAAATAAACATCTGGCAGCATGGGCGCGTTATGCGTAGAAACTTGCGAGAAAAAAGTACGGTAAAAGTCGATAAAGCCCTTCAGCACCTCATCATATTCCCGCCAGAAATGCACATCCCGGAGTGCATCCGCCCCGCCCTGTATCTCCCAGCTGGGTAATCCCTGCGGATATCCGGTCAGGCCGATGCGGGCATCATCTCCGCTCACCGGCTTTAAAATTTTCAGATTCAGCGCCCTGGCGAAAAACTCGCGATACACATCGCGCATATAGGCCTGAAATAAACTGTGCTGGCCGCCGTCGGTCAGGTTGGGGTTGTTACTGTCAGCCAGCCGGGCATTGCGCAACTGTTGCTTGGGGAAAACCACAAAATGGTTGTGCAGCATGCGTATGCTGGGCACACCCGGGGAGGTCAGCGGCCAGGTCGCATCCAGACTCGCCTCACCCGCCAGAATCAGCGCCTCGTCCGGATCCGGATATTGCTCCAGCATGTAATCGATGATGATCTGATTCATCCGGTTCCACACATGCTTCACGTTGTCCGCAACCTGCGTGCGCCGCACCGGTCGTCCCAGGGGATTGAGTATCGTCCTGGAGGTATTGTAAATAATGGAACAATCAAACTCGGTGCTGTGCCCCAGCGCCTTACGATAGAGCAACAGATTTTCCGGATTAATCAGCAAACCGTTATTGTTCACCAGATCGTTAAGGTTTTCGGTGCTGTTGAAAAACTCGTTGTGCTTCATCCCCTCTGGTACCTCCAGCGGAATGGGTCTGAAAGGTGTCAACACTTCGCGCGGCCCGGTTTGAGCCGGTTGCTGAAAAAGGCTCATCTCTTTCTCCCTGCCCGACTGCACGGTAAATTTTGCTGGTCGCTTTTCAATTTTTATACTCCCATGGCCTGCTTTTGACAACTTATCCATTTTCTCGCGTGTTGGGCGGACTTTTTGCGTGTTACACCCCGCCACACCCTGAACGGATTGTACGCTGCTGCCGTAAACAGCAATGCGCATACCACTGCGCTATTTTACCAACGGATCCCGTGATGGCATTTTCAGCCGCCTTGTCAATGGATAATCAGCCGCGCTTCCGTACCGCCGCCAGCGCGTGGCAACAATTCTATTTTCCAGCCGTTGATATCCGCCAGTTGGCGCGCAATCGCCAAGCCCAGACCGCTGCCGCCGGTGGCGCTGCTGCGCGATGATTCAAGCCGATAAAAAGGCCGGAATACGTTTTCCACCTGTTCGGGGGGAATACCGGGGCCACGGTCGAGCACCCGGATGACGGTAATTTTGTTTGCACAATCGCACTCGATTTCCACCGCCTTGTCCGCGCCGTAGCGCACCGCATTGCCAATCAAGTTGGCCAGTATGCGTCGCAAAGCCATCTGGCCGACAGCCCGCATGCAGGGCCTTTGTGGCTGCCACGTTATTTCTGCGCCCCCGTTTCTGGCATTGTCAGCCAACTCCTGCAATATTTGATTGAGGTCGTTTTCCTGAGCAGCCTCCTTTTCCAAGCCGCGACTGAACGCAAGAAACTCACCGATGAGGCGATTCATTTCCTCCAGATCGTTTTGCAGTCGGGCGATTATTTTCGGGTTAGCGTTTTCCGGCAACATTTCCACTGCCAGACGCATACGCGCCAGCGGCGTACGCAGATCGTGGGAAATTCCGGCCAGCAAGGTGGTGCGGTTGGCGAGCAGCTCCTGCACCTGCAACGCCATCTGATTAAAGGCGCGCGCCAGACTGGCCAGCTCCTCAGGTCCGCTTTCCGGCAACGCTTCCGGGACATTGCCCTGCCCGACGCGTCTTGCCGCCTCGGAGAGCCGTTCCAGTGGCCGGGTGATGCGCCGCGCCAGAATGACGGCCGTGATCAGCGTAAGCGCAACCGTCGCAGCCAACACCAGCAGCAGCGCCAGCGGCGGCTGCATGCCGAGTTGATCGCGAGGGAAACCGATACGGATCAATTTCCCGCCGGTATGGATTTCCGTCCAGAACCAGGCCTGTTCCCATTCCGTGGTCTTGATGCGGATATCTTCCCCGGTGCGCGCTTCAAGAGAATTTTCGAGTAGTGTCAAATAGGGCAAAGAACGCTCGTAACCCGGCAGCGCGGCGGTGTCGTCGAATAGCCAGAGGTGATGTTTTTTGGCCAGTTCCAGACCAAAATCTGCACGCGTCTGCGGAGGCAATTCCACCCAGGTCTGGGCCGACAGCACCATGAGGGCGGCAAGATCATCCGCTGAGCGTCTGGCCATCGGCAACATGATGAAATATGCGGTAACTGCGAGCGTGATGAGCTGAAAGACGATCAACGCGACCGCCACCGTGGTGGCTGTGCTGCGGAACAGGGTGGGGCGCTTATGATCGAAAAACATTATCCGGCCTTGTTTCCGGGAACAAACAGATAACCTTCTCCCCATACGGTGCGTACATACACCGGCGTGGATGGATCGCCTTCAATCTTGCGCCGCAATCGCGTCACCCTGACATCGATGCTGCGGTCAAACGGCGTGCGCTCATAACCCTTGAGTTTGTCCATGAGGCTATCACGGCTCAACACCTGATTGGGATGCTCGACGAAAACCCGCAGCAGATTAAATTCTCCGGCGGTCAGGACGACCTCCGCCCCCTCACGCGACAGGCTGCGAGAATGAAGATCAAGGCTGAAAGGGCCGAAACGGAACATATCCCGTGCCGGATTTTCTGTTTTAGTGTCGCCGCCCTCTCTGCGCCGCAACACAGAGCGGATGCGCGCCAGCAGCTCACGCGGGTTGAACGGTTTGGCGAGGTAGTCGTCCGCCCCGACCTCCAGACCGATAATACGGTCAATATCCTCACCGCGCGCCGACAACATGATAATCGGCTGGCTGCCCCGCATCCGCAATTTGCGCGCCAGCGTCAACCCGTCCTCCCCCGGCAGCATCAGATCGAGAATAATCAAATCCACCGCCTGTTCCGCAAGGTATCGCTCCATGGCGGAACCGTCTGCAACGGCATCGACGCGGTAGCCCTGCTCGGAGAGATACTGCTGCAGCAATTCGCGCAGACCGGCATCGTCATCCACCACCAGAATATGTTTGTTGTTCATGTTTTTTACTATACAGGAGAGTGCTTCCCGCTGTAACGGGTGACAAGCCCCCGGTAACACATCGTAACAATTTGCAGCAATGCGGAAATCGTTACGCAACGCCTGCCCGTCATTATGGCCACATCAGTAACGCGACCTGATAGTGACAACACAACTTAAACCTACCCACAGGAGTCAATGATGAACACCAGAAACTTTTTTTACAACGCTGCACTTGTTTTCGGCCTTGCCGTTACTGGTCCGAGTTTTGCGGATGAGCCCGTCAATGCAGACCCGTCACGCATGACCCAGCAGGAGCGCGAAGCCTATCGCGCCGAAAAACAAGCCAGCATGACCCCGGAACAACGCGCTGAAAAACAGGCATCCCGAAGCCAGGGTAGCGGCGGCCAGGGGCAAGGCACCATGTCACGCGATGGTTCGGGGTCGGGCGGACAATATGGGCGTAACGGCGGTGGCGGTGGCGGCGGGCATGGCAGGGGCGGACGCTGATCCGGGGATAAGCAATTTATATTCACAGCTGAAACAGCAGCAACCTAACCACTGATCTGTTTCTCCTCGCAATGACCTCATAGCGAGGAGAAACAATCCTGAATTTACTTGCCGGATCAATGACCGCCGCTCGCACTGTAAATAGTCGCGTGTGCTTAAAACACTTTTTTGAATTGAAGATGACAAACCGTATTTATATGAGTATTTCAACCCTTACCGCCCCGCTCATTCTTGGACTAACAATGGCCACGGCTGCGGCGCAGGAATTCGCGGTCCCGGACAGGGAACGCCTGCGGAGCATGAGCTATGAGGAATACGACATATACCGCGAACAGATGCGTGACCGGATGAATGGATTTAGCCCTGAAGAGCGAGACCAGATGCGCGAATCCGGCGCCAGTGGCCGTGAGCAAATGGAAAAACGGGGTGCAGGCAGCAGCTATGGACAAGGCTACTTCTCCCGCAATGAACGCAATACCGTGCGCGGCGCTCCGGGCATCAACGCAGGCAGTAAGCAAAGCGGCAGTTACGGCAGAGGCGGCACTGGACGCCGCTGATGCAAGAGACAACGAATGCACGTTACGCGTATCAGCCACACTGGATAACATTGCAAAAAGAGGAATTTGACATGCGCCAACTTAAACAAAATAACGTCAACATCACCGTCTTGCGGCAGGCCGCCATTGATGCCGCTGTAGAGCTGGATTGGACGAAAAACGAACCGACGATATCTCAAGAAACCCGCGAAAGGGCACAGCGCATCGTTAAGCGCGTGTTTGTTGCTTGTGAGGCTCTGGACGCGGAGGCTTTAGCATGATCTCCGGCAAAATAACGAGCGCCATTGTGGCAGGGATGATTTCCGCTACTAGCCTGGCCGTTGCCGGCGAGGATATGTTCGCCCCTCCCGCAGGCTTGCATGGCAACATCGGCATGGGTTTGAACGTGATACCAGAATATGAAGGCTCAAAAGGCAGTAAGACGAGAGTCATGCCAAATATCAATCTCTACTACGGGGACAGCCTGTTTTTCACCCGCATGACGGCGGGCGCCAATCTCCTGCATTACAAAACCGAGCAGGGCGTGTCCATCACGGCCGGACCGCTGCTGGCTCTGCGCCGTGGTCGCAATCAGGATGACAATGCCGCACTGAACGGGCTGGGTGATATCGGCACGGGCCTTGATGCAGGCGGCTTTGTCCGCTTCCGCAAGCAAGGCTGGCAGGCTTCCGTCGATGTCAGGCAGAACATCACAAACAGCAACCAGGGCGCGACGGTGAAACTCTCTGCTGGCCATGGCATACCTCTTGGTCAAAAGCTCAAGCTCCGTGCCAATCTTGAAACCACCTGGGCGTCAACCGACTACATGAAGACCTTCTTCGGCATTGATGCATTGCAGTCGGCGCAATCGGGCATCGCCCAATATACAACCGGCTCGGGCTTCAAGGATGCAGGCGTGAGTGTCATGGCCGATTATGCGATAACCCGTGACTGGTCAGGCTTTGCGACCCTCCGTTACAAGCAGCTTCTGGGTGGCGCAGCCGACAGCCCCATCGTCGCGAGCCTCGGCAGCAAAGATCAGGTATCAGCAGGCATCGGCATCAAATATCACTTCTGACGAGCATTTTTATCCGCATGTAGATGAACGGGCATGCCGCCATGCCTGGTTGGCTTAAAAATCGTGTGTCCCGGCGGCGGGATACAGCAACTTTACAGGGAGTATGGTTATGAGCGCAATCGGTGGTGTCGGAGGGTGTTCTTCGGCGGGTGGCATGAGCGGGATGCAGCGACCGGATTCGTCGAAAATGGTCGACAATTTATTTGCAAAGCTGGATACCAAAGGCCAGGGATATATAGAGAAAAGCGATTTTCAGGGCGCTTTTGACAAAGTCTCATCAAAAACCGCCAGCGCGGACGATGTCTTCAAGGCGCTGGATGGCAATGATGACGGCAAAATCACCAAGCAGGAAATGTCCGACAGCGTCACAAAACTTGCCGACCAACTCGTCAGCCAACTGCAAAGTATGCGGATGAGCGGCAAGGGGGGTGGCATGGATGGTGCGGGTATCTCAAAGAGTGACATCAATAGCATGTTGGACAGCACCGGCGGCACATCGCAAAAACTGAACGACCTGGCTCAGAATTTTGATGCCGCAGACACGAACCAGGATGGAACGATCAGTGCGCAGGAATTAATGACTTATCAGGCATCAAGCTCAACTGCCTCGTCCACAAGCGGCGCACAGAGCGAAGATGCCCAGGTAATGGCCCGAATCATGGATCTGATGGCAACGTATGGCGCATCAGGCCAAGACGGACAAACCAGTGGCAGCACCCTTTCAACCGCAGCCTGAATCAACGGGGCGCAAAATTTGCGCCCCGTTGGTTGACTACACTAAAATCATTTACCCAAGGATAACCTGACATGAAAAACACCCGCACTCTTATCATCAATTTTTTTGCTGCTTCCTCTCTGCTCTGCGTCATATCCGGCGCGCAGGCGGGCGAGCCACTCGCCTTGCAGCAGGTCATGAGAGACCTGGGGCAAAACATGCAGGTCATCACTGACGGCATTTCCCGTGGCGACTGGGAACAGGTGGAAAAAACCGCGCCGCTGATCGCCGACCACCCCCAGCCGCCCTTCTCCGAAAAGCTGCGCATCATGAGCTTCATGGGCACCAACATGGGCAAATTCAAGGCCCATGACGGCGAAACCCACGAGCAGGCGCAGGCGGTGGGCAAGGCAGCAAAGGCCAAAGACGGCCAGGGTGTAATTCTTGCCTTCCAGCAACTCCAAACCAGCTGCTACAGTTGCCACAGCGAATTCCGCAAACCCTTTATCGAGCATTTCTATGGCAAGAAAGACGCTGCGCTGTAATGCAATCCGATCACATCATTAATATTACAGGAGTCATTTCATGAATACACAGACACAACAACGCACCCCCCTTATCTGGGTGATTTCCCTGATTGCAGTCGGTTTCGGATTACTGACCATCAAAGAAGGCGGCACCATCCTGTTCGGTGACGAAGCGGCGCACGCTGCGGCCGGAAATTATGTGCCATTCGTGCTCTGGTTTAATTTTGTAGCGGGCTTTGCCTACGTTGTCGCCGGCATCGGTCTGTGGCTACAACAACGCTGGTCAGCTTGGCTGGCCGCCGGCCTCGCCGCCGCGACAGCCCTCGCGTTCGCCGCCTTTGGCATGCATGTGCTTTTTGACGGACTTTACGAAAAACGTACGGTGATCGCCATGAGCATGCGAACGCTGGTATGGGTGACAATCGCGGCTACCGCTTGGCACCGGTTAGTGCGGCGTCTGGCTTGATGCCATGCAAACCGCCCCTCACGATGCATCTGCCGACAAGACTGAGGAAAGCCGCGTGGGTACTGGCGCTGTTTTTACACCTCGTGCCTGCACAGGCCGCTAATGAAAACGCCTCTGACATCGAGGATTGCAAGGCAGATGAGGTCGTCAGATTTCGCGGGGGAACAGCCAGACTGGAGAACGACCTTTTTACCGGCACTGACCAGAATTACACGAATGGCGTGGCATTCACCGCTATTTCGCACGACATCGCCGGCAAGCTTAGCGTCGAATGCCTGCCCACGCCGGTGCGACTGCATGCTGAACTGATCAAGTTTATGAATCCCGACTTTTGGGCCGATGAAGAAAACTCCGCACATACGCAAAACGTGGTGGTGAAATTTGGCCAATCCATGTTCACACCAAAAGACTTTGCCAGAACCGATCTGATCCAGGACGATCGACCTTATGCGGGCTTGCTGTACGTGGGCATGTCGTGGAACCGCCGGAAACATGAACCACAAGGCAACTCGGAAATGCTCGATACGCGCGAGATCACCCTGGGTGTCATCGGCCCGTGGGCTCTTGCGGAACAATCACAAAACCTGTTTCACGATGCGATCGATGCCGCCAGATTTCTTGGCTGGCAACATCAGTTGAAAAATGAGCCTGCGCTGCAATTGGCCATGGATCGCAAATTCAAGGACTATCGCGGAACGGGCGCGATCACGCCGGGTTTCTCTGCCGAGTCGATACGCTCGCTGGGCCTGCGACTGGGCAACATCGAAACCTCCGCCAGCCTGGGCATCGAGGGTCGTATCGGCTGGAATCTGCCGAACGACTTTGGCACCTATCCGATCAGACCGGGCGCAGAAAATCGTCCGCCATCCGCCTCCATTCACGGCGGTTCAGGAGATGCAGCAGTTGTCAGGCCGCAACCGGGTGTTCACCTGTTCGGGACAATGGAAACAAAACTCGTCGCGCATGACTTTTCGCTCGACGGCAACCTCTTTCAATCAAGCCACAGCGTCACTCGCCGACCCTGGGTTGCCCAGGCTGCCATCGGCGTCAGCGCCCAGGGCATGGTGGCCGGACACGGTGCCAAGTTAGCCGTGATGCGTGTTTACCGTTCGCGAGAATTCAAAGAGCAGGGTCCAAGCCAGGCTTATGGCTCTGTCGCACTGAGTCTTGAGTTCTAAGGAGATGCTGATTTATTCGTCATCCCCGCGAAAGCGGGGATCCAGTGCCTTTATTTAACTGGGTTCCCGCCTGTGCCTGCCTGTCGGCAGACAGGCGGGAACGACAAAACCGAATAAATCAGCGCTTCTCTAAAACGCATTGCGCATTCCGGGGTAATTTGCACCTTACCCCCATTTAAAGCACCTTCACAATTCGGAGACCACTATGCAATACCTGCAAGAAACCTGGATCGCCATAAAACTCGGCGGGATGATCATCCTGCCATTATCGTTGCTCGCGGTTATCGCCCTGTCCATTATGCTTGAGAAGGCTTTTATCTACTGGCGTTATGCCCGCCTGCCGCTTAATCTGCTCAAGCTGGTCGAAACTTACGGCTTCGCCTGGGAAGAGCTGGACAAAAGACTCTACGGTCTGGATGAGCGCCATTACTTCAGGCGGTTTTTCGAGGTAGTGATCGCCAACCGCCATCGTCCCGCATGGTGGACTGAATCCCGTGCGGCTGACGAAGCCCAGTTGATCGAAACCTCTCTGGCCCGCAGGTTGTGGGTGCTGGAAACCATCGTCACTGCCGCACCCTTGCTCGGCTTGATGGGTACCATAGGCGGCATGATGGATGCCTTCAAGATCATTGGCGGCAGTGGCATTGTGAATCCCACCGGGGTGACGGGCGGCGTGGCACAGGCGCTCATTGCAACGGCCATCGGCTTGTTGATTGCATTGATTTCCTTGTTCGGATTTAATTATTTCTCTCGCGTGCAATCGCAGACCATGGACGAAATGGAGCGCCTCGGTACCCGCCTGATCGACCACATCCGCCTGGACCAAGGTAACGCCCATGAAACTGCGTAAACCCAGGACATATCGCAAGGGGCGCATCGAAATCATCCCGATGATCGACGTGATGTTCTTCCTGCTGGCGACCTTCATGCTGTCTTCATTGGCCATGCAGAACCTCGACTCGCTGCAGGTGAACCTGCCGCAGGGAAAAGCCGAAAAGCTCAAGACGGATACGCCGGTCACCCTGACGCTGACCGCCGACAGCAAAATCCTCGTCAACCGTACCCCGGCAACTCTGCAAACCCTGGCTGCCACGCTTGCGCCGCTGCTGAGCGATGCGCAGTCCAGCGTTATTGTGTCGGCGGACAATGCGGCGCCGCAGGGCATCGTGGTGCAGGCGATGTTGCAGGCCCGAGCGGCCGGTGCCCGGAACTTCCTGATCGCGGTAAAGCATGAATAATGCTGTAAACCTGCCCGTTTCCCCGATTAGGGAAATCCGGCTCTGGTGGCCCATGCCACTGGCGGCAATCCTCTGGCTGCTTATCATTGCGAGTTTGGGTTATTTACCCAACCCTCCTGAAACCGGAGCAACGACATCCTTGCCCATAGAAGCAAGCTTCGTGGAATTGCCTGACGCCTCGCCAGCGGGAAGACCGGAGGCGCAGCCCAAACGATTGCCCGATGAAAACAAGTCAGGCGTCAAGCCTCACCACGCTGCGCCACCCCGTGCCCCTCTCACAGAGAGCAGGCCTGAGGAGCCGGAGATTCCGGCGATCGCTGAGCCCACATCAGACATGGCGCCGCCAACAGACATGATGTCCTACGTTAATGCGGCCAGAGCACGCCACCGTGCCGCCGAAACGGCTGCCGCGCGCGAAAATGCGGAAGCAACGGCTCGACAGCGCGGGCCGTCGGCTGACGAGATCAGGACGGCGAACATCATGCGCAATCTCCAACCGCAAGGCACAAATGGCGTATTTCAAATTATCAGTATGGATACTCGTACTGCGAGATTTTCATTTCGCGGCTGGACCAAGGATTTTAGTAATGCACGCCGCGAAGTGATCGAAGTCGATGCCGGTCAAGATGGCGATGTGGAGCGCGCAATGGTGCGCAGCATGATCGTGCTGATTAGAAAATATTATCAAGGATATTTCAATTGGGAATCGCAACACCTGGCCCGTGTGGTCGTTCTGTCCGCTCGCCTGGAAGACAACACAGGACTGGAAGACTTCCTGATTCGTGAGTTTTTTGGGGCGCACGCTGCATCTTACGGTGGTACATCACGAAACGAAACGCGATAGCGGCACGCCAAGAGTCGAGAGCATGAACCCAAATAATCCATTAGGCCGTCATACCGGCGCAGGCCGGTATCCAGCAATAGAAAACGTTCCGCAAAGCGGACAAAACCAAAGGTGTTGTCCCACTTACGTGGGGAATTTGTGGTCATCTGGATACCGGCCTGCGCCGGTATGACGCAGTTTTTTCTAATAAAGTGCAAGGATGAGCGTGGAGTTATGCGCTACAGCTCGTAATTCTTCTCCATGAACAAGCGCAGGCAGGCCGTGACCACCTTTTTATCGTAGAACTTCCCCTTGTTGCGGGCAATTTCCTGCAAGCTGGGGAAAACGCCGAAGCCGGGCCGGTAGGGGCGGTGCGAAGCCATCGCCTCGACCACGTCCGCCACCGTGAGAATGCGCGCTTCGAGCAGGATTTCCTCGCCTTTCAGCCCGCGCGGGTAGCCCGACCCGTCCAGCTTCTCATGGTGCTGATAAACGATTTCCGCCACCGGCCAGGGGAAGTCGATGCCCTTGAGGATGTCGTAACCGGCTTGGGGGTGGGTCTTGATGATCTCGAATTCAGCTGCGGTCAGCTTGCTGGGATTGGACAGGATTTCGGCGGGCACGTGAATCTTGCCGATATCATGCACCACCCCCGCCATGCGCAAGCCCTCCACTTGCTGCTCCGGCAGCCCCATTTCCTTCGCGATCGCCGCCGCCAGCTTCGCCACGCGGCGCTGATGCCCGGCGGTGTAGGGGTCGCGCATTTCCACCGTGGCGGCAATGGCGGTGACCGCGTGGTCGAGGCTCAGTTCGAGCTTTTCCAGGATGCCCATGCGCTCGGCTCGGGCGCGGATATTGACGATGCCGAAGGCGAGGTCGCCAGCCAGTTCGGACAGGAGCAGGGTTTCATCCTCGTTGAAGACGTGCGGCTCAGCCGAATAAATGCTCAAACCGCCGAGGATTCTGCCGTCGCCGTCGAACAGGGGCAGGCCGATGTTCGAAGCGTAGCCGCAGGCCAGCGCGGCGTCCCTCCAGGGCGCGAACCCCGGATCGGTGGCGATGTCGTGGCAAATCTGCGGCGTCCCGCTGCGCAGGGTTCTGGCGACCGGAACCTGGCACCCGCCCGTATCGGCCCAGGTAAGGCAGGCATCCGCCGGGCAGAAGTCCTCCCCCGCGCCAGCCCACGCCACGCGCACAAGGCTCTTTTCCGGGTCGCCCCCGGCATAGCTGACCCTTGCCAGGCGATAGCCGCCATGTTCCACCAGCACCTGGCACATCGCGCGGCAAAGTTCCAGTTCATCCGTGGCGCGCACCAGGGCCTGGTTGCACTGGCTGATGGTGCGGTACATGCGGTTGAGGCGGAGGTTTTTTTCTTCGGCCTGCCTGCGTTCGGTGATGTCCTGCCCCTGGGCGATGGTGGCCAGCACGCTCTTCCCGTCAGCCGAATAAAGCGCTGCGGAGTTCCACAAAGTCGTTCTGACCTCTCCGCTCACATGCAGTATCGGTATCTCGACCGTTTCCCAGCGTTCGCCCTCCTTGGTTCGCCGTATGTGCGCCAGCGCTTCGTCCCGGCGCTCGGGTGGAAAGAGAAGATCAACCTCCTTGCCGATAACATCGGCGGCGTTCCTGCCGGTCAGACGCTCGAAGGCATGGTTGAACAGGGTGATCCTGAATGACGGATCCTACACGATGATCGGGGCGTTGGCATAGTCAAAAAGATTTCCCAGGTAGTCACGGGTCTCACGCAGCTCGAACTCCATCTTTTTGCGCTCGGTGATGTCGCGCGCGATGCCGGTGGCGAACCATTGACCGTCGATATTCATGGTTGCCAGGGAAAGCTCGATGGGGAATTCCGTCCCGTTCTTGTGGACGGCCACCAGTTCCAGCGTCTTGCCTACCGCGCCGCCTTCCCCGGTCGTGGCGAAATGCGCCATGCCGACGCGCGACGCTTCGCGGAATCGGGGAGGGGTAAGTATCTCGTGCAGCACCCGCCCGATCACCTCCTCCTTGCTGTAGCCGAAAATCGCCTCGGCGGCGTGGTTCCATGCGGTGATCGCCCCGCTTTTCCCGTCGAGAGTGATGATGGCGTCGCGCGCGGTTTCCGCAGTGGCGCGGAGAAATGCCTCGCTCTGGCGCAGCGCTTGCTCTGTCTTTCTTGTTTTCGTGACATCCCAGAAGATGCCGAGGATGCCGGTGGGCTCGCCCTTTTCGTCGCGCATCGGCGTCTTGACGGTATGCACCCAGCGCTCCTGGCCGTCCTGGAGATAGGTCTCTTCGATATCCTCGCTCTGGTCCGCCGCCAGCAGCCGCTGGTCGTCGGCGCGGTATTTTTCGGCGAGTTCCTGCGGGTAGAAATCGAAGTCGCTGCGGCCCTGGATCTCGCCGCTGGCGATACCCAGATCGCGCGCATAGCTCGCGTTGCAGGCGACGTAAACGGAATCCCGGTTCTTGTAAAATATTTTCTGCGGCAGCGTGTCCAGCAGCAGCCGGATTTCTGCCTCGCTCTGGCGTAGCGCCGTCTCAGCCTGGTGTTGCGCGGTGATGTCGCTCAGGATGTGCAGGGAATAGAGCAGCTTGCCCTGGTCGTCGCGCACCGCATATCCCGTGGAGATAAACAGTTTCTCGCCGACGCTCACCTCGTCCCGATTGCCGACATGGCCGCAATCGAGCGCATCCTGGCATCCCGGCAGCGGGCCGTCGCCGCGCGGAAAGACTTCCCAGTAGGGCTGGTTCAGCGCGTCCGCCTCGGCGACGCCCGCCTCGCGGCAATAGGCGCGGTTGGCCAGCAGCACGCGGTATTCCTGGTCATGCAGGAAAATCGGGGCGTCGATGGCGTCGAAAATATAGCGCCAGGTTTCGGGGTTCATGGCCATACCCTCCGGTTGGGCAGGGTTACCCCCCCCCCCCGCATATTTGTCGATTTCATCTTGATCGCCCCTCTCCTCGCACTGACCCGGTATCCTACCGCTCATATCGGCAAGATGCTGGGGAACTTTAGGGTTGTGTGATTCAATCAACTTTAGGGAAGCGCTGATTTATTCGGTTTTGTCGTTCCCGCCTGTCTGCCGACAGGCAGGCACAGGCGGGAACCCAGTTAAATAAAGGCACTGGATCCCCGCCTTCGCGGGGATGACGAATAAATCAGCATCTCCATAGTATAATTTCGCCTGCGCATGCGGTGCTTGCTGGTCGAACCCAGGTGGGCTCTCACCCACCCCATCCGCCAATAAAAAAGCCCCTAGATTGGGGCTTTGTCAATTCGATGGCGGAGAGGGTGGGATTCGAACCCACGGTAGGCATATACCTACGCCTGATTTCGAGTCAGGTACATTCGACCACTCTGCCACCTCTCCGGGACGCGAATTCTACCAGATACCGGCAATTTGGTGCAGAATGATGGCATGCGCAGACACGAGATTTTAATCAGGTCCTTACAGATCGGCATTTTTCTGTCGTTGTTGATGTTCGGCTATTCCAGCCTGGACAAGGCGTTACCTTCATGGCGCGACGAAGAGTTGGTTGTTGTCATTTCGCAGAACACGACCCTTTCTGACGAGGAATTTTCCAAGCAACTGGCGCAGAGTTTTGCCGATTACCTAGGCGTGCCGCTGAAAATAGTTCTGATTCCGGCAGAGCAAATTGAAGCCCATTTCCGCAATCACCGCGCACATTTCTCTGCATCCGGCTTCAGGCTGGACGAAAAAAACAAGGCGCTGCTTTTTGGCCCCGGTTATTTGCCGGTGCGCGAACAGGTGGCATTCAATCAGAATCAGCGTGCCCCGCGTCATCTGAGCGAACTCGTCGGCAAGCGTATCGCCGTGGTGGCAGGTTCAAACCATGAGAAGGCGCTGATCGCACTTCAGCAGGATATACCCGCGCTGACCTGGGAATCACGCACCAGGCAAACCACAGTCGAAGATTTGCTCACGGAGGTCGCACAGGACGATCTGGACTTCACCGTTGCCAACCATGAACAGATTGAGCAGATGCTCAATTATTACCCCAATCTTGCCGTCGCGTTCGATGTCGGTAAGCCTTCCAAACTGGCCTGGGCCTTTCCGGCTGATGCGGATAACGCACTAATCGCCGCATCCGAACAATTCTTTGCCGGTATCAAAAAAAATGGGGATTTGAATAAATTGCTGGATCGTTACTATGGTCACAATGACCGATTGGCGCCTCTGGACGCCGCTGCATTCATCAAACAAACCAGCCTGACCCTGCCCAAGTTCCGGAGCTTATTCGAAGAGGCAGGCAGGGTGGTCAACGAGGACTGGCGTCTGATTGCCGCAATCGCCTATCAGGAATCACACTGGGATCCGCTGGCGACTTCTTTCACCAATGTGCGCGGCATGATGATGCTGACTGAAGCGACAGCCGACCGCATGAACGTATCGAACCGCCTCGATGCCCGCGAAAGCACCCTCGCAGGCGCCAAATATCTGCAACTGCTGAAAAAACAACTGCCGTCCCGCATCCAGGAACCCGAGCGCACCTGGCTGGCACTGTCTTCCTACAACCAGGGGCAAGGGCATCTTGAGGATGCACGCGTCCTGACAAAACGGCAGGGCGGCAATCCTGACGCCTGGGTAGAGGTGAAAAAATGGCTGCCGTCATTGAGCAACCCACAACATTTTCAGAATCTGAAATATGGCTATGCACGCGGCGGCGAGGCCGTCATTTTCGTGGAAAATATCCGCGCGTATTACGACATGCTGACCCGGCTCACCAGCGAAACTACTAACGCAGCACCCCAGAAACACGACTACCAGCTGGTCAGCACGCGCCAAAAACCCGCTTTTTCCCTGCACACACAAAGTAAAGCCAGAATATCCCCCGACAGCACCACGCGGTCAACGTCGGCCTATTCCTTGTCCCCGTGACGATGCTCTGCAAGCTGTCGCTCAATACGCTCCAGACGTGCGGCGATATCTTGCAGTAACACGCCGGTATCGCGTTCCTCGCGCTCTATCTTTTGCACATCGGCACCCACAAAAAATGCCGACAAGTTGGCGGTCAGCAATGACACCAGCACGACCCCGAACAGAATCAGCAGGGCGCCGAACACTCTGCCCGCCGGACTGGACGGCACGATGTCACCATAGCCCACCGTGGACATCGTAACCCACGCCCACCACATACCGTCCCACACCGTGCCGATAGACGGATCGATGCGCACCACCAGCACAGCCGACAACAGCATGGTGATCAACGCCACGACCAGCGTGGCGCCCAATTGGTGGTAGGACAATAATTTACGGATCGTGCGCGACATGCGCGTAAACAGCACCAGCACCAGCAGCAGTCGCAAATTCCGCAGCAATCCTGCCAGCGGGGTATAAGCCCACAGCAACGGAATGCTGCCGACGATGATGAGGGAATTCATCCAGTTATGTGTCAGATAACGCCGTTTGTTTTTGGCCAGGGTGGTCAACAGCACAGTTTCACTGAAGAAAGCCAGCCACACCAGCCATTCGGCGATGCGCTCCGTCAGAGAGGAAATACTGCCGCTCTCGCCCAGATACCACTGAAAGGGTATCCACAGCGCAACGCACAGCATCGGCCATTCCAGCCGTTTGCCCCACAGACGGGCGGCAGGTGTTTCGTTTTCATCAACCCCGGCGATGCCGAGCCAATGGATGATAGTCATTAGCGGGTCAGCTTTTCCATGCCGCCCATATAGGGCCGCAGCACATCGGGAATCACGATGCTGCCATCGGCCAGCTGGTAATTTTCCAGTACGGCAACCAGCGTGCGGCCGACCGCCAGACCCGAACCATTCAGGGTATGCAGCAATTCCGGCTTGCCTGCGCTGTTCCTGAAACGCGCCTGCATGCGGCGCGCCTGAAACGCCTCGAAGCTACTGCACGACGAAATTTCACGGTAGGTGTCCTGCGCAGGCAACCATACTTCGATGTCATAGGTGATGGCGGATGAAAAACCGATATCGCCGGTGCAAAGCCTGACTACGCGGTAATGCAAACCCAGTTTCTGCAAAATCGTTTCGGCGTGTCCCAGCAACTGTTCCAGCGCGGCACAGGACTCGTCTGGATGCACCATCTGTACCAATTCCACCTTGTCGAACTGATGCTGGCGTATCATGCCGCGCGTATCGCGCCCGGCCGAACCTGCTTCTGAACGGAAACACGGCGTGTGTGCGACAAACTTCAGCGGCAATTGCTCCAGCGGCACGATCTCGTCGCGCACCATGTTGGTGACAGGCACTTCGGCGGTCGGAATCAGATAAAAATTCTGCTCGCCACCCTCACCCATCTGGCGCGGCACACGAAACAGATCCTCCTCAAATTTGGGCAACTGACCTGTGCCGCGCATTGAAGCCGCATTCACCAGATACGGCACATACACTTCCGTATAACCGTGTTGATCGGTATGCGTATCCAGCATGAATTGCGCCAGCGCCCTGTGCAACCTGGCCAACCCGCCCTTCAGTACCGAGAAGCGCGCGCCGGAAATCCTGGCAGCCGTCTCAAAATCCAGACCACCCAGCGCCTCACCCAGTTCAACGTGATCTTTCACCGCAAAATCGAATACCGGCACGTTGCCGATACGGCGCATTTCCTGATTGTCCGCTTCCGAAGCGCCGACCGGCACGCTCCCGTGCGGCATATTCGGCAAGCCTTCCAGCATCACCTGCAATTCATCTTGCAAATCAATAAGTTGCACTTCTATTTTTTTCAGCTCTTCGCCAACCAGCACCACTTCAGCCATGATAACCGAGGTGTCTTCGCCCTTCGCCTTGGCCTGCCCGATCAATTTTGACGAACTGTTGCGCCTGGACTGCAATTCCTGAGTACGTATCTGGATCGCTTTACGCTGCACTTCCAATTCATGGAAACGCGCCGTATCCAGCACAAAACCCCGTGTAGCCAGACGAGTTGCCACACCTTCCAAATCACTGCGCAAAAGCTGAATATCCAACATGCTGTATTTCCTTATTTGAAAGCGGACACGACCACAGTGCGTCCCAGACGGATGGTCGTGGAATTGTGCTCCATGACATAGGGTTCATTTTCCCTGCCCAGCGTCTGGTAACGATCGCGTTCCAGTCGCAGAAACTTGCCCCACCCCAGCCAGATCAGGGGTGCAAACAAGAAGCTCAACAGCCTGGAGCTGTTTTGCAGCTTATCGGTGGCTAATTGCAGATCGTGAAAATCGCAATCCAGCATGGCGTGAGCAAGGTAAAAATAGGGGATGGGGGTAATGTGGCCGCTGGTATTGAAGCGATCCTGATTCTTGACCGGCAAGGGCCCGAACAGATTGGCAAAACCCGTCACCAGATAACGCAGGCGCGATTTCATGTTGAGCACATTGGGCGTGGTAACCACCATCAATCCACCCGGTTTCAACACCCTGCGTATTTCGCGCAGCACGGCACGGTAATTCTCCACATGTTCCAGCACTTCCGAACAAGTCACCAGATCAAAACTTCCATCTTCATAAGGCAGGGGATGGGTATTCAAATCCAGCTGTGTGACAGGCACATCCTTGAGCGCAAAACGTTCGATATGATAGTCGCACGCCTGTGCCTCCAGCTTTGGCCAGGTCTGGCGCAGCAAGGCCAGCAGATCACCCGTGCCTGCACCAATATCCAGACAGCGCGGGACATCCAATTTCAGTCGTTGTTTGACGACCTGCTCAACCGAGCTGTATATCGCATCATTACACATGGCATCTCTCTATTTTTTGTTTTTTGCCGCGGCATCCAGCTCATGAAGCCGTGCCAGTTTTTCGGCGATCTTGCCTTCCAGCCCGCGATTCGTAGGCTGATAAAAATTCATTTGCGGCATATTGTCCGGAAAATATATTTCACCCGCCGCGTAACCGTCCGCCTCATCATGCGCGTAGCGATAATCGCGCCCGTAATCGAGCTGTTTCATCAATTTGGTCGGTGCGTTGCGTAAATGCAGCGGCACTTCCCGTGATCCATCCTTTGCCACAAAGGCCCGCGCGGCATTATACGCGACATAACCGGCATTCGACTTGGGCGCGCAGGCCAAATAGATCACGGCTTGCGCAAGCGCCAGCTCGCCTTCCGGCGAACCGAGCCGCTCATAGGCCTGCGCCGCATCGTTAGCCAACTGAATCGCGCGCGGATCGGCCAGACCGATGTCTTCCCATGCCATGCGCACGATACGCCGCGCCAGATAGCGCGCATCCGCCCCGCCATCCAGCATGCGTACCAGCCAGTACAGCGCCGCATCCGGATTAGAGCCACGCACCGATTTATGCAAAGCAGAAATCTGATCGTAGAACGCTTCGCCCCCCTTGTCGAAACGACGCAGATTCTGCGCCAGCGTGTTATCCAGAAAGGCGCTGTCTATCACACTGACTGCCGACGTTTCAGCGGCGGTTTGCAACTGCTCCAACACGTTGAGCAACCGGCGCGCGTCGCCGTCGGCATAGCCAATGATGCGCTCGCGGGCGTCATCGTTAAAAACAATGCCCGGCAACGCCACCTGTTGCGCGCGTTCAAACAACTCTCCCAGCTCATCGATGGATAAAGCATGCAGCACATAAACTTGCGCGCGCGACAGCAGCGCGTTGTTTACCTCGAAAGAAGGATTTTCGGTAGTCGCGCCGATAAAAGTGACCAAACCCTGTTCGACGAAGGGCAGAAAAGCATCCTGCTGCGATTTGTTGAAACGGTGCACCTCGTCCACAAACAAAATAGTGTGGCGGCCGTTTTGCTGCAACACGTGCTGCGCCTGAGCGATGGCTTCGCGTATGTCTTTTACGCCCGACAATACGGCGGACAACGGCATAAATTCGGCGTCGAAGGCCGAAGCCATCAACCGCGCCAGCGTGGTCTTGCCCACACCCGGCGGCCCCCACAGTATCATCGAATGCAAGCGGCCGGACTGAAATGCCAGACGCAGCGGACGCCCCGCACCCAGCAGATGTGACTGTCCGATCACCTCGTCTATGGTCTTGGGGCGCAGCCGCTCCGCAAGCGGGGCTTCAGGTTGCGCAGGTGCGAACAGATCAGACATCATTTACCTTCACTACCTGATTCGATTTTAATTATGGCGAATTTTCCATAATTAAAATCGCAGGCGCAAGTCAGCCTTGCAAAGGCGTAGCAACCTAACAACCCTCTCATGATTGATGTTGATAGCCTCGCATGCTCCGATCTGGAAACAGAACATTCGCTCTTCTCAAAACACAACAACACATTGATTTTATTTAAATAAAAGATTAATTCCGTTTTCAAATGAAGTAAGCGGTCGCTCATAAACTCAAGCCCAATAGGGGATGTATTCGGCAAATTTTGACGAGGTTGATTCAATGTCCTTGCGTTTAATCCGCCCTTTTTCTGCCGCCTCTTTGAGCAAATTAGACACAACGGTGCGACGTTTTTCATGCAGCTTAAAGCGTTTTCGCAGCGTGGTATTGGTCACGGTTTGGCTAGACAAGTATTGCAATACGGCGTGCTGATAACACGCTTCAATCCGCTCGGCCTGTGTCATGTCGTCAAATTTCTTCGGCGCATACAACGTCACTCTGAACGCACTTTCCAAGGACGAAAAAACGATAGGTGGCAAGCCGAACAACTCGATACTTTCGACTACTTTTTGAAATCCCGTGCCGCGCTCCTCGCATATACGATAGCGTCTAAACGCTGAAGCCAACACCTCGTTACGCGACTCTGGTGTAGTGCCAATCAATCTGTCGGGTCGCTTGCCAGGCAATAAGCTACCGGGGTTGGTGAACTCAATCCGATCATCAAAAATCTCGATCATCGGCCCGCTGCCTGTGACAGTGAAATCTTGATGGATAAGTGCGTTGGCGACCAACTCACGCAAGGCAATTTCGGGGTACAGACAAACTTCGGTACGCAATGACTGTTGGATAACTTCAGAGTGGGGAAGCACCCGTTTGAGATAGGAAATCAACCCTTCAAAGCCAATTGCATAACCTTTCTGCCCCATCATTTCATCAACTGTTTCAACCTTATTCAAACCGCGATAACGAATAACGCGAATACGCTTGCGCTTCAAGGTGTCGAATTGTTCGAGGTTGCGCGCCGCTGCCATCGCCCCAAAATTGGTTAAGTAGTAGCCATTGCTTTCTGGCGTAATCATGCCTTCATCGACCAACCAACGTAACAGCTCGCCCTCTTCAGTGTGCAAAGGTCGCTGAAGCAAAGTCGCAATGACGGGCAAGTCCAACAAGGTAAACACTTCATCGCTACGCAACAGTGTGGATGCGCGCAAATCTTCCCAGCGTGGAGCTTGGCTATTAAGCATCAACCCACCCACCTCTTGACGCGAAGCTTTGCGCGTTGTGCCGCCCGAACGTAACCAAGCCTCCTCAATAGACTTGCCGCGCCGATGCACGGGCTTATTGGCATGTTCCGCAATGCGTACAAACAACAACGCCACGCCTTGATAATCCACCACCGCGTGATCGACAACTAACGGAGGCTCAACGCCATCGCGCCCAAGATTCGCCAGGGTATTGATAATTTGCGCAACCTCACTTTGCGCCACCCCTGCCAGCGTTGCATCATCGCGCACACCGAACACCAAAAACCCACCATTCGGGTGGTTTGCGAACGCAATCAAATGCTCAACTAAACGTTCTTTATTACCGGTCAAGGCTGACTTCCAGTCCAACTCATTCCGCTCATGTGGCACAGGTTCAAGACTTTGCTTGAGCCACACGATCGCTTGCGGAATCCAATGTTTAAGCATGCTCTACTCCTTGCGCGGACTTATCTTCAACAATGGCGATTTCGTCGGCAGGCAAACGGGGCTGATTAGTCGCTTATTACATCAGCGCCAGCAGGCGGCGCAAACTGGAACTGCTGTGCGGACAGCTTCGGATTGCGTTGCATTGCGGAGAAACGCAGCACGGTTTTGTGGCCGAACGCATCGTTCAGCTCCATGACAACCAGTCCGGCTTGCGCGTCGAACCCCATAAACACGGCTGAAAAGCTGCTTTCCTGCGCTTTGGGTGTGGCTTGCAGCCAGTCCAGCCCTTCGCGCTGTCCTGCTTCCTTGAGTACAAAACCGCGTTCGATTTCATTGCTGCCCGCCAGCAACGCGGCAGGACTGCTGCCCAGCGCCGCGTCCAGCTTCTTGACCGTCACCTGGTTCAGGTCTTTGTCATACAGCCAGAATTTCGCACCATCGCCGACGATAATCTGCTCGTAAGGTTGTTGGTAAGTCCAGCGAAAACGACCGGGGCGCTGAAACTGCATGATGCCGGAGGCGCTCTGTATGCGCTTGCCATTTTGTTCCAGCACCACCTGGGTAAAATTCGCCTGTGCGGAATGGGTGGCCGAGATGAAGGTTTTTAGCTTCTCTATCGCGCCGGCCTGTGCCGTAAGCGGTAAAGCAGACAGCATCAATATTGCAAATATATATTTCATTGTTTTTTCAGGATTGAGGATTGAGGATTTACCACTTACCACACTTTGCTCATCAATCCTGTCTCTCCGGTGCGATCACTTCGCGATTGCCGTTGCTCTGCATCGGTGTGACGATGCCTGCAGCTTCCATTTGTTCGACCAGACGCGCGGCGCGGTTGTAGCCGATGCGCAAATTGCGCTGAACCAGCGAGATCGATGCTCTGCGGGATTTGACCACGATTTCCACCGCCTGGTCATATAAGGGGTCGGCCTCTGCATCCAGCGTGGGTGACATGCCACCGTCGTCACCTGAATCTTCAAGGGAATTGAGCACGCCGTCGATATATTGCGGTTCGCCCTGCGCCTTCAGATATTCGGTAATACGATGCACTTCCTGGTCGGATACAAATGCGCCGTGCACGCGCTGCGGATAGCCTGTTCCGGGCGGCAGATACAGCATGTCACCCTGCCCCAGCAGCGCTTCCGCACCCATTTGATCCAATATGGTGCGCGAGTCTATCTTGCTCGACACCTGAAATGCCACGCGCGTCGGCACGTTAGCCTTGATCAGTCCGGTGATTACATCGACCGACGGGCGCTGCGTGGCCAGCACCAGATGTATCCCGGAAGCACGCGCCTTCTGTGCCAGACGCGCGATCAGTTCTTCTATTTTCTTGCCGACCACCATCATCAGATCGGCCAGCTCATCGATAAACACCACGATCAGCGGTATTTCGTCGAGCGCTTCCGGGTCATCGGGCGTGAGCGAGAACGGATTGGTGAGCGGCTGCCCTGCCTTGATCGCTTCGCGATGTTTCTGGTTGAAACCTGCGATGTTACGCACGCCAAAATGGGACATCAGCCGGTAACGCTTATCCATCTCCTGCACACACCAGTTAAGTCCGGACGCGGCCTGCCGCATATCCGTCACCACCGGGCAGAGCAGATGCGGAACACCCTCGTACACTGACAGTTCTAGCATCTTGGGATCGATCAACAGCATGCGTACCTGTTGCGGCGTGGCCTTGTAGAGAATACTGAGGATCATGGCGTTAATCCCCACCGACTTGCCCGAACCGGTCGTCCCCGCCACCAGCACATGCGGCATCTTGGCCAAATCCGCGACGACCGGCTTGCCGGCAATATCCTTGCCCATCGCCATCGTCAGCATAGAATGCATGTCGGCATACACCTGTGAGCTTAAGATTTCAGACAGATGCACCATCTGGCGTTTTGGATTAGGCAATTCCAGTGCCATATAGCTCTTGCCGGGTATGGTCTCGACCAGGCGGATGCTCACCACGGACAGCGCGCGCGCCAGATCGCGCACCAGGTTGGTGATCTGACTGCCCTTCACGCCGACCGCAGGTTCAATCTCGTAGCGCGTGATCACCGGGCCGGGATAGGCGGCCACCACTTTGACTTCCACACCGAAGTCTTTCAGCTTGTGCTCAATCAGACGCGAGGTGAACTCCAGCGTATCGGCAGACACCACATCAAGCTGCGGGGTTGCCGGGTCGAGCAAATGCAGGGGCGGCAAGGGCGAATCCGGCATATCGGCAAACAATGTGATCTGTTTTTCTTCGCTTGCCCGCGCCGACTGAGTCACTTCCATCAGCGGCATTTCGATGCGTATCGGCTGATGTACCTCAACGCGCTTTTTCTCTACTTCGACGACTGCGCTGCGCTGGCTGGTGGCCTGAGCGCCGATGCGCCTGTCCTGACGCGTCTGCCAGTACTGTTGCACTCGGCAATAAGCGGCTTCCATCTGCGCACCCAGCCAGTCCATGAATCGCAGCCACGACAGACCGCTAAACACACTGAAACTGCTCGCCATCAGCGCCAGCAGCAGCAAGGTTGCGCCGGTAAAGCCCAGCCAGCGCGTCAGCGCGTCACCGATCAGCATGCCGAACATACCACCCGGCACCAGAGGCAAGGACACTTCCAGGGTATATAAACGGATGGCTTCGAGTGCGCTGCTGGCAAGCAACAAGGAAACAAAACCGGCTATCGATACGCCCAGCGCGCGTTTGCTGAAGATACTGTCTGCCCGCAAATTGCGATACCCTGACCATACCTGTTGCAACATGAACAGCACCAGCCACCATGCCGAAAGACCAAACAGATAAAACAGCAGGTCGGACAAATAGGCGCCCAGCACACCCGCAGGATTGTCAGTCTGCGTGCCGGCTACACTATGCGACCAGGCCGAATCAGCAGGATTGTAACCATACATGGCCGCGGCAAAATACAGCGCGCCCGCAACCAGCAATAACCAGCGCGATTCACGCAGCAAACTGAACAGTTTGTTTCCCGGCAAGTCGTTAGCTGATTCAGCCATGCTCAACCCCGACCAGACCCAGCTGCTCGGCAACGCGCACCGCTTCCAGGCGACTCTTGACATTGAGCGCCAGATACACCGCAGCCACGTGAATTTTGACCGTACCTTCGGCGAGATGAAAAGCAGACGCAATCTCCTTGTTGCTTTTCCCGGCACAAAGAAGCTGCAAGACTTCCAGCTGTCGCGGCGTCAGGCCAAACCCGCTGGCATGCAAATTACGCTTGTCCGTAGGCCCCGCTACCGCCATCTGATTACGCAATATTTCCGGCGGCACATACACGCCACCGGACAACACCAGCTTCAACGCATCCAGCATCGTCTGCTCATTCGAACTCTTGCTGACAAAACCCGCCGCCCCGTAATTCATGACCTTTTCCATGTTCGCGCATCCTTCCTCGGCGGAAATCACCACCACCGGGATATGCGGATAACGCTGATGAAAATAACTGACGGATCTTGGCCCGTCGCTGCCGGGCATATGCAAATCCAGCAGCGCAAGATCCATATCCGGATGCTGCGCCGCAAGCTTTAAACAATCCAGAAAATTACCCGCTTCCAATATTTCCACCACCCCGGACAGCTGCTGCAATAAATAGCACATCCCTCCCCTGAATAAAGAGTGGTCATCTGCCAGCAAAATTTTCATACTTTCCCCCCGGATAAGTTAGCCTTGCTCAAATGGTTGTCAATCATAACATCCGGCCCCGTGCAGACCACAGCCTCACCGGACTTTATTCCTGCGTGCGCTGCGAACCACCATGACAAAGCAGCTCCCTACGCCCGGATCTGTTCGGCACGAAACGGCAAATTGCCTTCGTCTATGTCGAACGATAATATTTTCGTCGGCCATGTGGACATGAGCTACGATTTGCCCAGTGCCAGCAGCAAGCGTATGTCCTGTGTCAGCCACTCGGCACTCTGCCCATAGGGTGCGAGCAGGCGCACCTTGCCCTTAACATCTATCAAAAATGTACCGGCGCTATGATCCATGTTGTAGCCGGATTGGGACGGCTGCTTCTGGTACATCACGTCAAATACCCTGGCAGCCTGCGCAGTGGCGGGCGCATCACCATACAGCCCCAAAAATGAAGCATGAAAGGCAGGCACGTATTGTGCCAGCAATTCGCGGTCATCCCGCTCCGGATCCACAGTAACGAACAGCACTTGCACCCTGTCAGCATCCGTACCCAGCGTTTCCATCGCCTGCCGCAAATCAGCCATCGTGGTCGGGCAGACATCCGGGCAATGCACGTAACCAAAAAACAACGCCACCACCTTGCCACGAAAATCAGCCAGCGTGCGCGGCGTACCGTTGTGATCCGTTAACTTGAAATCTGCCCCGGCATACTTTTTTCCCACCTCGCTGGCGTGAAACGGCGAAGGCAGTCTGGGTTCCCCGCATCCGGAAAACAATACCAGCGCCATCAGTATCAAAACGTTACGCAGCAACATGACAACTCCCCGCCCAGCCATTGACATAAAAGGTATAGCCCACTTTAACCAGACCATACACACCAAAACTTGCCACCAGCAAGCCCGCGCCCATGCGCACTTGTGGTGATTGCACCCAGCGCTTGATGCTTTCCCAGAACAGGCCGATAGCCAGCAAATTCGGCAGCGTTCCCAGACCGAACGCCAGCATCACCAGCGCGCCGCTTTCCGCCTGACCACTGGCCAGAGCCGTAACCAGCACGCTATAAACCAGCCCGCAAGGCAGCCAACCCCACAGCGTACCCAGAAAAAATGCGCGCAGCGGCGTCGTAACGGGAAACAGGCCGCGCGTCAGCGGCTGGATGCGTTTCCACAACACGCGCCCCAAGCCTTCGATGCGCCGCACCGCCCCCCATATTCCGGCCAGATACAGACCCAAGGCAATCAGCATCAGGCTGGACAAGGCAAACAACAAATGCTGCATCGGCACCACATCGCGCAACAGCAAACCGGCTTGCCCCACCGCACCGGCCAGCGCGCCGGCCAGCGTATAACTCGCCACACGTCCGCTGTTGTAAGCCAGATGGAACGGCCAGCGCGCACCCTCCCCGGGCAATTGAGCGGTGAGAATACCCACCAGACTGCCGCACATACCCAGACAATGCACGCCGCCCAACAGGCCAACAAAAAACACCGCGATAATGCTGAATTCAGTCATAAGGTTAGTCGTTAGTCGTTAGTGGGATTTTAGCGACTCAACAGGGCAAAATCCAAACGCCTGGCCACATCCGTCGCATCCGGCGGCCTGTCAAAATGCGGCACGATGCCCAGCAATGGCGCGGCGATGCGTTGCTGCAAAGCGGCGATGTTCTCGTTCAGCATAGCCATTTGTCCATCCACACAGTTCGCCACCCAGCCCGCCAGTTTCAGCCCCCTGGCGGTAATGGCCTGCGTCGTGAGCAGCGCGTGATTCAGACAACCCAGCCGCATGCCCACCACCAGAATGACCGGCAATTTCAACTGCCTCGCCAGATCTGCGCCGTCCTGTTCAGCATTCAGCGGCACAAAAAATCCGCCCGCGCCTTCGACGATAACCACATCCGCCTGCGCTGCCAACTCCCGATAGGAAGTCACGATGCGATCCAGATTGATTCGAATTCCCGCAAACTGCGCGGCCAGATGTGGCGCAACCGCCTGGGTGAAGCAATAGGGATTGACCTGCCCGTAGCTGGCAAGCACATTACCGGCTGCACGCAAATGCTGAGCATCATCGTTGTGGTCATGTTCATCACAGCCTGCCGCGACGGGTTTAAAGCCGACCACGCGCAGACCCTGATCCGCAAAGCCATGCAGCAACGCGCAACTGATCAGCGTCTTGCCGACATCGGTGTCTGTGCCTGTTATGAAGTAGCTCATTTTATTTTGAATGATGTCTTGATAATCGCCGAGCCATCGCGGCTTGCGCGCGCTTGCGGCTTCCAGGCATGACCATAGATGACCTCATAGGTGGCCGGCAATTTACCGTCACGACGCAACTTTTCATAATTTTCCAGCAAACGTGCCCAGGCATTTTTCCCCATCAGGCCCTGACCCCGCCCCGCAGTCGCATTGTGCGCCCCTATGGACTTGAGGTCCTGCAACACGCCGCGCACATCGTCGTAAGTCAGTGTCATGTATTCCATGTCCATCACCGGCTCGGCAAAACCCGCCTGCACCAGCATGTCGCCTATGTCGTGCATGTCGGCAAAACGGTTCAAATGACTGTGTTCGTCCACGTCCTTGAAGGCCCGTCTCAATTCTTTCAAGGTGTCCGGCCCGAAGGTGCTGAACATCAGCAAGCCTTCTGTTTTCAGCACGCGCTGCAACTCCACAAAAGTCGCCGGCAAGTCGTTGCACCACTGCACAGCCAGATTGGACCACACCATTTCGACACTGCCCGATGCCAGCGGCAATGCCTCTACATCCGCACACACCGGCAACTGTCTCACGCCGCCGAACAGCTTCTGCCACCAGCTTGAACGGCTTTGTGCGTTCTGCAACATGCCGATGGCGATATCCAGCGAGATCACCGTTGCCGCCGGATATTTTTCAGCCAGCTTGCGCCCTCCCCAACCCGTACCGCTGCCTGCATCCAGCAGTTGCACGGGTTGCAGCTTGATGTAGTCCAGCCGCTCCAGCATGCGCGTACACACTTCGCGCTGCAGCACTGCTGTCGCATCATAATCAGCCGCCGCGCGACTGAAGGAGCGTCGCATCATCTTCTTATCTATAACAAATTCATTCATGCAAAAAACTCACCAGCTGTTTTACAAATTCATCGGGATGCGACAGAAAAGGGGCATGTGCCGCGCCCCTGATCGTTGCCAGTCGCGCATTCGGCATCTGAGCCGCAAGATAGCGTGAGGCTGGCAAAGGCGTGAGCGTATCACGTTCTCCGGCTATCACCAGCGCGGGCTGAACAACTTCCGACAGGACGGCGCGCAAATCGCTGTCGCGCAAAATCCCCAGGCCGGATTGCAACGCCGCCAGATCCGGTTCGCCGCGACTAAGCAGGCTGTGGCGCAACGTCACCAGCAATTCTCGCTCCTGTTCACTGCCACGCACCTGCAGTGCAAGGAAGCGGCGCAAGGTCGGCAGGTAATCCTGCTGCAATGCGGCGGAAAATGCCGCCAGCGTATCTGCGTCCATCGCGCATGGCCAGGCGGTTTGCTGCACAAAACAGGGGGTCGAGGACACCAGCACCAGACGGATAACTTGCTGCGGATAGCGCAGCGCCCAGCGCAACGCGACCTGCCCGCCCAGCGACCAGCCGCAGACGGTCAACGGTCCGGTGAATTGGGCTGATAACTGACCAACAATCGCATCCAAAGTAGGGTGGGCAGGGTTTTTACCTGCCCACGCGTTGTTCAATCCGCGTGGGCACAACGGCGTGCCCACCCTACGACTCAAACCATGCCCCGGCAAATCCACCGCCATAACCTGAAAATGCTCCGCCAACTGTTCCGGCACCCCGCCCCACATTCCGCCGTGCATACCCCAGCCGTGGATGAGCAACAAAGGCGCGCCCGACCCATGACTATCAACGTGCATGGCAGACATTTTCTAGCTCCATGAAATAGCCCGCCATACACGTTCCCCCTTCCCAACCTTCCCCCGCAAGCGGGGGAAGGGGCAAACGTCGCGCGAATTTATAATTCATGTGCAAGTTCACGCAACGCCTCCAGGAGGCAGCTTACATCCGCTGCGCTGTGCGCGGCGGACAGGGTAATGCGCAGCCGTGCAGTTCCTGCGGGTACGGTGGGCGGACGGATCGCTGCGACCCGGATGCCGCGTTCGCGCAAGGCCATGCTCAAATCCAGCGCCGCCTGATTGCCACCGATTAACAGCGGCTGGATTGCTGTATCCGACGGCATCACTGTCCATGGCAAGCCGTTCAGACCGGCACGCAACTGGGCAATCAGGCTATACAGATGCGTGCGCAAGACGTCACCCTGCTCTATCAGAATCAGACTTTCCAGCAGTGCAAGCGACAAGGCGGGCGGCGTTGCCGTGGTGTAAACATAACTGCGCGCACTATTGACCAAGGTATCGATCACCACTTGCCCTGCTGCGACAAACGCGCCAAACACCCCGGCGGCCTTGCCCAGTGTCGCCATGTAAATGATGCGCGGCGAATCCAGCCCAAAATGTGACAGCGAGCCGCGCCCCTGTGCGCCCACGACACCGAAGCCATGCGCATCGTCCACCAGCAACCAGGCATCATGCACCTCGCATAACGCCAGCAGTTCCGGCAAGCGCGCCATATCGCCATCCATGCTGAATACCGCATCGGTGCAAATCAGCTTGCGCCCTTTCCCGCTCTGAGCCAGCAGAGTGTCAAGTTGCGCGATGTCGTTATGGCGATAGCGTTTCACGGTGGCACGCGACAGCAACATCGCATCATTCAAGGAGGCATGATTGAGCTTATCGGCAAACACCGTATCGCCCTTGCTCACCAAAGCCTGCACCACGCCGAGATTGGCCATATAGCCGGTAGAAAACAACAGCGCGGCGGGTTTTCCCGCGAAAGCCGCCAGCCGCTTTTCAAGCTGATCATGCGTCTCAAAGTGTCCGCTCACCAGATGCGCTGCACCCGCGCCGACGCCATAGCGTTGTGCGCCTTGCTGAAGGGCTGCGATGAGTTGCGGATGATACGCAAGCCCCAGGTAATCGTTACTGCAAAAAGATAAATACGGCTTGCCATCCTCAATGATATGCGGCGATTGCGGACTGGAAACCGTGCGCCGCTGACGCAACAAACCCTGCGCGGCACGCTCGTCGAGCTGAAGTTGAAGTTCAGAGAAAGGCATAAATAGCGTTGTGTCCGCAAATTACGCAGATTTACTCAGATTCAATCCGTGTAATCTGCGGACAAAAGGTTTTAATGTTTATCGGCAAACGGATACATGCCCAGCTTGTCGAGCAGAGCGCGGTCACGTTCCACTTCCGGATTACCCGTGGTCAGCAGCTGCTCGCCATAAAAAATCGAATTCGCCCCTGCCAGGAAACACAATGCCTGTATCGCGTCGGACATCTGTGATCGCCCGGCAGACAAGCGCACGCGCGCGGTTGGCATGGTGATGCGCGCCACCGCGATGGTACGCACAAAATCCAGCGGATCGAGGTCGGCCTGATCGGCCAGCGGCGTGCCTTCCACCTTGACGAGGTTATTGATCGGCACGCTTTCCGGGTAGGGATTCATGTTCGCCAGTTGCGCAACCAGGCCTGCGCGTTGCGTCAGATCTTCGCCCATGCCGACGATGCCGCCACTACACACGTGCATTCCGGCTTTGCGCACCCGCTCCAGCGTATCCAGCCTGTCCTGATAATCCCGTGTACTGATGACATCACCGTAAAATTCGGGGGACGTATCCAGATTGTGGTTGTAGTAATCCAGCCCGGCCTGCTTCAGCTGCTCGGTCTGTTCGTCGTTCAGCATGCCCAGTGTGGCACAGGTTTCCATGCCCAGTCCGCGCACCGCCTTGACCATATCCACTACACTCAGCATGTCCGCCTCGGAAGGCTCGCGCCAGGCCGCGCCCATGCAGAAACGGTCCGCACCGGCCTGTTGCGCGGCTTTCGCCGCCGTCACCACGGCGTCCAGTGCCAGCATCTTGCGATCCTCCACGCCGGTCGAATGGAACGCAGACTGCGGACAATAACCGCAGTCTTCCGAGCAGCCGCCGGTCTTGATGGATAACAGTGTGGAAAGTTGCACCTGATTCGGATCGAAATGTTCGCGGTGCACCTGCTGCGCGCGATACAGCAGATCGGCAAATGGCAGTCTGAACAAGGCTTCCACCTCATTCACGCCCCAGCGCTGCGGCATGTCGGATTTTTTTACGGGAGGGTGAAACGCGATCGTCTGGCTGTTCATGTCTGATTTGTCGGTATGATGCGAATTGATTAGCCGCGCATCATCACGGAAAGGACGATACCTTGTCAATTCTGAGCAAGCCAATACTAAACATCTGTACAAAACTTGAGCACATGCTGCCCGCTCAACCCTGCGTACTATGCGCCAGCATGAGCCGCCACGGCTTATGCTGCGAGGCTTGCGATGCCGCCCTGCCCTACCTCGATGCTGAGCATTGTCCGATCTGCGCCCTGCCCACGCCGCGGGGTGAACTATGCGGCCATTGTCTGAAAAAACCGCCGTCCTTCACCCGCACCCTTGCAGTCTTCGGCTACCGCTTTCCACTCGACAGACTAATTCAGGCAATGAAATACGAGGAGCAGCTCGCCCTGTCGCAACTATTTTCCGAGAAACTCATCCTGCGAATAAGCCCGGACAGACTGCCGGACTATGTCATCCCTATGCCGCTGCACCCTGACAAACTGAAGCGGCGCGGCTTTAATCAGGCGCTGTTGATTGCCGCCAGACTGGCCCGTTCACTTGAGCGCCCGCTGCTGGCACATGCATGCCGGCGGCTGCGCGACACCCCCTCCCAATCCACTTTATCCTGGAAAGAACGCAAGAAAAATGTGCATGGCGCGTTCCGCTGTGACATGGATTTATCCGGCAAACACGTCGCGCTGGTGGATGACGTATTGACGACCGGCTCCAGCCTCAATGCGCTTGCCGATGCTGTCCAAAAACGCGGCGCAGCCGAAATCAGCGCATGGGTCGTGGCGAGAACACTGCCCCATGATCATTCCTGAAATCTGTATAAAAGTAATTTATCGTGCCAATTCTCCGGGCGAAGTTTTTCAGAAGCGACGATAATCCCCGGGTATTTTTATCACGTAAGAGCAGATTTTCAGCTGCGATTTACCCTATTCACGATGAGGTTCAACACATGTTTCATGTCATTCTTTACCAGCCTGAAATCCCGCCCAACACGGGTAACATCATCCGGCTGTGCGCCAACACGGGTTGCCAGTTACATCTGATCAAGCCGCTCGGCTTTACACTGGAAGACAAGCAACTGATACGCGCAGGACTGGACTATCACGAATTTGCAAAGCTGCGTGTCCACGCCACACTGGAAGATTGTTTGTCGGCATTCGATCCCGCACGCGTGTTCGCGCTCACGACCAAAGGCTCGCAACCCTTCCATGAAATCAGCTATCAGGCGGGTGACGCGTTCCTGTTCGGGCCGGAGAGTCGCGGCCTGCCCGCTGACGTGCTCAGCCAGTTCAAGGCTGAACAGCGCGTGCGCCTGCCCATGCTGCCCGACAACCGCAGCCTGAATTTATCCAACACGGTAGCCGTAACGGTATATGAGGCGTGGAGGCAGACGGGGTTTGCGGGCATGCTGATTTCGGGTGATTGCTAAAAGCGTGTTTTCCAGTATGCTAAAAGCCGTAACGTATTGACTGGCAGCCTGAATAACACCACAACCGATATCTTTGAAAAGGCAAAAATGAACACTGAAAACTTATCGAAAGAACAGCAAGTCTTGTACCTGATGCGCAAAATCCTGGCCAACGTGGTCAAGGACACCACAACCAAGCCTGGCATGCCCCATCCGCTATCGGACAGCACGATTCAGGAGATACGGGAATGCTTCGGCATGATCTCGGATCGCGAAGCCGAACTCGCTGCACAAATGGGGCAAAGCAGAAACGAAAAGCCGTATTACGCGGATCAGCCGCAGAAAACCAATGTCATCAAATTGCACATGGGGAAATCCGAGGACTAAGTCCTTCAACACGCCCGCTATGCGGGCGGCTCAGAACAGACAGGTCAGGCTGAAGCCCGACCTGCCCAATCCTCCACGCCTCGCTTCGCTCTCCTAAATCCTCAATCCCACCTCATTACTGCCACGTTTCCAGAGGAAATAGAGCAGCGGAATCACCAGCAGCGTCAGCGCGGTAGATGCAAAAGTACCAAAAATCAGCGACACAGCCAAACCGCCGAAAACCGGATCGGTCACCATGATAGCCGAGCCCAGTATGATGGCCAGCGCCGTCAACAGTATGGGTCTGAAGCGTATCGCACCCGCCTCGATAACCGCATCTGAAACGCTGTAACCGCGTGCTTCATATTCGATAATGAAATCGATCAGCAGCAGGGAGTTCCTCACCACGATACCCGCAAGCGCAATAACGCCTATCATCGACGTTGCCGTAAATGCCTGATTCATCAGCCAATGCCCGGGGAAAACGCCCACCAGCGTCAGCGGGATCGCACCCATCACAATCATCGGAATCACGAAGGATTTGTAATAGCCGACCAGCACCAGATAAATCAGCACCAGCGCAACGATGAAGGCACTACCCAGATCGCGGAACACATCCAGCGTCAGACGCATCTCGCCGCCCCACAGTATCTGGTAATCCTTCATGTCCTTGGGCTGAGCGTCGTTGAAACCCAGGTTTGCAGTCGTAAAATGCTCGCCCGCCATGCTCTTGTTATCGAGCATCTTATCGAGCGCCAACACTGCGTAAACCGGACTGGAGCGGATCAGTTCAGCCCCGACCATCACCACCGGATGCTGATCCCGGTCATATATAGGTTTGACCGCGACCACAGGCCGCAGCGTGGCGATGGAGGACAAAGGAACCTGCTGCCCCATGGCATTAACGACCGAGAGCGAGAGTATCTGCCCCGGCGACTGCCGTTCAGCGTGGGCAAGCCGTACAGTCATATTGATCGGCTCTCTGGCCTCTTCGACATGCAGCGTACCGAGAGAAAAACCGCTGACATAGTCGTGTAGCAACTTTGCCACCTGTGCAGGCGCAATCCCTGCCAATGCCGCTTTCTCAGCATCGACGTGAATCTCATAGCTATCCACTGAGGCCGTCACGGAGTCGTCGACGTTGATCATGCCGTAAACCGACTTAAATGCAGCGCCGACTTCCGATGCCGCCGCCCGCAATACGTCGTAGTCAGGGCCATACAATTCCGCCAGAACCTGCGATTGCACCGGCGGGCCGGGAGGTGTCTCGTAAAGCTTGATCTTCGCTTCCGGAAAACGTTTCCTCAGCGGCATAAACGCGTCATCCAGGCTGGACACAATCTCGTGCGAGCTTTCCGAACGCGCATGCTTGTCCAGCAGATTGACGCGTATCTGCGCCAGATTCGTCCCGCGTTTGAGAATGTCACCGCGCACCAATGCCGCAAAATCAACCGTAGCGGCTACGCCGAGATAGGTCTGGTAATCAACTACATGTACGGTATGCGCGAGCACATCACCCACAGCACGGGCGACTTCATCCGTGCGTGCCAGTGCCGTGCCCGCAGGCGTGTTGATTTCAAGCAGAAAAGTATTGGTATTGTCGTTCGGCAGCATTTTCAGCTCCACGCCCAACGGACTAAGCGCACCGTTCAGACCCGACGGACGGATAAACTGCCATACCGGTTGCAGCATGGCCATCGCGAGCAGGGCCACCACCACCAGAAACAGCCAATTACGGCGACGCCCGTTGTTGAGAAACGGCGTAATCACGCTGACATAGGCACGATGCAGCGGGTCCTGCGGTCGCGCAGCCTGCTCTTCCAGCGTCAGCGTGCTTTCCAGCTCTGCCAGCGCCTTACCCTTGAGCATGCGATAAGCGGCCCATGGCACCACCATATATGCGATCAGCAATGAGGCTATCATCGCCACCGGTACGTTAAACGGGATAGGCTGCATGAAAGGCCCCATCATGCCGGTGACGAAAGCCATCGGTATGAAAGCCAGAATGACGGCAATCGTCGCCACATTGGTTGGGTTGCCGATTTCGTTGGTGGCAAGCACCAGTGCCTGCTTGAAATTTGCCGCGCCGCCATGATGCAGATGGCGATGAATATTTTCCACCACGACGATGGCCGCATCCACCAGCAAGCCCAGCGACAGAATCAAGGCAAACAACGTGATCCGGTTCATGGTCTGGCCTGCCAGCAGCCCCACGGTCAGCACCACAAAAAGAATCAGCGGCACCGTCAGCGTCACTATGGCGGCTTCGCGCCAGCCCAGGAAGAACAGCAGCACAACAACAACAGAAGCGATGGCGATTCCCAGATGCTCGACCAGTGTATTCACCGCATCGTTCGCCTTGGCGCCATCATCGCGCGTCACGGTTACGCTGACGCCTTCCGGAATAGCTTCGCGCTTAAGTGTCTCGAGTTTTTCAAGCACCAGATTGGCGACCACCACGGCGTTGGTGCCGGCTTTTTTCGCTATCGCGATGGTCACGGCCGGCGCATCTCCCTTGAATGCAGGCAGCGAAGCCGCCGGTCCGAATGCAAAATGTGACGACGCCTCCACTTCCGCCGGTCCGTCCACGATACGCGCTACATCCTTGAGAAACACAGGACGGCCATTAGGTGCGCCGAGCACGATATCGCCCACCTCGCGTGCGCTGGTGAGAAAGCCATTGAAGCGCAGCGGTGTGTTTTTATTGTTATTGACCAACTCGCCTGCTGGCAGCGATATATTGGTGGCATTCAACATTCTATCCACCTGATCGAGAGCAAGGCCTGTGGCGGCAAGTTTCTGCGGGTCGATAAAAATACTGATGGCGCGAGGACTGCCGCCGACTATCTCGGTAAAGGAAACGCCTGGAATATTGCGCAACTGTTCCAGCACACGCAGTGCGACATATCGCAACTCGTAGTCGCTTTGCCCGGTTGACGCCAGAGTCAGCGTCATGATCGGAACGTCATCCACGTTGATGGGCTTGACGATAGGCTGCATCGCACCCGCCGGCATGCGATCCATATTCTGCATCAGCTGGTTATAAAGTTTAACCAGGCTTTTTTCCTGATCCTCGCCGACATCGAACTGTACTGTCACCACGCCGAAGTCATTCGCAGCAAAGCCAAAGGTGTGCTTGACGCCCGCCTGAGCATTCATGATGGCCTCAAGCGGTTTGACGATCATGTTTTGCACTTCATCCGCGGTGGCGCCCGGTTTGGCAACGATGATATTGGCTGCCGGCACGACGATCTGCGGATTGTATTCACGCGGCGTCACCATCATCGCCACCAGGCCAACCAGTGTGATGGCCAGCATGATCATTGCGGTAATTTTCGATGTCAGGAAGGTCTGTGCCAGACGCCCGGCAATGTTCATCGGCTGATTCGTTTCGCTCATGGTGTTGTGCTTCCAGTCAACTGCACGCGATCACCCGAGCTGAGCTTATCGGCATTGCCGACCACGACTTTCTCACCCGGATTGAGTCCGGCCGCAATTTCGACAGCGCCGTCCCTGTCCTCCCCTGTTCTTACCATGCGGTAACGTGCGATCCCCTGTCCGTCAACCACGAAGACACCCGTGATGCCTGCGCGTTGCAAGATCGCGGCTTTCGGCACGCTGATACCTTGCCCGGCGCCCACGTTAAATCGCACGCGCGCGAAGGCGCCGCTGGTGAGTCCCTTGGCGTCAGGCAAATCCAGCTTTACCAGATGGGTATGCGACAGGGCATCCGCTGCAGGAACCAGCCGCACGATTTTTCCCTCCAGCGTCCGTGCCTGCCCGGAAATTTCAACCAGTGCACTATCCCCCAATTTGAGCAGCGGATAGGTTTCGTTGCTAACCGAGGTCTGAACCATCAGCCTGCCCGGATTTTCCAGCACCAGCACCGGTCTGCCGGGCGCTGCCAGGTCACCCGCGGAGGCCATCTTTTGCGTCACTACACCAGCGATAGGCGCGCGCACTTCGGCATAACGCAATTGTGACTCCGCCATGTCCAGACCTGCGCGCGCAGCGCGCGCCTGGCTCTGCGCGATGCTGTATTGCAATTTCATTTTGTCGTACTGCAACTTCGGAACAGATTCTTCCTTGTACAGATTTGAAAAACGTTCAAAATCGGTCTTGGCATCGCCCAGCGCGGCTTCTGCCTGAGCATGGCCCGCGCGCGCCTGAACCACCTGCCCCTGAATATCAGACGGATCAATGGTAAACAGCAATTGCCCTGTTTTTACCGTATCCCCTTCGTGCACCTGAATGTCGCGTATGTAACCCATGAGCCGGGATGCAACCTGCACCTGCTGTTCGGAAATAACCGATCCCGGCGTCGCATCAAACACCGGCATTGCCGTCAAGCTCACCGTCAATACCTGTGCCTCCACCGTCCGCGCCTGTACTTCAGCGGCCTGATCGTGAGGCTGACATCCTGACAATAAAACAAGCAATATGAGCGCCAGCTTTCCCATGGAACGGTGTTGCACATTCATCACTTCTCTCCCTAATCCCGTGCTAATCATAATTGATCACTATTGAGTTTTCCCACCGCAAGACGCAGCGCCGAGCGCTGCACTGTCAACTGGTATTTTGCGGCCACTTCATCGGCGCGTGCCTTGTCGAGCTGCGCCTGCGCAGCCAGCACTTCGACCATGGTCGTGACGCCATTCTCATAACGCTTTGCGACCAGGCGCTGCGCCTCCCCGGCCTGCGCCACGGCGGCAACACGCGCACTGACCCGCGACTCGGCCTCGGCAGCGCCTCGCCACGCATCAATCACCTGAAAACGCACCCCTTCTTCAGCCTGTTTAAGGCGCACCTGCAACACGCTGCGCGATGCTTCTGCCCGCCCCACGGCACCGTTCGTGACACCGAAATCCAGCAACTGCCAGGAAAGCACCCCCGCAACGGTGTAGGAAGCAGCCGTTTGTTGCAGTGTTGGGGCGTTCCAGTCCTGCCGCACCATCGCATTGAAATGGGGGTAATAGTCCGCACGCGCCACCTTCACACCGGCACTGGCCGCTTCCAGCTGATTGCGCAATGCCATGACACCCGGGTTATTTTCAAGCGCTTCGGCCTGCAACCTGGCAACCTCACCGTTCAATGCGGCTGGCGTAAAATCAGCGCCAATTTCAAGTGGCTCATCCAGTGACAGGCCCAGCAGCAAATGCAACTGGTCAACTGCGGCAGCCTCCGCGCGACTGGCTTCTTGCTGTTTGAGTTTAATATCGGCGAGATTAACCTGTGCAAATAACAGATCGCTACGCACAACCACCCCCTCGCGCAACAGGTTTTGCGTGGTTTTCACATAGGCTTCGGCGGCTGCCTGCGCCTGTTGCGCAACATTGACGTAGGCTCTTGCCGTATGAACGCCCTGATAGGCTTGAATCACATGAAAAATGACTTGCTGGCGCGCAGCCAGATCACCTTCATGGGCCGCCTTGACGTAAGCATGAGCCTGATCGACATAAGCGGAGATCATCCCGCCGTTGTACAAAGGAATTTGCAATTCCAGCCGGGAATTGTAGTTGGTCACTGCGCCGGGATAATTCAGATTGGTGGGTGCAACAGAGAGCGCTCCGGGCGCGGCAGGATTAAACTGGCCCGCACCAAAATCGTTGAATGTCGCGTTGCGCTGTGAGAGCTTGAGACCGAACGCATTCAGCGCGTCATTGGTACGCGTCGCCGTCACAGAAGCCGTCAGCTTGGGCCAGCGTTGACCGCGCGCCTGATCCAATGCGGCTTCCGCCTGCGCAAGCTGGGACTGGCTCGCCAGAATATCGGGGTTTTGATTGAGTGCGATGCTGACGCATTGTTGCAAATCCGCGCCCTGCGCAGCCCCCATCGTTCCCCACAATAACGCCGCGCTCGCCAGCCTGATCAATTGCGTCATATTCAACAAAGCCATCCTTCACCCCCATTCGTAGTCCAATTCGCAACTTAACGAATTACTCGGCTATTATATTAGCTTTTTCTAATATTGCAACACCTCATTCGTTTCCGCAAGTTACCTGACCGTGCGCACGGATGACATCCTGAATCCCGTTATTACTGGCTGAATTCCAGACTCGCCGTGCGGTTCAGCAGCGTGGCGACCATCTCGGCTGCGGAAATATGTTCGTAAAGAACACGGTAAACAGCATCGCTGATAGGCATATCCACACCCAGACGTTGCGCAAGCTGGTGCACTTCACGCACGGCATATACCCCTTCGGCGACGTGTCCAAGCTGGAGCAGAATCTCGTCCAGGTTTTGCTGTTGCGCCAACAGCAAGCCTACCCGCCGGTTACGCGACAAATCGCCGGTGCAGGTCAGAATCAAGTCGCCCGCACCCGACAGGCCGCCCAATGTTTCCTGATGGCCTCCCAGTTTCAAACCCAGGCGGGTGATTTCTGCCAGGCCACGCGCGATCAAGGCAGCACGGGCGTTGTTGCCCAGCTTCATGCCATCGCAGACCCCGGCAGCGATCGCCATCACGTTTTTGACTGCGCCGCCAACTTCTACGCCGACCACATCATTGCTGGCGTATACACGCAAACGTGAATGATGTAGCGCGTGCGCAATGCGCTGCGCAAATGCCTCGTCAGTGGCCGCCAGCACCAGAGCGGTAGGCAATCCCTGCGCCACCTCCAGAGCAAAGCTGGGGCCGGATAACACACCGCACGGGAACTCGGGCGGCAACACTTGCCCGGCAATCTGATGCGGCAGCAACGATGTTCCCGCCTCGAATCCCTTGCATAACCACACCACGCCACATGCGGAGACACAAAGCCCTGATTGAACGATGGCTTGCAAGGTGCTGCGAAAAGCCGCCGTGGGTACTGCAACGATCAGCAAGTCAGCCCCCATCAAAGCGGCGGAAAAATCTGCGCTCAGGAGCAGATTGTCAGGCAGCGTCACGCCTGGCAAATAGCGCTGATTGCAGCGCTGAACACGCATTGCCGCAAGCTGCTCGGCATCACGCGCCCACAAGGTAACACGATGCCGCGCAGCCAGGCTGACGGCTAAAGCTGTTCCCCATGCACCTGCGCCGATAATGGTAATGTTCATAATTCAGACGCAAGATGCAAGGCACAAGGGCGGCTTGCTGAACCTTGAGCCTTGAACTTATTCATTCGCCCCACACCTCGGTGCTGCGTACAAAACCCACTTCACCTTCCTTGTGGCGCACATTTATCCAGCCCGTGCCCGTGGCGCCCAGCGACTCCAGAGCCACTTGCTGACGCACCTGAAACAGGCGCGGCGCACCAAAATCGGGTGCTGAGCGCACATCAAGCAGCGGAATCACTGCAAAAACATATTTCTTGTTACCCAGCACGCGCTTTTCCAGCCAGTATAATGCGCCAGACCGGTCGCGCACCTTGACCCAATTTTCCAGGCTGACGACCTGCTCAAAAGGCATGTAGCGATTCACGACAAATAATTTGCTGGCCTTGAGCGAAGGCGCGTCGTAGAGAATCGCGCTGCTCTCCCCGACAGAGACATAATCCACCGCATGCGCCGCCACAGCACAAAACAGCGTGCACAGTACGACAAGATGCGATGGATTTAACAGTTGCATTAGTGGGTAGTCACACTGGCTGCCTCAGCCTGCTGCGCCTTCTGTTGCTGATACAGCACCTCAAAGTTGATCGGATTCAACATCACGGGCGCAAAACCGGCGCGCACCGCCACATCGGAGACAACTTCACGCAAATAAGGGAACAAAATATTCGGGCACATCACCGCCAGAACAGGCTCCATTTCAGCTTCAGGCAAATTGCGTAAAGTGAATATACCGGCCTCTTTAGCCTCAATCAGAAACATCACCTTCTCACCCAGATTGGCGGTAACAGTTGCCGTCACCGTCACTTCATACACGCCGTCATCGATAGATTCTGCCGAAGTATGCAATTGCACATCTATTTGCGGATTCTCGCGTTCCAAAAATATCTGGGGTGCGTGCGGAATTTCCAGCGACAAATCCTTCACGTAGATTTTGTCCATGTTGAACATGGGTTGGGAATTTTCCTGCGCAGCTTCTGTCATGTTTTATCCTTGTTAAAAATTATTCAAGCAATAGTGCTTTTAATTCACCGGCCTGATCCAATTCGGCCAGATCATCATAGCCGCCGACGTGATGCTCGTTAATAAAAATTTGCGGCACCGTGCGCCGCCCGGTTCTTTCCACCATGGCGATGCGCAGTTCAGGTTGCAAATCCACCCGTATCTTTTCGATTTCAGTGACCCCTCTGCGCTGCAATAACTGCTCGGCGCGTATGCAGTAGGGACACACCTCGGTAGTGTACATGACGATTTTAGCCATTATTTTTGTACCGGCAGATTGGCTTTTTGCCATGCCATCATGCCGCCAGTCAGATTATAAGCCTGAGTAAAGCCCTGTTTGGACAGATTCACACAAGCCGAACCTGAACGGTTGCTGCTCCGGCAAACGACCACGATGGGCTTGTCCTTGTATTTTTCCAGCTCACCGATACGCTCCTTGAGTTTGCCGAGCGGAATCAGATGCGCGTTTAACAGATGTCCGGCTTTGTATTCTTCCGGCTCACGCACATCCAGCACGAAGGCATCCTTGTGATTAATCAGTTGCAAGGCGGCATTGGCATCAACGTCCTTGATCCCGCGAACGCGATTGCCAAACATGGACCACACAAGCATGGCACTGCTCATCAGCGCAATGGAAATGGGTAATAAGTTTTCAATTAGAAACTGCACGTAGGTACTCCTGTTCTTTCTGGAGGGCGAATTCTAGCAGAGCAGAAAAATGTTCGGGATCTTTCTCAGCCAACTTGACTAACTGTTCGCGTTTTTCCGCACTCCCCGGGTAGGACCAGATGGCCTGCTCCCATAGCAATTGCGCCTGCGCCTGCTGACCATTTTGCGCCAATAACAGGGCTTGCCGATAGACGACCGGTGCAACCGGCATAAATCGCATTACCCTGTCATTTCTCGCCAGTTTTTGCTTGATACGGAGCTTATTTACTTCATGGTGCGAACTCATGAACAATTCGCCATAGGGCGACAGCAACACACCGCGGCTTACCGCAGCCAACCCGCTGCGTATCTGCTGTACCTCTGCCGCGAGATTTCCGGAAGCAGGACGTATCGCCAGCGTATCTTTCAGCTGCTGATAACCGCTGCGCAACTGTAGCAGCGAGAGCAAACCCAGCAACAACACGATCACCAGCGACGCGCGCCCCACCCCACGCCACGCCACCCGATAGCGTGTTTCGTCCAGTGCGCCCAGCAAAATCGCTGCGACAGCCATGAAGTAGGCATACCACAAGGGATATTCGAGCAGACTGTGTATGACCAGCACGCCCAACACGGCATAGCCCCACCAGTGCGCGGCAGTCCACGCGGCACGGCGCAAGCCGTTAAGCCACATCCCCAACCCGGCAAACAACACCAACAGGCCGGCGATACCCGCTTCCGCAGCTAATTGAAAAATCAGGTTATGCGCGTTATTGTACAAGCCGGTGATATGCGTGCGCTGCAGCCACGGCCCCAGTTGAAAATGCTGCCAGGCGAATTGGCCAAATCCCGCGCCCAGCCACGGTGACTGTTTAAACATCAGCCATGCCTCGTGCCACAAATACAAGCGGATACCGCCGGACGTGTTATCACCGAACATGCGTTGCACGATATTGTAGTTGTTGCCCGCACCTTGCATGAAAGGCAGCTGCACGAGGCCATGCATCACCGCAAAGCCCGCCAGTAGCAGCAGAGCGTAACGCAGCAACAGGCGCAACTCAGGCCTGCCCCGCCCTGCCCACCCCGCCAGCACGGTTATCATTACCAGATACAACCAGCCACTACGCGACCCGCTCAGCGTCATCACCAGCAACAAGGGCGCGGCCAGCACCACCACATAGCCTACGGGTAATTTTCGCTGCTGAAACAACAATCCCAGCGAAATCAGCCCCAACGCAATGTAATTGGCAAAATGATTGGGCTGCGCCAGATTACCGTACACGCCGGAGGCAACCTTCACCACCACCACCTGATCCAGCAGCGTATGCCAGCGATAGTGCTGCAGCACGCCGATCAAGGCACTCAATTCCGCACCGGTCAGCAAACAAATCGCCAGCACCATGGCGACTTTGTCGATGCCCAGACAGTCACGCAGCCTAGCGCCGAGCATCATCAGCAATGCGGCGAACAACAAATACAATATGTAAAGCAATCCCTGGCCGACGTAGGCCATCATGCCCAGGGACATTTGCAGCAATACTACGGCAATCAGTGCGACAGGCAGCTGCACAATGCGCGGGATTTCTGCCTTCTGCCGGAAATCCCGAGCCAGCAGCAGCGCAAGAGCCAAGACGCCGAGCAGTGCGCTCCACCACTCCTGATCAAAAGTAGTCAGCGGATAACGATGACGAAAATGCAAAAAAGGAAAAACCCACATCAGACCGACCAAGGCCAGGCTGATGTGGGTTAATTTGATGCGTTGCAGCTTGTCAATCAACGATTAACTCGCGCAGCGTGCATGCACGTTAGCAAGAACCGCCCTTGACCCCGAGTTTTGCGAGAATGTTATTCAATGGACAAAAGTTAGTAAAGCCGCTCTGAAACAAATTCAATCCAACAAAGGCAGTAAGCAACAGGAAATAATTGCTTACGAATACCGGGCTGGCTTCCACACCCAACGCAAGCGACAACAAGATAAAACTACCGGCTACTATGTGTACGATACGATCTGCGGTCATAATTTAAAGCTCCTGATTCTTAATTAATGGTTAGGTTTTGTGCCATCTGGCGCAATAAAAACGAGATCACATGACGAAATAAAGCTGGCCCAAAGCATCGCTCAAGCCCAGCCTCTTCACCTACACTTGCAACCCAAGTATATAATCATACGCTTATATTCTATATAAATCAACGATTATACCGAGCAAAAAACATCACGCATCATGCTCACCAGCTTGAGTGTGCGCAAATCGCCAATACGGTAATACACTTTATTTGCATCTTTGCGGGTAGCCAGCACGCCTTTGTCTCGTAAAATCGCCAAATGCTGGGAAATATTGCTCTGCGAAGTGCCAACTTGCTCGACAATATCCTGCACACTGACTTCCTGATCACCCAACACGCACAATATCTTCAATCTCAACGGGTGCGCAATGGCCTTGATCGCCTGCGATGCCTGTTGGATATCTTCTTCCTTGTCTATTAATCTGCTCGTCATACCTTCTCCTGATAACAACCGTGCGCCCGACCCAGGCCAATTCGGTTAAAATACACCGTTCTTAAATTAACAACAGTTCATATCTTACCTCAATGAATGCTACTCCTGTCTTGCTGCTTATTATGGATGGCTTCGGCTACCGCGAAGAAACCGATTCCAATGCCATTTTAGCTGCGCACAAACCCAACTGGGACGCGCTCTGGCGCGACTATCCGCACACCCTGATCAACGCTTCGGAAAAATTTGTCGGCCTGCCAGACCTTCAGATGGGCAACTCCGAAGTGGGGCACCTCAACATCGGGGCCGGACGCGTGGTTTATCAGGATTTGAGCCGCGTCGATGTAGACATCGAAGAGGGCAGTTTTTTTAACAATCCGGCTTTACGCGCACCCATCGAAATCGCCAAGCAGAATAACAGCGCCCTTCATATCATGGGGCTGCTCTCTGACGGCGGCGTACACAGCCACGAAAACCATATCTTCGCCATGCTGGAAATGGCTGCGCGCAACGGCTTGAAAAAAGTTTATCTGCACGCTTTTCTCGATGGCCGCGACACACCGCCCAGAAGCGCGGCGCAATCCCTGAACGCTTTACAGCAAAAATGCACCGCACTGGGCGTAGGAAAAATAGCCAGTCTGGTCGGTCGCTTTTATGCGATGGACAGGGACAATCGCTGGGAGCGCGTGCAGTCTGCGTATGAACTGCTGACACAAGGGATAGCCGAATATTCGGCAAGCGATGCCTTGACCGCTCTGGAGGCCGCCTATGCGCGTGGCGAATCCGATGAATTCGTCAAGCCCACCTGCATTAAATCCGGCGACGAGCCCGCCATTGCTATGCGAGACGGCGATACGTTGGTATTCATGAATTTCCGTGCCGATCGTGCCCGTGAAATAACCCATGCATTGACCGACGAAATATTCAACGATTTCAGCCGCGCATACCGTCCCAAATTCGCCAGCTTCGTCACGCTCAGCAACTATGGTGCAGAATTTACCCTGCCCTGCGCCTATTCGCCTGTTGCCATACACAACGATATCGGCGAGTACGTCGCCAACCTGGGACTGAAACAACTACGCATCGCAGAAACAGAGAAATATGCTCATGTCACCTACTTCTTCAGTGGCGGCAAAGAACAACCCTATCCCGGCGAAGACCGCATTCTGGTGCCCTCGCCGAAAGTTGCCACCTACGACCTGCAACCCGAAATGAGCGCCTTCACCGTGACCGACAAACTGGAAGCCGCCATTCTGTCCCGTAAATATGCGGTCATTATCTGCAATTATGCCAATGGCGATATGGTAGGCCACAGCGGCAACATGGCCGCCGCAATAAAAGCCATCGAAACATTGGACGTGTGCATCGGCCGTGCAGTCAAAGCCATGCAATCCATAGGCGGAGAAGTCATCCTTACAGCCGATCACGGCAATGCCGAACAGATGCAAGATAACATCACACAGCAGGCACACACTGCGCATACGCTCAATCCGGTACCCTTTTTGTATGTCGGACGTCCCGCCCAACTTGCTGACACGGGTTCATTGCGCGACATTGCACCCAGCCTGCTGTGCATGATGGGTCTGCCGCAACCTGAAGAAATGACGGGGCACAGCCTGATCCGCTTAAAGTGAATTTTCTCAAACCCTTTCTGTTGCTGGTGTTGTGCAGCCTGATGCTGGCAGGGCGTGCTTCGGCCAGCCAGCAGGAAGAACTTGAGAATCTGCGTCGTCATATCGCCGCAATGCAAAGTGAAATTGAAAAAACCCGCGAATCCAAGTCCGAGGCGGCAGACGCGCTGCGCGCATCCGAACGCGCGATTAGCGACAGTAATCGCAAACTGGCCGAACTTGCCGCGCAACAACATGAAGCCGGTTTCAGGCTACATGCACTGCAAGGGCAGCAACAACAATTAAATCAGGATTTGTCTCGCCAACAGGCGTTGCTGTCCAAGTTGCTACACCAGCAATATCTGGGCGGCAAACATGAATATCTTAAACTCATACTGGATAACCAGGATCCGAACAAAGTTGCGCGCGACTTACAATATTTTCAGTATATTGCCCGCAACCGTGCCATCTGGCTTGAAAATTTACGTAGCAACCTCAGCGAGCTGAATAATATTAGTCTGGAAGTGCAGTCACAAAACAGCACGCTGGAAAAATTAAGCGCAGATCAGGCCCAACAAAAGAAAAAGCTGCAACAGGACCAACTTGAGCGCAAACAGGTATTGGGCCAGTTTTCCAAGCAACTCACCCAGCAACGACGCGAAATCAAGCACCTGCAACGCGACGAAAACCGGCTGGTAAAACTGGTCGAAAAAATTGCAGAAATGCTCGCACAACCCAAAAAGAAATCCCTATTCCGCAACGACAATCTACCCGACAACCGTTTTGACGGGGAGCCATTTGCACAACTTCAAGGTAAACTGACTTTGCCGGTGAAGGGGGACATTGCCAACCAATTTGGCACAAAACGCCCCGACAGCACGGTAATCTGGAAAGGTTTATTCATCAGGACTACCAGTGGTCAGACTGTCAAAGCCGTTGCTGCCGGGCGGGTAGTCTTCGCGGACTGGCTGCGCGGTTTTGGCAATCTGCTCATTATTGATCACGGTAACGCTTATATGAGCTTGTACGGCAATAATGAAACGTTGTACAAACAAGTCGGTGATGAACTTCGCGGCGGCGACACTATCGCCAGCGTCGGCAACAGCGGTGGTAATATTGATTACGGTTTATACTTTGAACTGCGCCACAAGAGCAAGCCGCTCGACCCACTGAAATGGCTGGCCAATAAATAACTAGGGATTACTATGCGTCGTCTGGAAAAAGCTGGTCTGATAGGTTTAGGTTTGGTAGCTGGCATTTCGCTCAGCCTGCATTTCTCGGCATTGGCTGACAAGGAAACACTTGTTACACCATTGCCTATTGAGGAGTTGCGCGCTTTTACTGAAGTGTTCGGTCATATCAAGAGCAACTATGTTGACCCTGTCTCTGACAAAAAACTCTTTACCGAAGCCATAAACGGCATGCTGAACGGCCTGGACCCACATTCTTCCTACCTTGATGCAGATGCCTTCAAAGACCTGCAGGTCGGCACGCAGGGCGAATTTGGCGGACTGGGCATAGAAGTTGGCATGGAGGATGGCCTGGTAAAAGTTATTTCACCGATAGAAGATACGCCAGCCTATCAGGCTGGCATCAAGAGCGGCGATCTGATTCTGAAGCTGGATGATTCGCTGGTCAAGGGCATGACCCTGAATGATGCTGTCAAACGCATGCGCGGCAAGCCTGGCAGCAAAATAGTTTTAACTATCCTGCGCAAAAACGAAAACAAACCGCTCACGATCACCGTGGTGCGTGCTGTGATTAAGGTGCAGAGCGTAAAATCGAAGCTGATTGAACCTGGCTATGCTTTTGTCCGTGTAACACAATTCCAGGAACATACCGGTGAAAATCTGGCAGCGGCACTCGAAAAACTGGTTAAGGACAACAAAGCGGACTTAAAGGGCATGGTTCTCGATTTGCGCAATGACCCGGGCGGTTTGCTGGATGGCGCTGTCGCTGTTTCTGCTGCTTTTCTGGCCAAGGATGCCCTCGTTGTTTACACAGAGGGCCGAACGGAAGATACAAAAATGCGTCTTACCGCCACCCCGGAATATTATTTACGTGGCAATAGCAAGAATGACTACATTCAAAATATTCCTGCCTCAATCAAAAGCGTCCCCCTGGTGGTGCTGGTAAATGGCGGCTCAGCCTCGGCCTCTGAAATTGTCGCCGGCGCGCTGCAAGATCACAAGCGCGCGGTAATCATGGGTACGCAAACATTCGGCAAAGGCTCGGTACAGACTGTGCTGCCGCTGGGCAACAACACAGCCATCAAACTCACTACAGCGCGTTATTACACTCCGGGAGGGCGTTCAATTCAGGCCAAAGGCATCGTTCCGGACATTCTGGTTGAAGATCCTTCCACAGCCGGAGCGGACAACACCTTCAGGCTACGCGAAGCTGATCTGGAAAAACATTTAATTAATGACAAACAACCAGAGGATAAATCCAATTCAGTGACCAAGCCCGAAGCCACACCCAAGATTAACGGCGATAACGATAAGCTAACTCCGGTGGAATTTGGCACTAAAAATGACTACCAGCTTAATCAGGCACTTAACCTGCTAAAAGGCATGCAAATATTACATGGCAAGTAAGCACTAGCCTATCCAGGAGAATGACATGATCAATCCCTTCGATTTGGAAAAAAAGCGCGAACTCCTGTTTGAGGCAGAACCTGCCGATCAACTTAGTCACGCACTGGAGATATTGCGCGGCCTTCCCAATTTAACTGCGGTTCGCGCGGATAATGCCCATACACTTGAAATCCGCTATAACCTGCGTGACTACACCCTGGAAGGGCTTGAGCACGCGCTTGAACAAGAAGGATTTCGTCTCGATCATAGTTTTTTGCATAACGTGGGGCGCAATATCATTTACTACTGCGAAGATACCACGCGACACAACATGGAAATTCCGGATCATGTGACCAAGAAAAATGAAAAAGGGATTTTTATTGAGAAGCATGGACAGCATCCACATAAAGAACATGCTGGTACTCCGCCTGACTTGCGTGAATACGAATAATTCGGCTTTTCAATATTTCACATGAACGACTCGCAACTCCAGCGCTACGGTCGGCACATTCTGCTATCCGAAATTGGCATTGAAGGTCAGCAGCGTTTACTGAACGCCAACGCTTTGATTATTGGCCTTGGCGGGCTGGGCTCACCAGTCGCACTTTATTTGGCGGCCAGCGGCGTTGGACAATTGACCCTGTGCGATCATGACCATGTAGATTTAAGCAACCTGCAACGCCAGATTGCGCATCGCACATCCACCATTGGACAGTCCAAGGTGAATTCGGCCATGGCATCCATTCATGACATCAATCCCGAAGTCAGCTGTGTAGCCCTGCCCTTGCGCGCCGACCCAGACCAGCTTGACACACTTATTGCCCATGCCGATGTGGTACTCGATTGCAGCGATAACTTCGCCACACGCTACGCCATCAACCGCGCTTGCCTGACACACCATAAACCGCTGGTATCCGGCGCGGCCATACTCTTTTCAGGACAGGCCAGCGTGTTTGATTTCCGGCAAGCAGAATCCGCCTGTTACAACTGCCTGTTCCCGGAGGAGAGTGAATCCGAGGAGTTGCGTTGTGCCACCACAGGAATCTTCGCACCGTTGACTGGAATCATAGGCAGCATACAAGCCGCAGAAGCACTCAAATTGCTAGCCGGCATAAATTCCGGCTTAAACAGCAAACTCTTATCAATTGACGCACTCGACATGAACATCAAACAAAGCGCCTTGATAAAAGACCCGTTCTGTAGAGCCTGCAGTAAAAAGTAGCTTGCGTTTCCGGTGTCGGCAAAGCAAAAACCCCCGCCGTTACCGGAGGGGGTTTTTGTTGTAAGGAGTCTGACGATGACCTACTTTGGCTCCAGCCCATATTTGGTTTTGATGTGTCGCCGAAACAAGCCGCGTTGTACCACAGCGGCTTGTTTTCACTTCGTTCAAGTAGGTCGGTTGTAGAACCGCACAAAATAAAAAAGCCCAACACA
>JAUSAO010000006.1 GCA_030652475.1 Gallionella sp. | reverse complement strand
GCTCGCAAAAAACACGAACAAATTCAAATGCATATCCTGATTTGTTGCATCACCCGTTGGGTGCGTTGCTCAATTTATGTAGTCGATTGTTTTCTTTCGTGAATTTCGTGCCTTTCGTGGATGAAATGAGGTTTTAAGGTTTATCATACTCGTCGAGAATTGCCCGTAACCTGGCGAGAGATGACCGTTTAACAGGAGGAATGCCATGATTCGTCTGACACGTAAAGTATTCACCGATCTCGCTATCTGGATGACGGGACTCGGTCTTGTCATGGGTGTCCTCTTCCCGTTTTTCGCGGTCATGATGGGCGTGCCGACGGAATATGTGCTGACCCCAGGGTTTTTTGCAGCGACTATGGCTGCGGGCTTCATTGTTGGTGGAGTCAATATTTGGCTGGCCCGGAGCATCGTTGGCAGCCGGTTGCACATTCTGGCTGAGCGCATGAGATTCGTTGAATCCAACCTCATGAAAATTTCGCGGACCGGGGATATAAATAATTGCACGCCTGAAGCCTGTCACATTCCGGTGGATTCAGAGGATGAAATAGGCGAAAGCGGCAAGGCCTTCAATTACCTTGTCGAGGCCCTTGCGGCATCGCATAGGAATGATGCATCTGTCCGTTCCTTCGGCGCGATGCTGGCGAGTCAATTGGATCTGGAGGCTCTGGTGAACGAAGCCCTTCAGCAACTGCTTCAGCATATGAAAGCGGACGCAGGCGCCATATTGATTGCAACAGAAGGGCAGATAAGGATTGCCGCATCACGCGGGATACGCACCCCCGACTCCCTGAAAAGCAGCGACCCTGTTCGGTTCGCCTTGCAGAGCGAAAAACGCCTGTGTGTGACGCTGCCCGAGGATGTCGCTGTTGAAGGTGTTTTGACGGACTTCCGTCCGCGCGAGGTGATCGTCGAGCCGGTGCTCTACAAGGGCGTACCGCTCGGTGCGATCATATTGGCCAGTGCTGCCGGATTTGCCGATGAGCTGAAGTCGCGCCTCGACCTGTTCGGTCAGGGTATGGCGCTCGCGATGAACAACGCTCTTACGCACGATCGGTTGCAAAAGCTCGCGGCGCTTGACCCGCTGACCGGCATCTATAACCGCCGTTTTGGCATGGCGAGGCTCAGCGAGGAGTTCAGTCGTGCGGTCCGCACGGCCGGTTCGCTCGGTGTCATGATGCTCGATATCGATCATTTCAAGAAGGTGAACGACACCTACGGTCATCTGGCGGGAGACCGGGTGCTCATTCATGTCGCGAAAACAGTGCGTGCGGCTCTGCGCGAGGGGGATATTCTCATGCGCTACGGTGGCGAGGAGTTTCTGGTCATCCTCCCTGCCGCTTCCAAGGAAAATTCTCGTGATGTCGGAGAGCGGATGCGGCGCATGGTGGAAGAAACGTCGGTCGCAGACGGCGATCAGATGATCCGCGTCACGATCAGCCTCGGGATCACCTCCTACCCGGAACTTGAAGTGGCAAGTGAGCAGGACCTTGTCAAGCGCGCCGATGAAGCGCTCTATACAGCCAAAGAATCGGGTCGCAACAAGGTGATTATCAGATAGATGCGGGCCATAACACGTACGTTCGGGAATTATTTCAAATAACGTGGCTGTTCGGGATTCTGAGTAAATTATTTTTAGAACGACTGCTCAGGGCAATTCTGTAAAGTCGCGCTCTGAGATAATCGCGGGCAGCCCGTTGTGTTGAATGCCAGTCGGGCGCTCCCATGCGGGAGCGTTTTTTATTCCGGATGGGGTGCCCAACGTGCCTGCATCGTAATTGCGTTTGCGGCAACTTCTCTGGTGTAAAATAAAGCGCGTTTTTCTTCATCGAATAATCATTGAAAGTTGTAGATAGTTAATTCTGCTTAATCATGTCCGGACAAAAAATTGGTCGTTTTGAAATACTGACGGAGCTGGGCAAGGGCGCTCAGGGAGCTGTGTACCTGGCACATGACCCCCGGCTTGACCGTCAGGTCGCCATCAAGACGCTGCACAAGAGCGAACAGCTGGTACACGAGGCGCACATCGTCAGCCGTCTGCAGCATCCCAACATCATTGCACTGTACGACTCGGGCGAATATCAGGGTTCTGTCTATCTGGTCTATGCCTATGTGCAAGGGCAGACTCTGACGCAAGTGCTGCAGCAGGACATGTCATTTGTACGGGCGGCAGAAATCGCGTGCGGCGTGCTGGAAGGGCTGGCATATGCGCATGCGCAGGGTGTCTTTCATCTGGATGTCTGTGCAGCCAATGTGATGATTGCAGCCAATGGCGTGCCGATGGTGATGGATTTCGGGATGGCAAGGGCGGGCGGCGAAATACTGGAACTCGACCTCGCATCGGGCGGTATGCCGCGCAATGTAGCAAAGGAAATTGCCGGTGAGCGGCACTTTCTGACCGATATTTATGCCGTCGGCGTGATGCTCTATGAGATGGTGACCGGAGAAGCTGACGGGGATAAAGGGCGGGAGCGTTCCGGAAAAGTCGCCGCGCCTTCGGTACACAATGCGCGGTTGGATGACAAGTTTGAGGCCATCATTGCCAAGGCGATGGCGAAAAACCCGGATGAACGCTATTCAGGCGCGACGGCGATGAAGCAGGCTCTGCAGGATTATCTCGGCGAGACACGTCAGGCGATTACTTCACAGGGCGGCGCGCACAGTACGCTGGAATTCCTGCTGCGCCGCATGCGCAGCAAGAGCGATTTCCCGGCGTTGAGCAATATCATTTCTGAAATCAACCAGATCGTCTCTTCCGAGTCCGAGAGCAGCAACAAGCTGGCGCGCACCATTCTTCAGGATTTTGCCTTGACCAGCAAGCTGCTGAAACTGGTCAATACCGCATCGTTCGGGCAGTTCGGCGGCTCAATCAACACTGTTTCCAAGGCGGTGGTGATATTAGGCTTTGAAACGGTGCGAAATATCGCTATGTCGCTGATTTTGATGGACTTTCTGCAAAACAAGGCTCAGGCTGTGCAGCTCAGGGAAGAAGTGGTTCAGGCGATTTTTACCGGCATCGTGGCGGCGCAGTTGTCGGTCGGACACGCTATTCGCGATGCAGAAGAAGTGATGGTCTGTGCGATGTTTCACAACCTTGGCCGGATGCTGGCCACCTACTATTTTTTCGATGAGAGCCAGGAAATTTCCCGGCTGATGGAACAGGGAGAGAGCGAGGCGCAGGCTGCGATTAAAGTTCTGGGTATCAATTATTCGGACTTGGGTACGGCGGTGGCGCGCAGCTGGAATTTCCCGCCGCGTTTGCTTGCCGGGATGCGCAAGCAGCCTGCGGGCAAGGTGGGGGCGGCAGTCGGGGATATGGATTACCTGACGGTTACCATCAACCTGGCTAACGAATTGTGCGAGATCGCATTGTCGAGCACCCCGCAGACCAAGCACGAATCCCTGGTCAAGCTGAGCAAGCGCTATGAGGGTGCTACGCGTGTCTCGGAGCGCGAGTTGTCTGCGGCAATTGATGTCGGCGTGAGTGAATTGGGGCAACGATCCGTGATGATGGGAGTAGGGATAGGCAAGAGTTCGTTATTGGCCCGGGTGCGCAAGTGGTGCGGGCATGAGCATGACACCGGAAAGGTAAAAAAAGAGCAGGATTTCAGTGAGATAACCAATCTGGATCAGGCTGTGGAACCCGGGCCTGCTGACACACGCCCTTCCAATCCCGAAGCGATACTGGGCGCGGGCATACAGGATGTCACTGCTTCGCTGGTGAGCGATTTCAATCTGAACGATGTATTGCTGATGGTGCTGGAGACGATTTATCGCGGCATCGGTTTTAATCGCGCGGTGATCCTGATACGGGACAATAAGCAAAATGCGATGGTGGCACGGTTCGGATTCGGTCAGGACGTTGACGCGATAATCGCTAAATTCCGCTTTCCCTTGCCTTTTGTTGCGGATGTGTTCCATCTGTCACTTGAGAAGGGGCTGGACATCGCAATCGAAAATATAGACGCCGCCAATATCGCCGACAAGATTCCCGCATGGTATAGAAACACGATTAATGCGCCGTGTTTTATCCTGTTGCCGGTCATGGTAAAAGACAAGGCGATCGGCATGTTTTACGCGGACATGCTGGAAGCGAACGGCCTGAAAGTGTCACAGCATCAACTGTCGTTGCTGCGCACACTGCGCAATCAGGCGGTACTGGCGATAAAGCAGAAAGTCTGATGGCGCAGGCGGTTAAATCTTGCCTGTGCAGCGGAGGTAGGGGCAAAATGAAACATTTTGATTGCTCCGCGCCTGGATATACGCGCAGTGAACAGTTGCACGTGCAGTGCCGCAGTCATAAGTTATGACATCATCATGAGCTTCTATTGTCGGGAATTACCCTATCAGTCCGATGCAGCGCGCTACTACGCCGCGCTGGCCGAGTTGCCCTGGGCGGCCTGGCTGGATAGCGGCGGAATGGCGCGCTTCGATATTCTGACGGCGGCGCCGCACCACACACTGGTGCCGGACGGTACGGCGGCTGGCAGCGATGCATTTGCCTTGCTGCGCGGCGAACTGGGTACAGCAGTTGTGCCCGTAGCCGATGTGCCGTTTGCCGGTGGTGCGCTGGGCTACTGGAGCTATGATCTGGCGCGCAACATGATGAGTCTGCCCTGCATTGCGGATGAGGGCGAGCATCTGCCTGTCATGGCTATCGGCATCTACGACTGGGCGCTGGTGCTGGATCATCAGAAGCATACGGCGCGCCTGGTTTCACATCAACGATTTGCAGAAACAGCGCAGTTATTGCCGCAGATTTTGCAGCGTCTGCAATCCGGAGCGGCTTTGCCCGCCGATACCTTCAGCGTGCAAGGCAAAATCAGCTGCAACTTTAGCAAGGATGGTTACGCGGCGGCGTTCGCCAGGGTGCAAGGCTATTTGCAGGCTGGCGACTGCTACCAGGTCAATCTCGCGCAGCGCTTTTCTGCGTTCGCATCAGGTGATGCACTAGGCGCATATCTCAAGCTGCGAGAATTGAGCCCCGCGCCCTATTCGGCGTATCTGAATTTCCCCCAAACGCAGATTTTGTGCGCCTCGCCGGAACGCTTCATCAGTGTGAAGAATGGCCGTGTGGAAACCAAACCGATCAAAGGCACGCGTCCGCGCGACAGCGACCCTGTGCGCGACCGGCAACTGGCCGACGAATTGAGCCGACACCCCAAGGACCGCGCGGAAAATCTGATGATTGTGGATCTGCTGCGCAACGATCTGGGCAAGAGTTGCAAACCCGGTTCGGTGCGCGTACCGGTCTTGTTCGAGGTGGAAAGCTATGCCAATGTTCACCATCTGGTCAGCACCGTGCAGGGGGAGCTGGCCGAAGGACTAGATGCGCTGGACGTGTTGCAGGGCTGCTTCCCCGGCGGCTCGATCACCGGCGCGCCCAAGCTGCGCGCGATGCAAATCATCGAACAACTGGAGCCGAACCGGCGCGGCGTGTACTGCGGCGCCATCGGCTATGTCGGTTTCGACGGCAACATGGACAGCAATATTGTCATTCGCACGCTGGTTTATGCGCATGATGAGATTCGCTGCTGGGCCGGCGGCGGCATCGTCGCCGACTCGCAATGCGATGCCGAGTATCAGGAGACACTGGACAAGGCATCAGCGATGCTGGAGATGCTGCGGTTATACGGCGGGGAATTTTAGCCCGTTATCTCCGTGATAACCCGTGGATCGCGCTGGCTGCGCAGACTGAACCGCAGACATTGACGCGTGCGCTTGATGCGTGTAAGTTATGCGCATTATGAATGGGGAAAGTCGTGAATAATATTCTTTATAATCCAGCTGCTGCAAAAAAATCTGCCAATCTCAGCATCAACGCCGATCTGTTGCAGCAGGCAAAGCAACTCAATATCAATCTTTCGCAAACGCTGGAGTTGCATCTGGCTGAAATTCTCCGGCAGGCACGGCGCAGTCAGTGGCTGGCAGAAAATCAGAATGCGCTGGATGAATACAATTGTCGAATAGAATCGCACGGTACGTTCGGTGACGGTTTGAGGCGATTCTGATGGCGCAGTTCGATGTTTATCTCAATCGGAACGACGCGACGAGCAATGCGATTCCTTATCTGCTGGACGTGCAGGCCGAATTGCTGGACAGATTGGCAACCCGTGTTGTGGTGCCACTTGTGTTGGCGGAAGAAATGGGGCTGGCAGCCAGGCAACTCAATCCGCAGTTCAATGTTGAAAGCGTATCAGTCGTAATGTCTACCGCTGAACTGGCGGGTGTCTCCATCCGTTCGCTGGGTGATAAGGTTACATCACTGGCAAGCAAGCGCACTGAAATTATTGCTGCGCTGGATTTGCTGTTTACCGGGATTTAATTCGAGTCCGTTCCCAATTTTCAACTTCTATTGCGACGACAGCCGGCGGCGGCATCGTCGCCGATTCGCAATGCGACGCGGAATATCAGGAAACGCTGGATAAAGCGTCAGCGATGCTGGAATTGTTGCGGTTATACGGCGGGAAACTTTAGGCTGTTATCTTCGTGAATAACCACTGTCTCGCGTTGGCTGCACGGACTGAAACGCAGGCGTTGACGCGTGCGCTTGATGCGTGATATCAATCTTTCGCAAACGCTGGAGTTGCATCTGGCTGAAATTCTCTGTCAGCCATCCTATACCCCTCAAAAAAACAGTCATCCACCTCTAAAAAACCGTGCTAGTCCATTAGATTTATAACATTTAAGCGATGGCCAAAAACAGTCCGAGCCACTGGAATCAAATGTTCATGATGGCTCAAGAAAATCACCTGGGTCATTTCAGATAACTTGGCCAACGCCTCAAGACCGGCCTTCGCACGCCCATCATCGTAGTTGATGAAAAGATCGTCGGCGATAAAGGGCAGGGGGACTGTCTGCTCCAGATGGAGTTCCAGTGCAGCCAAACGCAGCGCAAGGTAGAGCTGGTCGCGGGTGCCTTCGCTCATTCCCTCGATATCCACCAACTCTCCGGTTGCGCGCTGCCCGGAGAGTTTTAATGGCTCGCTTTCGTAATCGACAACCAGCTTGTTAAAAGCACCTTGGGTCAGGCCGCTGTATACTTCGCTCGCCCTGGCGAGCATGGGCCCCTGTTTACTTTCACGGAACCGTTCTATAGCCCAGCGCAGCAATTTTGCCGCCGTATAGACCTTGATGTACCGTTCCGCAGCGTTTGACATTCTGGCCAGCGCCTCTTGCCGCTGCGATTCAGCCCGTGCCGCCTCATCCTGCCCTGCAATTTTGCCAAGTTCAGTATCGGCGGAATTCAGTTCGCCGGACAGCCTGTTTTGCTGACCAACCACTTCATCGATCAGAAGCTTGATCTCGGACAGGCGAATTGATATTGCGCTGGCATCGATGGCATCGAACTCGGACTCAAGCGCTTCACGACCCAATCCATCGCCCGCTTGCAACAACTGCTTGATGGCTTGATCCATTTCGGACGTGAGCGAACGCTGGCGATCCGAATTAACAATCGCGGCACGCAAGCCATCGTTGTCTATCGCTACAGACAAGTGGAACAGGGGTTGCAGGCTGGCTTTGGCTTCAGTGATCCTGCTGCGGGCAGCCGTGGCTTGCTCTGCGGCTTTCTCAAGTTCGGCTTTCCAACGGCTCAGCTCTTGTGAAGCCGATAGTTCCTGCTTCAATCGACTTTCCAGGTCTAATACGATCTGTGCTGCGTGTTCTATCGCAATGGCCGGAGCAACATCCACAGCCAGCGATTTTGCGGTATCGGCAAAATTATTGAGATCACGACGCATCATGTCAATGCGGTTGACGCGTAGATCCCTGATTTTCTGGAGATACTGATCCATGCGTTCAAACAGAGCGAGGGCGCCTGCTATCGTGCCGGTATTTGCATCGGGTGGAAGATGTGCAAGCGCAAGATTTTTTTGTAAGTCGGCACGCCATGTGTCGATAGCCAGCTGCGCCTGACCCACCCGGCTGTTCAATTCAGGGATGGCCGCCTCGGCACGTATTTTCTGGGTCGCGAGCGTATTGCGACGCTCCTGCACGCGGGTTGCGGTATTTACGACTTCATCCGCGAGCAGAATCAGCGCGGAAAGATTAATATTCCGGGCCTCCGGCTTGATAGCCAGTATGGCTTCCGTCAGTGCAGATTTGGCATGCGCGACACTCGCTACAAAATCTGCTTGCGAGGATTGCGCTTCCACCAAGGCATAGTCAGCACTGAGGACACGCTCGCGTGCAGAGCGCCAATCATTGGCCTTTAGAATTGGCATACCCGCCAGCCCCATGCCCTTGATGCGAACTTCCCAATCCTGATCAAGCTTGATCAGCGCCTGCGTACTTTCCTGCAAGCGCGACTCAAAGTCGGTCATTTGCTGCTGTAATCGTTGCAACCGGTCGAGCCGTGACTGAAGTTCGGTTTCTTCCTGCGCCTTGTCATGGCGTTGGTCGGAAAGGGTGTCGGACTCGGCCACCTCTTTTTCATAGCCGGGGGCTGCATCCTTTACGGAGACAGCGCCGGTCTTGATGGCCTGCCAGGTCGAATCGCGGGAGGTGCGAACTTGCTGAACATCTGCCAGCGTCACCGGATGGTGCGCGGCTTTGTATTGCGAAATCTCCAGTTGCAGGGAGTGCACTTCGGAGTTGGCTTCGGCAAGCCGTTCCCTGGTTGTCGAGGCGGTCAATTCCAGGTCGTTGCGGCCCTTGATCAGGGCATTCATTTCATCCTGGCTGGGCGGCAACAGTTTGCGCAGGCTATCCGTGCCGGGGTTCCATACGCCCAATTCATGCGCCGTCGTTTCCAGCTCACGCTTCAGCCGACCAATTTGGGTCTCGATCCGCTTTTCCTGGGTGGACACATCGCCAAGTGATCTGGCCGACGCCAATGCATCGGCCAGCGTAACGGGGATCTCGGTAGCGGGTAGTGCTGCGATTTCAGCATTGATGACTTTGGCTTCTTCTCCCCGGCTTCTGAGCGTCTCTTCGGCGATCGAAAGCGCCTGCTCAAGCGCTTCATGGCGGCGGATGAGATTGTCGATGGCTGACCGCACCAGGCTGCCCGGCAGGCGCTGGGCAACTGCGTTTTCGCCTTCTGCTAACCATCCCAGTTGACGCATGGATTCCTCTACGGTTTGCCACAGCACATGGATTTCCGCCTCGCGCTTACCGATATCGCTTTCATGGTTACGTAACTGCTGGCGCATCTCGGATAGCGCATCAATGTCCGCGCCACGGGCAAGGATGGATTCATCAGGGTGGAGTGCCTCGATTTTTTCTTGCAGCTCAGTAGCCTGTTTTTCGAAAAGAATCAGCGACGGTGTGGCGATGGCGATTTCATGCCCGGCATGGGCGAACTGCTCAGTGGCGTTTTCCGGCAGTGAAATGACTACACCCAGGCTGGCCAATTGGCGCTCCAGCTCGGTCAGAGTGGTCAGCATCGGGGCCACACGCCTCACCCGTTCCAGCTGAATACGTTTCTGCTCCAGCGCACGATATTGCTCTTGCGCCAATTTGAGATTATCGCCAATTTGGTCAACCTTGGTACGTGCCTCCTGCCAATCCTTGGTACGCACGGTGGCCCGCTTGAGTGCTGCCTCAGCCTGATCGAGTTCGGCACTGGCAATATAATATTCGCGATCGCTGGATTTTCGTTTGGCCCAAAGTTTATCCGCTTCTGTTTCCAGCTTGTCGCGTATCTCTCCCAAGCTTCCTACACCTGCCGCAGCCTGAAAAAGTATCTGACCGATGTCATTGGAGGCGCTCAAAATCTCTTGGCCACCAGTGACCAGACGCTCGTGATTCAAGCCGAACATCTGGTCGAAAAAAGTGCGGTCAATCTGTCCCAGAAAAGGGATTAGAGCACTGTCAGGCAAGGGGCCACCGGCAAACGTTTGCAGCGTCTTGGTTCGCGCCTTGGTGCGAATGAAATCCAGTTTGTCGTTACCATGCTCGATCAGTGCGCCCAGGCGCATCTCGCTGTGCGGGTGCAGAAAGTTGTAACGTGATCGGGTTTCGATGCCGAACAGCAGGTCCTGTATGGCGTTACGTAACGTGGATTTTCCCGCTTCGTTCGGGCCGACAATCAGGTGGAAATCCTGCGCCGCACTCGGCAGCGAAACAGACTTGTCGGTAAATTTACCGTACCGCAGCAGGTCGAGACGTGTAATGCGCATGGTTTTCCTCAGTTCGCTTTACGTGAAACAGTACGCTAGCGTATGCACACAAGCAGGGAGTCGGAGCTCCTCCCCCTTCAAGGGGGAGGTTGGGAGGGGTGATCCTGCAGCTGGCCCATCGCCCAGGGCGAGTTCCTCCCCCTTCAAGGGGGAGGTTGGGAGGCGCGCGCCCAGGCGGCCGAACTGCATGAAGGCTTACTCCTCCCCCTTCAAGGGGGAGGTTGGGAGGGGGATGGGTTACAAACACAGCAACCGATTCAACCCATCCCCACCC
>JAUSAO010000129.1 GCA_030652475.1 Gallionella sp. | reverse complement strand
ATTTCATCCACGAAAGGCACGAAATTCACGAAAGAAAACAATCGACTACATAAATTGAGCAACGCACCCAACGGGTGATGCAACAAATCGGGATATGCATTTGAATTTGTTCGTGTTTTTTCGTGGGTTTCGTGGACAACTGCTTTTTATAGGGTTAACCATCTGGATTCCGGCCTCCGCCGGAATGACTTGGTTTTTGCTAAGGAAACGCTGATTAAATCGTCTTTGCGAGGAGCGTAGCGACGTGGCAATCCAGAATTTCTTTGATAATCAACATCCTGGGTTGCCACGCTACGCTCGCAATGACAGTTTGGGTGAATAAATCAGCATCTCCCTAATGAATTATTTGGGTTTATCATTGTTGCGCGACCGCATTCCTTATGTTCGACGGAAGAGACGCTATTGCGGCCAGCGATGTTGGTTACGTCCTGTGCAGCTGGATGCCGTATTTTTTCAGGTAGTAATACAGGTTCTCGCGCACCAGACCCAGTCGTCGCGCAGCTTCGGTGACGTTGCCGTTGGTATCGGCCAGCGTACCGCGGACGATTTGTTCTTCGACGGCATCGGCGCCTTCCTTCGGGCCGTTGGCGAGCTTTACCGTGATGTGCAGGCGCGCTTCGCCCGATTCGGACAAGTGTTCTTCATGGTGCAGGAAGAGCTGCGCGCGTTTGACGGCTGCCTTGATTTCGCCCATGGCGGCGGGTTTGCTCAAAAAATCAAACGCGCCCCGGCGCACGGCTTCGAACGCGGCGGATTCTTCGTCCTGCCCGGTGATGACGATGATCTTGCAGTGCGGTTCGTTGGCCAGCAGCCCGTCGATCACGAACATGCCTTCGCTGATGCGATTTTCCGCCGGCGGCAGACCCAGATCCACCAGCGCCAGCAAAGGCTGCGGTTGGATGGCCAGCGCTTGCACCCGGTTGTGCGCGCAGGCCACGCGATAACCCTCGTCCGTCATGACCCCGGCCAGATAACTGGCGAGCGCTTCATCATCCTCGACGATCAGCAGCGACATTTCCCGTCGTGCGTTTGCAAAGTTAAGTGCGCTATTTGGATGATATTTTCCGTTCATGGTAATTTCCCCGCCTGCACCATGCGGTTGAACAGGGTGTATTGTGAAAGCCAGATGACCTGGTCGTCAAAATACCCGCCGGTTTCACCTGCCGGAGCCGTGGTGTGGCTGACAAAATTTATGTCATTATTCGCGTTCTCAGTTTCGTTGGTATTGGCAGCGGCTATAGGCAGGATTTGTTGACCCGTCGGCGTATATGCTCCAAGCCCGTTCGTTCCGTGGGAAACGACTACTGCAGGAAGAGTGGACGCGACATTACTACCGCCTACGGTAGATAGTACGGCTAGATTGCCGTTTGAACATAATGCAAAAGAAGACTGTGTGGGTGCGGTTGGTGGGGTGCAACCGTAAGTGATAGCAGTGATATCGTCGGCAAAAATAGTAGTAACGCGGTAGGTAAAGCGGTGTCCCCATGCGTCCGTTTCACTGATTCCCAACTTTGCCCAAGGCAGCACACCAGTTACGGTGGTATTCACACAAGCAACCTTGCTTGCGCTTAAATCGGCTATTGTACTGCTGGGGCCGGTTGTGCTTTGACAGGCGCAAGTGTTGCCTGTGAGAGCTTCCTCGCCCGCATTGATTTGACCAGTTGCTAAGCTGGCCTGTGTAGGGCAGGGTAGGCGTCCATAGGTAATAGCAAAACCAATCAACGCTTCATGTACTTCGTTGAGTCTGGCCGTATTATCTTCGATTTTTCGCTGATCTTGCTGGGCGGAGAGCAGCGTCAGTCCGGTGCCGAGCATCAGCGCCATGATGAACATCACGATGGCTATTTCGACGAGGGTAAAGCCATTTTTGATTGGTTTTTTCATGATCGTTTCACTCGGTTATGGACAACCTGCTGCGCTTCCTGAGACTACCGTCAGGTTGGCGTCATCCTTGATGCAATAAACGATATCGTTGAATGTGCCGCTTGTAGTGTCCGCCTGATAATTCTCATTTCCGTTGGCAGAACCAGTCATGTTGGTAGTATTGCGCCCTTCCAAATACTTGCTGATGTCACTTTTACTGCGTGCTGAGCCAGAGAGATTTTTCCCTGCGAAAATAACCACGGCAGCGTAATTGCTGGCATTGCTTGGGTGGTTTACATGGAGGCACTGATGGTCACTGTCGCACACAGGATTGGTGGCAGAGCTGCTGGGCTGGAATCTTTCGCTAACAGCGTAAAACAAATGCTCTTTCCAGTTGAACCACCACGGATAAATGGTTGCCCAGTCGTCAGGATTTGGGCAATTATTTTCCCAGTGTCCGCTAACTTCGTTGTATGTTCCTTTCGTTAGCAGGTAGTCGCTGCTGATGATGTTGCCGGTTTTTGCTCTGGAAATATCTACCTGATAGGGCACTCTTCCTGAAAACAGGTTCTTTTTGTCGTAATAAGACGCTGTAGCACCATAGTCAGAAAGGGTAAGCCGTGTAGGCCATGGCAGACTTTGATTTGCCCTATCCAGAAAGCCGTCTATTTTGTTTTTTTTGCCAAATTCGGCGATGCATCTTGCTGTTAGCTCTGTCATGTTATCGAGTTTGGCAAGGAGAACGAGTTCGCGTCTTTTCATTGCGTTCCAGATATCCTGTTTGGTGATGTAAGCTATCTGGTCATTGACGGTAAGGATAATGTTGCCGTTTGCATCACGATCTTTGTGTGGCTGAATGAATTTCCCAGCGGCAATATCTGCATTGTTGATGTGATGCACGGTGTCGTTGTCCAGATAATTTGATGCAAGATAATTACCGCTACATGATGAAGTACCTGATACCGTGGGATGACTTGAATCTAAGGCTACGCCGGGTGCAATGATGACTGCCACTGCCTGATTATCTGCTGGGGTCAGCAAATTTACTCCATCATGCGCATAAACCTGCAATTGGCCGTTGGTGTCCCAGTTCATCAATCCAGTTGGCGGATTATTTTTGTATGTTCCCGAAACGGCATACCAAAGGCACTCATTATCTCCACCGCGTAATGGGGGGGAATTTAGCTTTTTCCAAGGTAACCGCCCGATAACGCTGACATCTTTGGCTCCGCAACTTCCCGCAGCACCGCCTTCGCCACCGATATCTGTCCCGGACGTGTCAGGGCAAGGCAAATAGCCATGCACTTCACCGCTATGGATATCGCCATAAGTAATCGCATACCCGATCAGCGCCTCTTTCGCCTGTGCCAGAGCCGCCGCCGTGATTTTGTCGCGCGCGATGTGGACGTTCTGGCTGCTGCGGTTCAGGGCTGTAACGGTGACTGCGGCGGCGGTCGTCACCAGTACGGCGACGAACACCAGTAGTGCGATACCTCTTTGTTTTGAAATGGATTTCACGGCTTCACCCGGACGGCTTGTTCGGGCAGGCGCAATACGCGCTGGCCGGAGAGGATGTCGAGCGATTCACCTACCCTGATTGGTTTTCCTTCGATCATGACGTGATCGCGACCGATGACCAGGGTGGGGATGACTGGGTCATGTGGCACTTCGGTGACAGCCCGGCCATTGATCCATGCCACGCTCTTGCCCGCGCCGCGCTTGATGATGCCGGTGACGCTGTAGATGGCAGTCTGGGTGATGCCGCTGCGCGCGGCGACCAGCGTGGCACGCTCGGCGTTTGAGTAAAACACCGTGCCGATCGTGTAGGCATGCGCCGCGCCGACTGACAGCAGCAGGCCGATAAAGATGAAACAGATTTTGTTCATGATATTCGTCCTTCCATTCAACTGGCTGGATTCCCGCCTTCGCGGGAATGACGCGCTACCACTTCCCACTTCCCACTCCCCACTCCCTATTTCGCTTGCAGTGAATATAGTTCTACCGTGCATCTGATTTGCAGCCCGGTGATGACTTCGGCCTCGCGCGTTATCTGACAAGTGTCTACCCGGTAAGGTGTTCGCCAGTCGGTGTCCAGCATGGCGATGAAGTCGAGGAATTCGCCATCGTGGATGACGGACAGTTCGAGGGCGAGGTCGTGATGCAAGACGTTGTTCTGGTAGGCGGTCGGTGCATCGGCGGGCACAGGCTGGGGATTGAGCAATTGCGGCGGCGCCAGCGTGTAGCGCAAGGTGGGCGGCAGCCGCGAGTCGCGGTAAATTGATTCCAGACGCTGTACCCAGCCATCCCGGTCCGGTTCGCCGATCAAGCCCAGTCGGGTGAGTTGCTGGTATTTCTGCGCAAGCCGGTTGATGCTGTCCAGATCACTGCTCAGTTTTTTGATGTTTTCGCGTGTGGACAGCAGTTGTTGTTCGGTTTGCAGGATGGTCTGTTCTTTTTCGGTGCGGTAGCGGGCGAGGCCCGCGACGGCGGCGAAGGCGATTGCCACGGATAAGGCAAACAGGATCAGGGCAACTTTGGCCGGTTTAAGCACGACAGCATAGGCGCTCATGGCTGGCCCCCGGCTGGTGTGGTTTTCCAGGCGACACTCATGCACCAGAGGTTATCGGTTTTCTGGGCGTCCATGCCGAATCCGCCCTTGAGGGTGTTGATCAGCGAGAAGGCGGCGGGATCTTCCATCAGTTGCACGCCGTCTTTGGCCTTGAGTGTGGCGGAAATGCGCTTGAGAAGTTCGATTTGCGCCGTCGGCGCCAGCGTTTCATTCTGTAAAATTGTGAATTGCAATTCGGTATGGCGGGCGGGCACGCCTGTTGCATCATTGTTGTCGGCGTCGCGGGGCTGGCTGCCGCCGAGCGGAAGATCGATTTTGTGGTCTATCAGCGGCAATTCGATGACGCTGTGTCCCTGACAGTAACGTTCGCCCGCTTTGGGAAAGCGGAAGGTCAGGCTCTTGATGCGCACCTGAGGCAAATCCGCAATGGCGGCAGCGGTAAACTGGAAAATGGCTTCCGGTGCAGGGGCGGCTTCCATTTCCAGTGCCGCGAATCGGGTAGCCTGGCGCACCAGTGCCGGATCCAGGCCGGAGGTGCTGATGTGATCTTCCAGACGCTGGCTTTCGCTTTCGGCGAGTTGCAGATCGGCACGCAAGCTATTGTCCTTGCCATGCAAAGCTATTAGTGCGCGGAAATCATCCTGCCCGAACAGGACGATGGACAGCAGGCTGGCGGCTATGCCGAGGTGGGCCGTCAGGCGGATGTTTTCGGCAAGGTGGCGGGCGCGTAATTGCAGCGGAGCCAGTTGTCCGCGTGGCGAGGAAATGACGTATTCAAACAGCGGGTGCAGGTAACCGGCCTCGCCGTCAGGCAGAAATGCGTTGGGTACGGGCAGCAGCGTGAGTCCGGCGCGGGTCAGGTGATCGGTGACAACGCTGGCATCGCCCAGATACAGGACGGGCGGGGCGGCGTCATGTTCGAATATCCGGTGGTTTTCGAGATGCTGGCGGGTACGCAGAATTTCGTTGGTATCGCTGTCGTTTTCGGCGTTGTTGTCTTCGTGGTAGCGATGTATGCAACGCGTGAGTACCGGAGCGCCCTCCTTGATGACCAGTATGCGCAGGTAATGCACGCTGGGCATGACCAGTATGACGTCGCGGATGGCCAGGCGTCCGGCCATCAGGGTGAGCAGCATGGACATGCCCCAGACTCCCGCGATGGGAATATCCAGTTTGTCCAGCTTGCTGGTAACCGTTTCCGCTGTGGTCAGTCCGGTGAGTACGGCCGTGCCGGGTTTGAACAGGTTGCCGGAGATAAGCGGCGCGGCGCGGTATGAGCTGCGCGGGAAAGCGCTGACCAGATGCCGCTCAAGAAAATTGCTGCGGTCACGCCCGAACAGCAACGGCAGCGTGAACACTTCCAGCGTTTCCTCGGGCAGATTGGCGATTACCCAGAGTTTGTCCTTGCGCTCAGGCTGGGCGATGAGTTGCCATATTCTGTTGACGCGTCTGAAATAGCGCGCGCCGGAAGAATTGATGAACAGGACGGTTTTCATGTCAGTTTCAGCTTGGCTATCGTGTCGTAAATGGGGCCCAATACCGCCATCATGATCCAGCCCAGAATCAGCCCGAGCACGATGGTGAGCGTGGGTTCGATAAGGGCTTGCACGCGGTTGATCGAGTCATTGATGTCGCGGTTGTAGAAGTAGGAGATGTTTCTCAGCGAACCGGCCAGATCGCCCGTTTCCTCGCCTACTTTGATCATGCGGATGACCAGCGGGGGGAACAGCCGCTGGGCGGAAAATCCCCTGCTGATGGGTGCGCCGTTGGCAATGTCGGTGCGCGCACGCTCCAGCGCTTCCTGTACGATGATATTGCCGGAGATGTTGTGACAATAGACCAGCCCGTCCAGCACCGGTATGCCGGTGCGATAGGTCAGCCCGAGTGTGTCGCTGATGCGCGCCAGTATGATTTTCTTGATGATGGTGCCGACATAAGGGAGACGCAATTGGGCGGCATGCATCATGCGTCTGAAGCGAAAATTTGCCTTTGCCAGCAAGAAGGCTGACAGCAGCAGGGCGAACGGGGTGGGAATAATGATCCACCAGTATTTAACGAAGGCATCCGACACCCAGATCAGCAGTTTTGTCTGCAACGGGATCTCGCCGCCCATATTGGCGACAAAACCGATGATTTGCGGCACCAGATAGGTCATCAGAAAGACCACAACCGAGCCCACCACGAGGGTTACGAAAGCCGGGTACAGCAAAAGCTGCTGGGTCTTGGAGGCGAGTTCATCCTGCCATTTCAGGGAGGCGACGATTTCCTGCAACACGTAAGGCAGTTGTCCGGTCGCCTCGCCCGCGCGCACCAGATTGACCACCAGTTCAGGAAAGATGCCGGGATTGGCGGCGAAGGATTCTGAAATAGTTGATCCTGAATCGATCTTTTCATACAGATTGGCGCACAGGATTTTAATCTTGGGCGTTTCCGATGTTTCGCGCAAATCGGACAGGATAGCTTGAATCGGTACGCCCGCACGCAGCAACATTTCCAGCTGAAACAGGAATTGAATCAGGTCACGCCGCGCGAGTTTGTGGACGGTATGCGCCCGGTCTTTTACCGGCTTCGCACGAATCAGATTGAGGCCGTTCTTGCTGAGCTGCGCCTCCAGATCAAATTCGTTGAGCGCATCGGTCTCCCCTTTGGCGACATGGCCTCCGGCGTCGACGGCGCGATAGCGGTAGAGTGCCATTATTCTGCCGTCCGTTCGCTGAAATCAACGACGCGACGCACTTCGTGCAGGGAGGTGAGCCCTTCGCATACGCGCCGGACGCCATCTTCGACCAGGGGAATGAACTGCTGCGTCAGCGCATAGTCAGTCAATTCCTTCAGGCCGGCGCGGCGGGTGACCAGTTCGATCAGGCTGTGGTCAAAGCGCAGGATTTCCATGATGGCCAGTCGCCCCTTGTAGCCTTGATGGTCACAGTCCGTGCAGCCAGTCGGATGGAAAAGGGTGATTTCCGCTTCCGGGCTGATGCCCAGCAGGGTGCACTCGCTGGCATCCGGTGTGTAGCCGACTTTGCAGAGCGGGCAAAGTTTGCGTACCAGTCGCTGGGCGATGATGCCGATCAGGTTGGAGGCAAACATGTCGTCTATGATGCCCAGATCGTGGAGCCGGGAGATCGAACCGAGCGCAGAGTTGGTGTGCAGGGTCGAGAACACCTGATGCCCGGTCATCGCGGCGCGCAGGGCCATTTCAGCCGTGTCGTGGTCGCGGATTTCTCCCACCAGAATGATGTCCGGGTCCTGGCGCATCAGCGAACGTATGCCATTGGAAAAGTCCAGTTTGACAGTCTCGGAAATGGAGGTCTGCCGGGTGAGCGCCAGCGGATACTCCACCGGATCTTCCAGCGTCATGATGTTTACGTCATCGTGATTCAGGTGGTTGAGTATCGAATACAGGGTGGTGGTTTTTCCGGAGCCGGTAGGCCCGGTGACCAGCAGTATGCCTTCGGGTCTTTCCAGCATGCGTTTGAGCAGGGCCAGTTGCGCATCGGTCATGCCGAGTTTGTCCAGGCTGACGATGCCTGCCTTGCGGTCGAGTATCCGTAACACGAAATTTTCGCCGTGTATGGTCGGGTGTGATGCCGCGCGAAAGTCTATCTGGCGGCCAAACAGCGAGAGTGAGATGCGCCCGTCCTGCGGGGCGCGGGTCTCGGCGATGTTCATGCCTGACATGACTTTCAGGCGTACCAGTATCGCCATCCAGTGTGATTTGGCCAGTGAGCGTACCGGCCGCAACACACCGTCGATGCGGTAACGTACACGTAAAAACTGTTCTTCAGGCTCGAAATGGATGTCCGATGCGCTACGGCTGACCGCATCGGAAAGTATCGCGTCGGTAAGACGAACAATCGGGTGGCTGTATGAAACGCCGGTCTGGGTGAGCGCGTTCAGGTCGAGCTCGCCGCTCTCCAGCTCGAAAAGGATACCCTCGATGGAAAGTTCGTGATTGTAGAATCGGTCTATCGTGGCGAGTACCTCCGCACTGGGTGCGATACGCCATGAGGGAATGATGCGTTTCCCGGCTATTTGACCGGCCTGAAGCAGAAAAGGGGCAATCGCATCCCGCGCCAGAATGTCGTCCGGATTGGATGCGACGATTACCAGATCAGCCGCTTCCGGGTCAAAACTGACCGGAAACAGGGTGTGTTTGATGGCGACGGGTTTGGGGATCAGCGCCAAGGCGGCCGCGTTGGCTACCAGACCGGACAAGTCTATGGATTTGTAACCCGCTGCCTCGGATACGGCCTCGCGCATGGCTTGCTCGGTAATGAAATGCAAATCAAGCAGCGCTTCACCCAGCGGTTTGTTATCGTTTTTTTGCCGGTGCAGGGCGATACGCAGCTGATCATTATTGATCTGGCCGCGTGCGATCAGTACCTCGCCGATACGCTGGTGAATGGCTTGTGAATTTGGGGTATTCATCCGAAATTGTCCATCAGCTCGAAAACCACGTCATTCCCGCGCAGGCGGGAATCCAGTTGATTGAATAATTCCCGCATAGCGGGACAAAGCTGAAGTCTTGTCCGCTTTGCGGCACTTTTTTTGCTGGATTCCCGCCTGCGCGGGTACGAAAAACGGGTGTCCCGGCACCGGAATGACGAAGCAAATGGATTATTGGGTTCATAACGATTTAACGTGATTCCGGGGATGCCCCGCTCAGTTCCTGTATCCGGCGCCCGATTGCGTCCTGGTCGATGGCGGGATCACGGGGTTTGGCCTGACGTACTGCCTGCTGATAGTAGGCAAGAGCGGCGGCTGGCTGCTGCAAGTGATCGAGTGAGACTGCCAGGTTGTAAGCGTAAAGCGCGTTGTCAGGTTTAAGGCTGCTGGCGCGGAAGAAGGCCTGCTGCGCCTCTCCCCAGCGCTGCTGACGTGCCAGCACGCCGCCCAGCGCATAGTGAAATTCGGCTGCCGTCGGCTTGAGATCGATCAGTTCCCTGAGCTGGCTTTCGGCCGCCAGCGGATCAGCCAGCACGGACAGGCTGACCAGTCCGGCGGCAGCGGCGGCGTTGCCCAGATCTTCGCGCAACACCTGACGATAGAGTTCGGCGGCGCGCTCCGTCTGCATCCTGCGCTGGGCGATCACCGCCAGTCCGAGTAGCGCATCTTTCTCATGCGGTTGTCGCGCAAGTGCGGCGAGGTAGTTGTGCTCGGCCTGATCCAGACGGCCTTCGGACAGCGCCAGATAGGCGCTCTGGAGCGGATCAGGCTGAATCCCGGGCTGAGGGATGTTGCGCCTGGGTTTGCGTTTCGCCTGTTTTTTGGTCTCGACGGGGCGTGTCCACGATTTGTCTTTGTAGGTCAGATTGTCGGCCCCGCTTGCGGTGGCAGGCAGGGTGGCGATGGTTTCTGTGATGCCGGACGCGGCTACAACGTGTGAGGCCGCGTCAAGCGATAAAGCAGTCAGGTCAGCCTGTCCGGTAGCGACGGGAATGTGCTGGTTTTGCTGGTAAATAAACCAGGACAACCCGCCCGTCAGCAGAACCAGTCCGGCTATTACATAGGGTAATACGCGAGTCTTGGGTCCGGTGGCCGCGCTGACCCCTTCTGTTTTATGCATTGTTTCATTGTTGCCGTTATGCGGCGACGCATCCGTCAAGGGTTTGCTGCCATTGCCTTGTGCGCGTTTTAAAGCATCGAACAGCAGACTCATGGTGTCCCCCCCGTTTGTTGGGTGCTTTGTTGCCATTCCGCAGTGGCGGTCGGGTTCTTGAACTGGCGTACTACGTCGTGCTGGCTTTCCTGATTAAGAATGATGGGGCGCAGGAAAACGACCAGTTCGGTTTTGGTATTGGTATCGTTGCGCGACTTGAACAGTTCGCCCAGTCCGGGAATGCTGCCCAGTCCGGGTATCTGACTGGTATCACCCTGGCGTTCATCCTGCATCAATCCGCCCAGTACCGCGACGTCGCCGTTGCGCACCCTCATGATGGACTCCATCTCACGCGTCTGGATTTGCGGAATGAGATTGGGAGGTATTGTTATGCCAGTACTCGCAGCAATCAGCGCAGAGACAGGATCCGTCGCATAGCCGCGAATGCGGGTGATGGTCGGCCGCAGGTTAAGCGTGATTTCGGAATCGGCGCTGATTTGCGGCGTGACATACATCATGAAGCCGACCGGAACAGTATGGATGTTGCTGACAAAGGTGTCTCGTCCGGGTGTAGCACCTATGGCGACAGGAGCAGCCAACGTCACATCTACGGTGAAATAGACTGTTTCATTCACGACTTTTACCAAGCCGGTCTGGTTGTTTAGTACCGACAGTTTGGGGCTGGACAGCACATGCAGTTTGCCGAAGGACTCAAGCAACTGAACCAGGCCGCTCAGGTTGGCTTTGCCTGTACCGGGATTGTTGAATCTGATGGTGCCTATTGTTGCGACAGGTGATGCTACGACTTGAGCGGCTGCAACTTGAGTCATGCTGAGGCCGAAGTTGGTCAGCAGCGACCAGTCTATGCCTTGCTGGTACTGATTGGACAACGAGACTTCGACGATGGTGGCCTCTATCATCACCTGGCGGCGCGCGTTGTTCATCACCTTGTCGATGAATTCACGCACTGTGGCATGCTGGCGTGACGTGGCGCGCACGCTGATGATGCCGGTTTCCGGATTGGCGATCACATAGGCCGCTTCACGATAGGTCACGCGGCGCGCGCGGCTGGTGTTCTGGGGCTGTATCTGCGCTGGCAGCGCGGATACCGCGCTTTGCCCGGCAGCAGGCTGAGAAGCAACGGGTTGCGGATTGTATTGTTCGGTCTCGTTTACGCCTTCAGGCAACTTTTTGTCGGTTTCACGCAACAGATCCTTGATATTTTCGGTCAGTGTTTCCCAGAAGTTATTTTTGGAAATGTTGTCTATATTGGAAGCAGAGCCATTGCTGCCCCCGCCGCCACCTTGTCCTTTTCCTATGACGGCGATGCTGGTGGACATGTTGATGCTGTTTTTGGCATCTCGCGCCACGTTGGGGTATTCGATCTGGTAGCTCTTGAGAAATGGACTGTCGGGCATGATGGCGAGGTTGCCGCCGTTGAGTTCATAGCGCATGTCCACCTGACGTGCGATGGCGTCCAGTATTTCAGGCAGGGTGCGATCCAGCAGATTCATGGTCACCGTGCCGGTGATGCCGGGGTGAATTTCGATGTTGAGCTTGGCATCACGCGCCAGCGCAAACAGGATTTCCTGTGCCAGGACATTGTTGACCACGATGCTGTAGCGTTCGGCAGCCTTGGTCGCTTTGGGCGGCGGCGGTAGCGGGGCGATGTCGGCAAGCGGCGGGATGATGCCGGGGGTGGTTGATTGGGGTAGATTGATGTGCTGATCGGATGGGGCAATCGCCTTGGGGAGATGGGTGCATGCGCTGAGTGAGACACAGAGCGCGGCGAACAGACCGAATAAGCGTCTCACGCCTGTTCGTTTTTCGTTATCAAGACCAGAGTGCATTGCCAGTTCCTCTCAAGTATGTTGCCGGTTCTGCGACGTGACGGCGGCTAATCGGTGCAATGCTGCAAGGCAGGCAAATGGGTCGGCATGGGGTTTCGTGTGGTTTTTTGCACAGGTGCTTCGCAGGGCTGTAAATGATTGCGGGGCGATGCAGAGGACGCTCGTTTGAGTGGTGCGCCCGGCTGCTCGTGAGAAATTTGTGGTGTCACGGGGCGCAGTTGCACATCGGGCGATTGTCCTATGGCCAATGTCATCAATAAATATACAAATTGCGACTCTTGCATAATTCGGCCACCCCCGGTTGTTCCGATTCCTCTGTCTGGCTGAATTGATGCGGGATAGATCCACGCCATTTCCGGCCACCAGCACCAGCACCAGGCGCAGTCTTTCAGTTTCAGGGTGTGCGGTCAATAGGCCAAAATATATATGTAATTAGATAGATAGGGAAACAGGAAGTCGTGGTAGGGAAACAGGAAGTACCGGGAAAAAGTGGCGCAGGGGCGTGTGCTCAGGCTTTAACGGCCAGCCAGAGCGTCGTGGCAACAAGCAGTGCGATGATGAATGCGGCGGTTGCTCGCCTGTATATTGCCTGCGTGCAGGGTGAGGAAAAATTGGCGCCGGCATCCTGTATGGCGAGCCACACATGGCGGGCGGAGACCTGCTTGCTGCCCGCTGCGAAAGCGGCCAGTAGTGCCTTGTCGGCGATCAGGTTGAGGCGCCGGGCTCGTCCCCCTGCATCGAATAGCAACAGCCACTCGCCCAAGGCTGAAAACAGCCGTCCGCCGCGCCATCCGGCAATGCTGAGCCGGTGAGTCAGATAGCGGCTGGATTCATTTCGGGATAAGTTGCCCAGCATGAGCCGGTACACGACGCGGTCACGCACCTGGCGCAGAGAGGGTTTGGACAGCAGCGTGTCCAGTTCGGGCTGGCCGCAAAGAATCAGCTGAACCAGTTTGCGGTCGTCGGTCTCCAGATTGGAGAGTCGCCTGACTTCCTCTATGGAATCGGCGGGCATGGCGTGCGCCTCATCTATCAATACCACCACTTGCCTGCCTTGCGCATGGCGGCTAATCAGCTCCTGCTGGAGTGCCTCCAGGCTCACGCCCGGGCTGGCTGTGGAAATACCCAGGTCTCTGGCGATGACCTGCATGATTTCATCGCGCGAAAAAGCAGGGTTGGGCAGATAGACGGTATCGACATGGTCGGGCAGACGCGCGAGCAGCAATCGGGTCATCAGTGTTTTACCACTGCCCACTTCGCCGATCACCAGCACGATGCCTTCGGCTTGCAGAGCGGCGTGCAAGAGTCCGGCGATGAACGCGCCCCTGTCGCCCCCCTCGAAAAAAAATCCGGGGTCGGGCGTGATTGAAAAAGGCGCAGCGCGAAGGCCGAAATGATTCAGGTAGAGTGAGGACATGCTCACAATCGTATGCCCCCTGTTTACAGACTGTCAATCGTTCGAGCGGGCAAGTTCAGTCCAAACGCTTGCCCGATGGGGTTATTTGCGTTTTAATATGCATTATTTTTAACTGACCTGAATCTAAAATGAAACTTGTTGAGAAGCTGTTTGAAGGGGCGCTGTGGAATAGCCGGTTTGTCATTCTGGCCGCCGTTATTGGTAGTCTGCTGGCGGGTTTTTTGATTTTTTATATGGCTACCGTGGATGTGTACTTCCTGGTTCAGCATGCGCTGCATTATGCCGATGCCAGCCTGACAGACGAGGCGCGCAAGGCGCTGCATGACAACACGGTTTCGCACATCGTGGAGGTGGTGGACGGTTATTTGCTGGCGACAGTGATGTTGATTTTTTCATTCGGCTTGTACGAATTGTTCATCAGTGATATCGATCAGGCGCATGGCAATAAGGCCTCAGGCAATATTCTGGTCATCAACAATCTGGATGACCTGAAAAGCCGCTTAGCCAAGGTAATTCTGATGATTTTGATCGTCACGTTGTTTAAGGAGGCGTTGCGCATGAAGCTGGAAACGCCGCTGGATCTGGTCTATCTGGGCGCCAGTATCACACTGATTGCGCTGGCACTGTATTTCAGCCATGCCGCAGAACATGGTACGGGCAAGGATGAATCAGCGTCTGCCGAGCCTGAAAAACACGGTCATTAATAGCCGGGTGGCATACTGGAAAAACTTGTACACACAGAATTTATGCCAGCATGGCGAGTGATCAACTCGGCTGGCAGATGGGTGCGGTGACGCGAAAAAGCGGCGAGTATGGTATCAGGCGTTTTAACTGGCGGGTGCGTGGTTATTGCTGACGGTGCGCTGAGGTAATGTCCAGTGGTTATGCCAGGCGGCACGTATCAGATTCGGGTACTCGGGGCGACCCAGGCTGCCGTTGTAACGCCCCAGGGCGCGATACAGATCGCCTTTCTCTATATCCAGATAATGTCGCAGTATCGTGCAACCGTAGCGCAGATTGATGCGCAGATGAAACAAATTCTGCTCGGTTGTACCGATTTCGCGCACCCAGAATGGCATCACTTGCATGTAGCCGCGCGCACCTGCTGAAGATACGGCGTATTTTTTAAAGCCGCTCTCCACTTCAATCAAACCCAATACCAGTTGCGGATCGAGCCCCGCCCGGGTGGCCTCATAATGCACGGTGTTGAGAAAATCCATGCGGTAGCGCTTGTCAGGCAGGCGTTTTTCCAGACGACGCGACATCTCGTTCAGCCATGCGTCCGCTTCATACTGTGTGGCGAAGGCTTGTTTAGATGCGGCCTGATCCGATACGCTGTGTTGTAATACCGCACGTACGCTGGCGGATAGCGGTGTGTAGGTTTGCGTGCCAGCAAAGGCGTTAGTGGCGAACAACAGGATCAAGGTGCAAGCGGCAAGGGACAAGCGCAAAGCTGGATAGCAGCTTTTACTTGCGTCTTGAACTTTGCACCTTGCACCTATTTTTTTCATAGTCTGGATTGTACGAACTCCAGCGCGTTTTGCAAGGGGATGGCCTGTGCGCTGGTATCGCGTCGTCCCTGATATTCGATTAAATTTTCCTTCAGATTACGCTCGCCGACGACGAGGCGGTGCGGGATGCCAATCAGTTCCATGTCGGCAAACATCACACCGGGGCGCTCGTCGCGGTCATCCAGCAAGACCTCGATGCTGGCGGCTTTCAGCTCGCTGTAGAGTTGTTCGACGGCGTTCTTCACGGCCTCGCTCTTATTCATGCCAATGGGCACCAGCGCGACCTGGAAAGGGGCCATGGCGGCAGGAAGCGCGATGCCGCGCTCGTCAAAATTCTGTTCGATGGCGGCGGCGACGATGCGCGATACGCCTATGCCGTAGCAGCCCATTTCCAGAATCTGCGCCTTGCCCTGCGCATCCAGAAACGTGGCTTTCATGCTTTCGGCGTATTTGGTACGCAGCTGGAAGATGTGACCGACTTCGATGCCCCTGCAGATTTCCAGCGTGCCATTGCCATCCGGTGAAATATCGCCGGTGACCACGTTGCGGATATCGGCCACCAGATCAGGTTCGGGCAAGTCGCGCCCCCAGTTGATACCAGCGGTGTGAAATTTGGCTACGTTCGCGCCTGCGACGAAATCACTCATGACCGCCACGGACTGATCGGCAATCACGCGTACCGTTGTTCTGTCCAGACCGACAGGGCCGAGAAAACCGGGCGGGCAATCGAAAAAGCTGCGAATTTCATCTTCTCTGGCAAAGCGGAAATCGGCTAGTCCGGGCAGCTTGGCGGCCTTGATTTCATTCAGGCTGTGGTCGCCGCGCAGCAGCAGTATGTGTAGCTTGTCTTCCGCCATCAGCGCCAGCAGCTTGACGGTGCGTTGCAGTGGAATGTCCAGTAATTGGGCCACTTGTTCGCAGGTGGTCTGTTTGGGCGTCTCTACGTTGCGTATTTCTTCGGCGGGCGAAGGACGTGCGGTGTCGGGGGTGATGGCTTGTGCCAGTTCCACGTTGGCGGCGTAACTTGATGTCGGGCAATAGGCCAGCGCATCTTCGCCGGAATCAGCCAGTACGTGAAATTCGTGTGAACCGCTGCCGCCAATGGCGCCCGTGTCGGCGGCCACGGCGCGAAATTTCAGCCCCAGACGCGTGAAAATGCGGCTGTAGGTCTGATACATCACGTTATAGCTTGCTTCCAGGCTGGCGAAATCGGCGTGAAAAGAATAGGCATCCTTCATCAGGAATTCGCGCGCGCGCATCACGCCGAAGCGTGGCCGTACTTCATCGCGGAATTTGGTCTGAATCTGATAAAAATTGATAGGCAGCTGGCGGTAGCTGCGGATTTCGCGACGCGCGATATCGGTAATCACTTCTTCGTGGGTTGGACCGAAACAGAATTGATTATTGTGCCTGTCCTTGATTTTCAGCATCTGCGGGCCGAACACTTCCCAGCGCCCGGTTTCATCCCAGAGTTCGGCGGGTTGCACGGCGGGCATCAGCAATTCGATAGCGCCGCTGGCATTCATCTCTTCACGTACGATGGCTTCCACCTTGCGCAAGGCGCGCAATCCCAATGGCATCCATGTGTACAAACCGCTGGCGAGTTTTTTGATGTAGCCCGCGCGCATCATGAGCCTGTGACTCGGAAGTTCTGCTTCGGAAGGGGCTTCTTTTAGAGTGGAGATGAAAAATTGTGAAACGCGCATGATGTCCGATGTGAAAGGTTTTGTGAAAACGCGATTTTACAGGGAATGTGGATATAACGCTCGCCCTCGTCAGGGTCTTTAATCGGGGTTCAGGGTGGCGATTGCTACTTTCGTTCGGGCGTGATTGAGGATATGCCGTATATTCGCTTTTCAATAAAGGCGAAATGTGAAAGAATCCGACAATTGAAATTAAGCTGGTAGAGTGGAAAATGATAGACCGAGACGGCTACCGCCCGAATGTCGGCATCATTATCACGAATGACAAAAATCAAGTATTCTGGGCAAAACGGATTCGGCAGCATGCTTGGCAGTTCCCGCAAGGCGGCATACAGCATGGAGAAAATCCAGAGCAGGCAATGTATCGCGAATTGTATGAAGAAGTCGGTTTGAGCCCCGAGCATGTGCAGATACTGGGACGCACCCGTGACTGGATGCGTTATGAAGTTCCGCAAAGTTGGAGTAAGCGGGAATCGCGTGGCGGTTATCGCGGGCAGAAGCAGATTTGGTTTTTGTTGCGTTTGGTAGGACGTGATTGTGATGTCTGTTTGCGCGCTTGCGCGCATCCGGAATTTGACGCATGGCGTTGGAATGATTACTGGCTGGATATACAGGCAGTCATCGAATTCAAACGTGAGATTTACACCAAGGCGCTAAATGAGTTGGTGCGCTACCTGCCTGACCCCGGGGTTAGAGCCGCTTGTTCGCACCATCAGGCGTATCTGCAACACATGCATAGATAATTATTGTGAATTTACAGGAGTGAAAAGATGATTAAAGAGTATACAGGGCTGGATTCTTTCCCATTGAAAACAGGCGCGTCTATTGTGCGCCCCAAGCAGGTTTTTGCTGAACGCGTCAAGCTGAGCGATCCGGCTGCCAGCGTGATGACCGATTTGAGCAAGGTTTCAGTGGTGAGTGTGCGCGCCCAGACGCTAATGGACAGAGCCAATTCCAAGATGATACGTTATGGCGTGCGTATGTTGCTGGTGCTGGACGAAAATGAACAGGTGTCAGGGCTGTTGACTGCCTCGGATGTATTGGGGGAAAAGCCGATGCGTTTCCTGCAAAGCGTGGGCGGAATTCATGCAGATATCACGGTGCGCGACATCATGACCACGCAGCGCGAACTGGAAGTGATGAAGATCGAAGATGTACAAAATGCCAGAGTAGGCGAAATCGTTGCCAGCCTGAAGAAATCCCACAGGCAGCATGCGCTGGTAGTTTCCGAAGGCGCGGATGGCAAGCAAACCGTGTGCGGCCTGTTCTCGGTCACACAAATTGCCCGTCAGTTGGGTGCGCAAGTGCAGAGTTTCGAATTGGCGCATACTTTCGCCGAAATTGATGCTGTTATTCCACACGCCTAATCGCATTGAAAAATCCTGAGGTGAAGTTAATGAGTTCATTATCGCAACGTGTTGCGCTGCTGGTTTTGTTGTTTGCTGTTGCCGGATGTGCCTCTGTCAAGGATGCCAAAGATACGGTCGGTGGCTGGATCAATGGCGGCGACGGTACGCTGGTCACGACAGGTGAAAAGAAAGCAGCGGCCAGCCGTACCGGTCCGGTGCTTAAGTACGCCGCGACTATGCGAGTTAATAACTATGTGGACCAGCGCAAGGTGAGCAGTCCGCGTTATCTCGGTCAGTTGACCAATCAGGTAAGAGGCGTGAGCGGCAGCGAGTTGATTCTGGATCAGGATGTTGCGGATCTGGTGACCAGCGCAATGAAAAAGCGTTTCGATGCCGAAGGCTATCAGGTAATGGAAGGCGCCAGTGCGGGTAACGCGCTGTTTGAAATGTCGGGCGTGGTGAAGGAGTTGACTTTGAACGTCAAGAATCGCGACGAAATTTTTATCGCGATTGAAACCACGTTGAAAGATGTGGCGACCGGAAAAGTAGTCTGGTCTGGCTTGGTGACCGAGAAGCATGATCGCTTTGCCGGCGTCTCGGGTAACAATAAAGACGATGTCATCGCTTATCTTAACCATGAATTGCGTATTGCCAGCACCAAAACGGTCGAGGCTATCAGTGCTTCGCTGATGGCAGCTCATCCTGAATTGTTCAATTTGACGCCGGGTACCAAGGCGATCCCCGGGGTGACGGTTTATGTCGCTCCATCACTGCCCAAGCCTGCTCCCGCTGCACCGACGAAGCCGGATTATGGCGTGCAACCGGGCAATGATGTTCCCGTGCCCAGTTACCGGCCACATGCCAGTGACACGGCAGGATTGCTGCTGGTGAATACCAATCCGGCACGCGCCAGAGTGTATCTGGATGGCGTGTATTACGGACTGTCTCCGCTACGCCTGGAAATGGAGCCGGGCATCCATGCCATCAGCGTGAAACTGTCCGGCTACAATATGGTGACTGAGAAGGTTTCGGTGCGCCGGGGCGACAATACCGAGATTGAACTGAATCTGGAACGCTAGAAAACAGTAAGTAGCCAGTAGCCAGTAGCCAGTTGTAAGTAAAAAACCCGCTTCGGCGGGTTTTTTACTTGCTGTAAACTTTTTGACTAACGACTAACGACTAACGACTAACGACTAACGACTAACGACTAACGACTGCTTTTAGTGCTTTCCGGTGCTGCCGAATCCGCCGGTGCCGCGTTCGCTCAATGGAAACTCTTCGACGATGTTGAATTTTGCCTGCATGACCGGCACGATGACCAGTTGCGCCATGCGTTCCATCGGCATGAGCGTGAAGGGAATCTGACTGCGGTTCCATAGCGAGACGAAAATCTGCCCCTGATAATCCGAATCTATCAGCCCGACCAGATTGCCCAGCACAATGCCATGCTTATGCCCCAGACCGGAGCGTGGCAATATCATCGCGGCATAGCCCGGGTGGGCAAGGTGAATCGCAATGCCGCTGGGGATCAGTTCGCACTGTTTGGGTTGAATGACCATGTTCTGTTCGATGCAGGCGCGCAAATCTATGCCTGCCGAACCGCTGGTCGCATAGGCGGGCATGTTTTCATGCAAGCGGAGATCCAGAATTTTTACGTCCACAACGGGGTGTTTCATTACAGTACTCCTTGGAAGATGTACAAAGGCCGGGGTTAAGCAAAATACTGCATGGCGAGCATCAGCGCGCCGTATAACGCTGTGCGATGTGTTGCATCAGTTGTCTTGCCAGCGTGAGTTTGTCGGCGCGAGGCAGGGGATGGATGCCGTCGTCGTCGAATAAAATCAGCTCGTTGTCGTCGCTGCCGATAGCATGCTGGGCGATATTGCCTACCAGCAGGGGCAATTTTTTCGCCTGTCGTTTTTGTTCGGCATATTCGACCAGATTCTCGCTCTCGGCGGCGAATCCTACGCAGTAAGGCGGATTGGGAAGGGTGGCGACATCCGCCAGAATATCCGGATTGGGGATGAGTTCCAATGTGAGCGGGGCGTTACTCTTCTTGATTTTATGTTCGCTGGGCTGGGCAATGTGGTAATCGGCTACCGCTGCCACCGCGATGAAAATGTCACTGAGGGCAACGTTGTGCATGACGGCTTCATACATTTGCGCGGCACTTTGCACATTCGTTCTTTGTGCACCGGCGGGCGCGGGCAAAGCGGTGGGCCCCGATACCAGTATCACTTCGGCACCCATTTCCAGCGCAGCTTGCGCGATGGCATAGCCCATCTTTCCTGAACTGCGATTGGTGATGCCGCGCACCGCATCAATCGCCTCATAGGTGGGCCCTGCGGTGATCAGAATTCGTGCGCCGGGCAAGAGCTTGGGCTGGAAGGAGGCAACGATGTGTTCGGCAAGTTGTTCAGGCTCCAGCATGCGTCCTGTGCCTTCTTCGCCGCAGGCCTGCATGCCGCTATCCGGGCCCAGTACTTGTATGCCATCGGCAAGCAGTTGCGCGATATTGCGTTGGGTCGCAGGGTTCTGCCACATTTCGCGGTTCATCGCCGGGGCGATCAGTAAGGGGCAGTCGCGCGCCAGACATAAGGTGGAAAGTAAATCATCCGCCAGACCATGTGCCAGTTTGGCGATGAAATCGGCGCTGGCGGGCGCGACCACAATCGCGTCGGCTTCACGGCTCAGATTGATGTGCGCCATGCTGTTCGGCACGCGCGCATCCCACTGAGAGCTTATCACCGGCTTGCCGGACAAACCCTGCATGGTGGTCGGCGTGATGAAGTGGCAAGCCGCCTCGGTCATCGCCACTTGCACTGAAATCCCTTGTTTGGTTAACAGGCGCAGTAATTCGGCCGCCTTGTAGGCCGCGATGCCGCCGGTGATGCCGAGTACGATGGAAGGTTGCGATTTGTTCATGCCGTGTATCTTACAAGAAAAAGTAGCGGTATAACTATCAGCGGGTATCTGGCTGTGGTATTGAACCCGGATTTATCGCTGCTGCAGACAGCGCTGATAACGTGTTTGTACCCGTGTGGCGAACCATTTTGTCGTGAGCTTGCGCTGGAACTTTGGGCTTTTCAGGTTGATTTGCGGCATGAACACGCGTGGCTGGATGCCGCTTCGATCCGCCAACGCAAATAAACGGTTATAAAGCAGCGTGCGGCTGAAAGTGGATAATTTTTCGAGGCGCAAATCATGCTGTATCTCGGCTGCGCTCATTTGCAATGTTGTGCTGATGGCAAGCAGGGCGCGTTGCGTGGCGCTGGATTCCGGGGCGATGTTACCGTTCGTGTAGTGCAGTAAATCGCCGTCTGGTGCGAGCTGTTTCCCGCTCAACTGCGATAAAGCCCGCTGAAAGGCGGCGTTGCGGCTGCTGTAACGGCCTGCATTGAAGTCGGCAAAGCGATAGATCATCTCGTCGTAAGGGGCCGGGTAATCGAGCAAAATGGCGCTGCCGAAATAAAGGCCGCCGCGACGGCTGAAAACCTCGTTACGCAGGTTGCTGTTGACGGGGTAGGGGTAAGGACGCACACGCGCATGGCTCTCGGCAAATTCTACGCTGACCTGCATGGGGCCTCCGGTGCGTACCGGATTGTAGTTGGAAAACAATTTCTTACCGGCAGGTATCGAGGCGACAATTTCCTCGGTCAAGTCGCTGAGTTCCTTCTCGGTTTTGAGTGTGTTCAGGCGTTGCTGGTAGCTGCGCCCGTCGCGCGAGGTGGTGGACAATATCCAGTCAACCACGCTTTGAGGAATGCTGTATTTTACGCGTCGCTGTTCAATTTCTCGCCGGACGATGGCGGGTAGTCCCGGGATGGGCGGGTTGGCCTGAAAGCTCGACTCCTGTTCGATGATGGCGACGGTGGCGCAATAATTCTCGATGCTGGGCGGGATTTGCAAGGCCTTGAATGCGGATTGCAAATCATCCGCCCAGCCTTCCTTGTCCTTGAGTTTTGCGGGTAAGAGTTTTAATACCAGGTTGCGAGTCTGTGAGTCGGTCGGTGCGGCGGGTGCAGGCGCTGCTGCGCGCGGTGCTGCCGGGGTGCTGGCAGGGGCAGATGCAGCGGGTGCGGCTGGCTTCGAAATGGCGGGTTTTGCTTTGGCGGGTTCGGCAGCAGGTGGAAGCGCCTTATCGGAAAAGCTGGCGCAGCCGCCAGTCAGTGAAATTAATGCCAGCAGGGCGAAACGGTTAAGGTTGAGCACGTTGACGCAGTTGAGTTGATAGGGCTGAGCAGCATAGGGGAGTAGAGCGTATTCTGCAAGGCTCGCATTCCCGTGCCATAATAGTTCGCGCAATGCGTCATGCGATCGGCTGGCCGTTGCAGCATGCTGTGGAGGTGATCGTGAGTATTATCGACTGGCCTGAAGGAGAACGTCCGCGCGAAAAGTTATTGATGCGAGGCGCATCGGCTTTGTCTGATGCGGAATTACTGGCGATCTTTTTGCGCACCGGCGTGACCGGCAAGAGTGCGGTGGATCTGGCGCGTGAATTGCTTGGAAAATACGGTAGTCTCACCCGGCTATTTGCCGCCGAATTGGACGATTTTTGTACGACCAAAGGCATGGGCCCCGCCAAATTTGTGCAACTTCAAGCGGTGCTGGAGATGTCGCGACGTGCCTTGCGGGAGGAGTTGCAACGTGGTGACTCGCTCAACTCACCGCGCGTGGTGCGTGACTATTTGCAACTATTGCTGGCGGGGCGGCAGCAGGAAGTTTTTCTGGTGCTGTTTCTGGATACCCAGCATCGCGTGATTGCTTCGGAAGAGCTGTTTCACGGCACGCTCAGCCAGACCAGCGTTTATCCGCGTGAAGTGGTCAAGCGGGCGCTGACACATAACGCCGCCGCTGTCATTCTCGCCCATAATCACCCGTCGGGGGTCGCAGAACCCAGTCAGGCCGATCAGTTGCTGACCAATGCGCTGAAACAGGCGCTGGCGCTGGTGGACGTGCGCGTACTGGATCATTTCGTGGTGGCAGCAGGACAGACGCTGTCGTTTGCGGAAAGAGGGCTGCTATAAAACAGTGGCGAGAATGGAAACTCCGTCATTCCCGCGCAGCCAGCGTAGCCCGGATGAAATGAAATGGAATCCGGGAGGTTAGTTGCATCGCATCCCCGGATTCCACCCGCAAGGGGTAGGCCGTGGTTGTAAGGGGCTAAAGCCCCAACAACCACGCACCGCTGCGCTGCATCCGGGTTACCAAATTAAATCCGTTTCGCCAGTTCCGCCGCCTTGCCGATGTAGGTGTCGGGCGAGAGTTGCAGCAGGCGCTGTTTTTCTGTTTCCGGGATTTCCAGCGTAGAAATAAAGGCGCGCAGCGATTCGCGGTTGATGCCGCTCTGGCCGCGTGTCAGTTCTTTCAGTTTGTCGTAGGCATTCTCGATGTTGTAACGGCGCATCACGGTCTGGATGGGTTCGGCCATGACTTCCCAGCTGGCGTCCAGATCGGTCGCTACGCGCAACTCATTAACTTCCAGCTTGTTCAGGCCTTTCAGGCAGGATTCGTAGGCGAGCAGGGTGTAGCCCAGTGCGACCCCCATGTTGCGCAACACGGTGGAATCGGTCAGGTCGCGCTGCCAGCGCGAGACCGGTAATTTTTCACTGAGGTGACGCAACAGCGCGTTGGCCATTCCCAGATTGCCTTCGGAGTTTTCGAAATCAATCGGGTTGACCTTGTGCGGCATGGTCGAAGAGCCAACTTCGCCCTTGATGACCTTCTGCTTGAAAAATCCCATCGAAATGTAGCCCCAGATGTCGCGGTTCAGGTCGATCAGGATGGTGTTGATGCGTGCGTAGGCATCGAACAGTTCCGCCATGTAATCGTGCGGTTCGATCTGGATGGTGTAAGGGTTGAAAGTAATGCCCTGTGCGGTGACGAAATGCTCTGCAAAGGCTTCCCAGTTTACATCGGGATAGGCGGACAGGTGGGCGTTGTAATTGCCGACCGCACCGTTGATCTTACCGAGAATTTCCACCTCGGTCAGGCGCTGTTCAGCGCGGCGCAGACGGTACACCACGTTGGCCATTTCCTTGCCCAGCGTGCTTGGTGTGGCGGTCTGTCCGTGGGTGCGGCACAGCATCGGCAGGTCGGCCAGTTGATGTGCCAGATCGGTCAGACGTGCGATGACCAGTTTCAAGGCAGGCAGCATCACGGCATCGCGGCCGTTTTTCAGCATCAGTGCGTGGGACAGATTGTTGATATCTTCTGAGGTGCAGGCGAAATGGATGAATTCCAGTACATTGGCTGTTTCCGGATTTGCGGAGAGTTGCTCACGCAACCAGTATTCAACGGCTTTAACGTCGTGGTTGGTGGTGCGTTCTATGGTCTTGATTGCATGTGCATCGGCTTCGGAGAAATTCGCGTTTAGTGCATCAAGCTGTGCGATGGTCTCAGCCGAGAACGGGCCGACTTCAGGGACGTCAGTCTGTGCGGCCAGTGCCTTGAGCCATTCGATCTCGATATGGACGCGGAAGCGGATCAGGCCGTATTCGCTGAAATAGCTGCGCAAGCCGTCAACTTTGCCGTGATAGCGGCCATCCAGCGGGGAGAGTGCGGTGAGTTTGGTAAGCGTAGTCATGGCAATGCCTTAAATCGGAAAACCGGCATTTTACGCGAATCAGCACCGTCCTTGTTCGATGATCGCACCACCCAGACAGATTTCGCCGTCATATAGCACCACCGACTGTCCGGGTGTGACCGCCCATTGTGGCTGCTCGAACGCAATCGAGCATTCGCCGCCTGTCAGTTGTGTGATCTGGCAAGGCGCATCGCTCTGGCGGTAGCGGGTCTTGGCGGCGTAGGCGTGATTGAGCAAGGGTGCGCTGCCGCTGATCCAGTGGCTGTTTAGTGCTGCCAGCTGAGTGCTCAGCAGCGCCGGATGGTCGTGACCCTGCACCACGATCAGGCGGTTGTGAGTCATGTCTTTGGTGGCGACGAACCACGGCTCGCCGCTGGAATGTTTGTCGCCGCCTATCCCCAGACCCTGACGCTGGCCCAGGGTATAGAACGACAACCCCATGTGTTTGCCGACTATTTTGCCTTCCGGGGTGCGCATCTCGCCGGGTTGGGTGGGTAGATAGCCGCTTAAAAATTCGCGGAACGGGCGCTCGCCGATGAAGCAGATGCCGGTGCTGTCCTTTTTGGCAAAGTTGCACAAGCCATGCTGCTCTGCAATCACGCGCACCTCGGACTTGAGCAGCTTGCCCAGCGGAAACATGGCTTTACTTAACTGTGCCTGATCCAGACGATGCAGAAAGTAGCTCTGGTCCTTGCTGCTATCAGCTGCCTTGAGTAACTGGAACAGTCCGTCCACTTCGCGTACCTGTGCGTAATGCCCGGTGGCGATGCAGTCCGCGCCGAGGCGCATGGCGTGGTCGAGAAAGGCTTTGAACTTGATCTCGGCGTTGCACAGAATATCGGGATTAGGGGTACGCCCGGCCTGGTATTCGCTCAAAAAAGAGCTGAACACGCGGTCTTTGTATTCCTTCGCAAAATTCACCGCCTCGATGGGAATGTCTATGGTGTCGGCAATCGACACGGCATCGAGCAGATCCTGACGCGAGGAGCAATATTCGCTGTTGTCGTCATCTTCCCAGTTTTTCATGAACAGGCCGATCACGTCATAGCCCTGTTGCTTCAACAGCAGGGCCGTGACGGAAGAGTCCACGCCGCCGGACAGGCCGACTACTACACGGGATTTAGAAGTGATTTTCACGTTCGTCCTTTCTACTGCTTGCAGGGGGAGAGCGCAGCGAGGGGGGTTAGATAGGGGGAACGAGTTTGCTGGTTAGTCATAATGCACCAGCATTTCGAGCGGGTAGCGTTTCCCTGCGAGGTAGTCTTCAACGCAGCGCAATACCAGCGGGCTGCGGTGCGGCGCCTGATTGGCGCGGATTTCGTCTATCGTCAGCCACACGGCGCGCAGTATGCCTTCGTCCAGGGTGAGTTCCGGGTGGTGTGCCGTGATTTCGCCGCCAAAAGCAAAGCGCAGATAGGTGGTGTCGGATTCGGGGGCGTGCCAGTGGTAGATGCCGAGCAGATAGTGTGGCTCGAAATCATAAGCGGATTCTTCCAGCACTTCGCGCGTTGCGGCGGCGGTCAGTGTTTCGTTTGGCTCCCAGTGACCGGCAGGCTGGTTGAAACGCACGCCTTGCGAGGTCTCTTCTTCGACCAGTAAAAACTTTCCATCGCGCTCGATGACGGCGGCGACAGTAACGTTTGGTTTCCAGATCATCCGGTTTGATTCCAGAATTAGGTCTTGAAAATAAAATAAGGCAGGATAACCTGCCTTATTTTGTTTGGTGCCGGGGGGGGGAATCGAACCCCCACGCCCTTTCAGGCACCGGATTTTGAGTCCGGCACGTCTACCAGTTCCATCACCCCGGCGAAGTGGGGCGCATTATCCATGAAACAGTTACCCATATCAACTACAATTGCGCCTTTGCGAAAATGGCTGGCTGTTGATGCGTACCGATGAGTTTGATTTTGCCTTGCCCGAGGCGTTGATTGCGCAGCATCCGCCTGAAAAACGCGGTGCGAGCCGTATGCTGTGTGTGCAGGGCGACTCGCTGGAAGACAGTCGCTTTGCCGATTTTCTGCACAAGGTCAGGGCGGGCGATGTGCTGGTGCTGAACGATACGCGCGTGATCAAGGCGCGGCTGTTCGGTGAGAAGCAAAGTGGTGGAAAAATCGAAGTGCTGGTGGAACGGGTGCTAAACGAACATGAGGTGCTGGCTCAGGTGCGCGCCAGCAAATCGCCCAGGGCGGGCAGCTATTTGAAGTTGTCAGGTGAAATGGAAGTGGAGGTGCTGGGGCGCGCGGGAGAGTTCTTTCACCTGCGTTTCCTTTCCGAGATGCCGGTGCTGGAATTGCTGGAGCGTTATGGCCGCTTGCCTTTGCCACCCTACATAACGCACGCGGCGGAAGATGAGGATGAAGAACGTTATCAGACTGTTTTTGCGCGTGAATCGGGTGCGGTAGCCGCCCCGACGGCCGGGCTGCATTTTGATGACGAGATGCTGCAAGCCTTGCTGCACAAAGGGGTGAATATTGCATACGTGACTTTGCACGTTGGTGCGGGCACGTTCCAGCCGGTACGTGTCGAGCATGTGCATGAACATGCCATGCACAGCGAGTGTTATGAAATCCCGCAGGAGACGGTGGAGGTGATCGCGCGGGCGCGGCTTGCGGGCGGGCGGGTCGTTGCGGTGGGAACCACCAGTTTGCGCGCACTGGAGAGCGCTGCGGTGCGAGAGGGTGATGCCGCAGGCATCGGGCACCCATCGGCCTCCCCCTTGCGGGGGCAGAGCGGCATGTTGCAGGCCGGTACGGGCGAGACGCGGATTTTCATTACGCCGGGTTATCGTTTTCGCGTGGTGGATGTGCTGCTGACCAATTTCCACCTGCCCAAATCCACGCTGCTGATGCTGGTGAGCGCGTTCGGCGGCATGGAAGAGATGCGCGCAGCCTATCGCCATGCGGTAGAACAGCAATACCGTTTCTTCAGCTACGGCGATGCGATGCTGATCGAGAAGAAAGTCGCTAGTCGCTAGTCGTTAGTTGTGTAGGTCGGGATTTATCCCGATGCTTTTAATTGTTTTTAAGGTTGCCAATGAAATTTGATTTATACAAGACTTCGGGCAAGGCGCGGCGCGGGCAGTTGACGCTGGCGCATGGCACGGTACAGACCCCGGCGTTCATGCCGGTCGGCACGTATGGCACGGTGAAGGCGATGAGCCCTAAGGAGTTGCGCGAGATCGATGCGAATATCGTGCTGGGTAACACCTTCCATTTGTGGCTGCGCCCCGGGCTGGAGGTAATAGCGGCGCATGGTGGCTTGCACGGTTTCATGGGCTGGGAGGGGCCGATACTCACTGATTCGGGCGGCTTTCAAGTGTTCAGCCTGGGTGCGTTGCGCAAGATCACCGAAGAGGGGGTGAAATTCCAGTCGCCGGTGAATGGCGACAAGCTTTTTTTGACGCCGGAAGAGTCGATGCGCATCCAGCGGGTGCTCAATTCCGACATTGTGATGATCTTCGACGAATGCACGCCCTTCCCGGCCACCGAGCGCGAAGCGGCGGATTCGATGCGATTGTCGCTGCGCTGGGCGGCGCGTTCCAGGGCGGCGCACGAAGGCAATCCCAATGCCTTGTTCGGCATCGTGCAGGGCGGCATGTTTGAGGGGTTGCGCGATGAGTCGCTAGCCGAACTGGTGAAAATCGGATTTGACGGCTATGCGATAGGCGGCTTGTCGGTGGGCGAGCCGAAAGAGGATATGCGACGCATACTCGAGCATACCGCGCCGAAATTACCGCAGGACAAGCCGCGTTATCTGATGGGCGTGGGCACGCCGGAAGATCTGGTGGCGTCGGTGGCGCAAGGCATAGATATGTTCGATTGCGTGATGCCGACCCGCAACGCGCGCAACGGTATGTTGTTCACGCAGCATGGCGACATCAAAATCAAGAATGCGCAGTATCGACTGGATACCAGGCCGCTTGATGAGGGATGTTCCTGCTATACCTGTCAGAATTTCAGTCGCGCCTATCTGCATCATTTGTATCGCCTGAAGGAAATTTTGAGTGCGAGGCTGAATACGATACACAATCTGCACTATTACCAACAATTGATGTCCGAGATGCGCGCGGCGATAGAGGCCGATGCGTTTGAACAGTTTGTCGCGGATTTTGTGCAACGACGTGCCGGGCTAACATGAAGTTGTAACGGGCTTCGTGATAGAATGCGCGCCTTTTGATCGATTACTGGAGTGAGAACAATGTTTATTAGTAATGCTTTTGCTGAAGCGGCTGCCCCGGCAGCAGGTGGCGGGTTTATGGATTTTCTGCCGCTGGTCGCGCTGGTCGCGGTATTTTATTTCATGATCCTGCGTCCGCAATCCAAGCGCGCCAAAGAACATAAAGTCATGCTGGAAGCATTGCAGCGCGGCGATGAAGTGGTGACGACGGGTGGTGAATTGGGGCGCGTCAGCAAGGTTTATGAGCAATATGTCGGTGTGGAGCTTGCTGAAAATATTGAAGTGACCGTGCAAAAAACCGCGATTCAAAGCGTGCTGCCCAAGGGAACTATTAAATCCATCAAGTAAGCACACCCCCCTGGCGGGGGGTGTTGCGCGCATTAGAGGTCGTTATGAACCGTTATCCACTCTGGAAAAATCTGCTGATTCTGGCTGCATTACTGGCCGGCCTGATTTATACCTTGCCGAATTTCTATGGTGAATCGCCTGCCGTGCAGATTTTGCCGTTGCGTTCCAGTATGAAAGCGGATGCCGCCTTGCTGGGTCGCGTGGAAGATGCGCTCAGAACGGCCAACCTCAACGTGGAAATGGTCGCGCTGGATGGCAACAGCATCAAGGCGCGCTTTGCCGATACGGATGTGCAGCTCAAAGCCAAAGACGTGCTGAACAGCCAGTTGGGCGAAGACTACGTGGTGGCGCTCAACTTGTTGCCGCGTTCGCCACGGTGGTTGACCAGTATGCATGCGCTGCCGATGTACCTCGGCCTGGATTTGCGCGGCGGCGTACATTTCCTGTTGCAGGTGGACATGAAAGCCGCGCTGGACAAGGCGCTGGAGGCGGCGACCGGCGATATTCGCAGCGCGTTGCGTGAAGAAAATATCGCCTATTCCGGCGTGAGTCGCGACGGCAACAACTTGCTGGTGAAATTCCGTGACGTGGAATCGCGCAGCAAGGCCGAAGAGCAACTCAAACAGCGTTTCTCCGATTATGCGTTGACCGCTAAAGATCAGGCCGGCGAATTTATGTTGCAAGCCACGCTCAAGCCGGAAGCCGAACATCGCATTCAGGAGTCGGCGGTGCAGCAGAATCTGTTGACGCTGCGTAACCGTGTCAATGAACTGGGTGTGGCCGAGCCGGTGATACAGCAACAGGGCGCGGATCGCGTGGTGGTGCAGTTGCCCGGTGTGCAGGACACGGCGCGCGCCAAGGATATTCTGGGACGCACCGCCACGCTGGAAGTGCGCATGGTGGATGACGAGCATCAGATCGCTGCAGGCGGGGTCGCACCGTTCGGCACCGAGATGTTCAAGGACAGGGAAGGCAATACCCTGCTGGTGAAGAAGCAGGTGATGCTGACCGGCGAACGCATCAATGATGCGCAACCCGGTTTTGATAATCGTAACAATGAGCCTGCAGTACATATCAATCTGGACGGCGTGGGCGCGCGCAAATTCAAGGAAGCCACGCGTGAAAATGTCGGCAAGCGCATGGCGATCATCCTGTTTGAAAAAGGCAAGGGTGAAATTATTACGGCGCCTGTGATTCGCGAGGAAATTGGCGGTGGCCGGGTACAGATTAGCGGCAAGATGAGCACTGAAGAGGCGCAGGATACTTCGTTGCTGTTGCGTGCCGGTGCACTGGCCGCACCGATGGAAATCGTTGAAGAGCGTACCGTAGGCCCGAGTCTGGGTGCGGACAATATTTCGCGCGGCTTCAATTCCACCAAGATCGGCTTCATGTTGATCGCGGTGTTTATGGTCGCTTACTACCTGATGTTCGGCACCATTTCCGTGCTGGCACTGGCAGCCAACCTGCTGTTGCTGATCGCGTTGTTATCCATGTTGCAAGCGACGCTGACCCTGCCGGGCATGGCGGGTATCGCGCTGACGCTGGGTATGGCGATTGACTCCAACGTATTGATTAATGAGCGTATTCGTGAAGAGCTGCGCAATGGCATGTCGCCGCAGGCGGCCATCAATGCGGGCTATGAGAATGCGTTTGCCACCATCGTGGACTCGAATATCACCAACCTTATCGCCGGCATCGCGCTGTTCCTGTTTGGCTCCGGCCCTATCAAGGGATTCGCGGTGGTGTTGTGTCTGGGTATTCTGACTTCGATGTTCAGTTCGGTCATGGTGTCGCGTGCCATCACGAATCTGGTTTACGGACGCCGCGCCAAACTGAACAAGATATCCATCGGCTAATACCTTCCCTCCAGCCTCCCCATGATGTGGGAGAGCGGGGGGAATAACAAGGAAGAAACAACATGGAATTATTCAAGATCAAACGCGACATCCCGTTCATGAGTTATGGCCGTTACACCACAGCCATTTCGCTGGTGACTTTCCTGCTGGCGATATTTTTTCTCGCCTATAAGGGTTTGAATTTCGGGGTGGATTTTACCGGCGGTACCGTGATGGAGGTGCATTATGCGCAGCCCGCTGATCTGGTTAAAGTCCGCGAACATCTGGCTGCCAATAATCTGCCAGAAGTTCAGGTGCAGAACTTCGGCTCCAGTCACGATGTCCTGATTCAGATTCCGCTCAAGCAAAATGTTGTCGGTGCCAAATTGAGCGAGCATGTAATGGCTGTTTTGCACAAGCAGGATGCCGCCGTGGAAATGCGCCGCGTTGAATTCGTCGGCCCGCAGGTTGGACGTGATTTGATCGAAAATGGCGCGATGGCCTTGTTGCTGGTCAGTCTGGGCATTGTCGGTTATCTGTGGATACGCTTCGAATGGAAATTCGGCTTGTCCGCGATTATTGCCAATTTGCACGATGTGGTAATCATTCTCGGCTTCTTCGCCTTCTTTCAGTGGGAGTTCTCCCTGTCGGTGCTGGCGGCGGTATTGGCGGTGCTGGGTTATTCGGTAAACGAATCGGTGGTGGTGTTCGACCGTATCCGTGAAAATTTCCGCAAAATGCGCAAGGCAGAGGTCGCTGAGATCATTGATAACGCGATTACCCGTACCATGTCACGCACCATCATCACCCACGGTTCCACGCAGATGATGGTGGGTGCGATGTTGTTTCTGGGGGGCGAGACGCTGCACTATTTTGCGATGGCGCTGACCATCGGCATTATGTTCAGTATTTATTCTTCGGTGCTGGTCGCCAGCCCGATTCTGATGTGGCTGGGCGTGTCGCGCGAAGATTTCATCAAGCCGGAAAAAGTCGAAGCGGAAGAAGTGCTTCCTTAAAAATTCGAATTCCGTCATTCCCGCGAAGGCGGGAATCCAGCGGGTTTATAAATAATGCAGTCGGGTTTTGTCCTCCGCGTTGCGGAGGTCGTTTTGCTCTGACTGGATTCCCGCCTTCGCGGGAATGACGATGGCTGAGGTTTCATACCGTGGATTTGTTAACCGCTTTTATTGATCTTGTTCTGCACCTCGACACCCACCTGATGACCCTGGTGCAGAACTATGGTGTATGGGTCTATGCCATCCTGTTTTTGATCATTTTTGCCGAAACGGGCCTGGTGTTCATGCCCTTTCTGCCAGGTGATTCGCTGCTATTCGTGGCCGGCGCCTTGTGCGGACTGGGGGCGATGCAACTGGAATGGCTTGCCCCGTTGCTGATCGTGGCGGCGTTTACCGGTGACAACACCAATTACTGGGTTGGCCGGCTGATCGGGTTGCGTCTGCTCGAACGCGCGAGTGGCCGGTTTATTAAACGCGAGCACATAGATAAAACCCGCGAATTCTATGAAAAGCATGGCGGCAAGACTATTATTTTTGCGCGCTTCATGCCCATTATTCGTACCTTCGCCCCCTTCGTTGCCGGCATAGGTCTGATGCGTTACCGTTTGTTCGTGCTGTATAGCGCGCTGGGCAGCATTGCGTGGATAGGCAGCCTGACGCTGGCAGGCTATTTCTTCGGCAATATTCCTGTAGTGAAAAATAATCTCACCCTGATTATCCTGGTGGTTATCCTGATTTCCTTTCTTCCCGCACTGGTCGAGTATATCCGGCATCGGCAGTCGTCGAAGTAAATCTCCTTGCCGGGCTTACCCCCGGCATTGACGCCCTGAGCTGGACAAAGCCGGAAGCAAACAAGTAGAGTCTGATAGGGTTCACACTTATTTAACCCATTGCCGTTGTTTGATAATTTCAATATTCCTGTTATGTTTTGGGATCATTGGACGGGTAAGAGGCTAAAGTTTTCCGTATAGCGGACGATAACCGTGCTGGTTAGTATTTTTTAGAGCCGCTACGTGATTCGCTCCAGAGGGAAGGTAGTCAAATGAAAATGAACGTTATCGTGGTGGACGACACGCCTATCAATGTCACGCTGATTGCACATCTGGTGCGCAGGCTTGACGATGGTGTGCCGGTTGAATTTACTGATCCGCGGAAGGGTTTGACGTGGTGTGTTGAACAAGTCCCCGATCTGGTCATCGTGGATTACATGATGCCGGAAATGGATGGTATCGAGTTCGTGCGCCGGTTTCGCGCCTGTCCCGGACGTGAAGATATTCCGGTATTGATGGTCACAGCTAATGATCAGATCGAAGTTCGCCATCAGGCGCTGGAAGCGGGCGCGAACGACTTCCTCACCAAGCCTATCGACAAGGCCGAATTCATGGCACGCGCGCGCAACATGTTGTCGTTGCGGCGCAGCCAGCGGAAACTGGCGGATCATGCGGCCTGGCTGGCCGAAGAAGTAAAAAAAGCCACTGCCGAAATTCTGGCAAGGGAACGTGAAACCATTATTCGCCTGTCCAAAGCGGCGGATTCGCGTGATCCCGAAACGGGCGCGCATATCTTGCGCATGTCGCATTATTCAAAGTTGATTGCGGCCAGACTGGGCTTGCCGGAAGCGGATCAGGAGATGTTGCTGGAGGCCGCGCCGATGCATGACATAGGCAAGGTCGGTATCCCGGACAACATCCTGCTCAAACCCGGGCGTCTGGATCCGGGCGAATTTGAAATCATGAAGCGGCACGCTATTCTTGGCTACGATATTCTGAACGGCAGCCAGTCCTCGATGTTGCAGGCGGCGGCGCAAATTGCCCTGAGCCATCACGAGAAATACGACGGCAGCGGTTATCCGTATGGACTGAAGGCCGATGCCATTCCCATCTTTGCGAGGATATGCTCGGTTGCCGATGTGTTCGATGCGCTCACTTCCGAACGTCCTTATAAAAAAGCCTGGGAAGATGAACGGGCCATTGCGCTGTTGCGCGAAGGGGCGGGCAGCCATTTCGATCCGGCTTGCGTTCAGGCTTTTCTGGCCGATTGGGACGAGGTGATGGCGATACGCGAGCGTTTCAGGGATGATGAGGCCGAGAAGATCGCTCATCAGTTGGGCGGTTATTGACGGATATTTCGCGTGCCGGATTAACCGTCGGCCTGACTTGCGGACGGATACCGGTTTTGCACGGTGTGGGATGGGAGTGTTTCATGAATAAGTGGTCGCGTTACCTGATGTTGATCGTGCCGACTGTAGTCGGCGCAGCTTTTTTCTTTTGGCAAGCCTCTGATGTACGGCCTGAATTGCCGCAAAGCGGCTGGTATCCTGCCGTCGAAAAAAGTGTCGGCAACGAGCCGATTACCCCCATTCCGCTGGAAATCAAGCTGGATCAGCGCAAAGTGGCGTTGGGGCAGCGTTTGTTTAACGATACGCAACTGTCACGCAACAATACGATTTCCTGCGCGAGTTGCCACAATCTGAACAGGGGCGGGGTGGACGGTTTGCCGCGTTCAATCGGCATAGGCGGCGCAGAGGGCGGAATCAATGCGCCCACCGTATTCAACAGCGGCTTCAATTTCCGTCAGTTCTGGGATGGTCGCGCGGTCACGCTGGAAGAACAGATAGACGGCCCCGTGCAGCATCCGAAGGAAATGGGCGCAAGCTGGCCGGAAGTCATTGCCAGGCTGGAAAAGGATGAGGGCTATCGCGATGATTTCGCGGCGTTGTACGGGGCCGGAATCAGACCTGCAACGGTCAAGGATGCGATTGCCACGTTCGAGCGCTCGCTGATTACGCCCAACGCCAAATTCGACCGTTTCCTGCGCGGACAGAAAGATGCGCTGGACAGCGAAGAATTTGCAGGCTATCAGTTGTTCAAGGAATTGGGCTGCATCAGTTGCCATCAGGGGATGAACGTCGGCGGCAATATGTATGAGAAGCTGGGTCTGGTGGAGGATTATTTTGCGCGTCGCGGCAATGTGCAGAAAGTGGACTTGGGTCGCTACAACCTGACCGGAAAAGAAGAGCATCGTTATGAATTCCGTGTCCCTTCACTGCGCAACGTGGCGCTGACCGCGCCTTATCTTCACGATGCCTCCGCCAGCACGCTGGAACAGGTCGTCGCCATCATGGGCAAGTACCAGTTGGGCGTGGATTTACAGGATGCCGAGATTGTCAGGATCGTCAAATTCCTTAATACGCTGACCGGTGAATATCCCGCGACACAGCACGAGGGGGCGACGAAATGAACAGGAGAATCAGACAGAACCGCTGGCAGTTTGCCTTGGCCGCTACAGCGGTGGTGATCCTGTTGTGGCTGTTTGCCAGGGCGCAGCCTGTCGATCCCGATACGCACAACCGGGTGGCGGGCGATATTGCCGAACTGCAAAAGCGGGATACCGAATTGGGTGAGGCAGTGCTGCAACTGCATTACCGCCTGACCAATAATTATGACACCGCAGTTTCGCTGATGCAGCGCATAGAAGCGCTGGGCATCGCGCTGGAGCAACATCAAAAGAACGGCCTGTTGCCGGATACGCCAGAAGTTCAACGGGAATTGACCCAGATCAGGCAAGAGATCGAACAGAAAGCCGGGAAGTTGGACGAATTCAAATCCAATAACGCAGTGATGAAAAACTCGTTGATCTATCTGCCTAGCATGGTCAACGGTGTGCTGGCAGAGTTGCCCAGGTCGGATGAACCCCTGCTGGAGAAATTTGAATTCCTGTTGCGCGATGCATTGCTGATGAGTGTCAAGGGAGATATCGCTTCAATCGAGATTTTAGAGGCAGATATTATCAAGGTCGAGCAGGTCATTCCCGGTCTGCCGGTGAAAGCGCAAGGTCTGGCACGTTATGTGGTAAGCCATGCGCAAGCGCTGCTGGAAGTGGACAAGGGGATGCCGGTTTTGCTGGCCGAATTGAGTTCGTATCAGGCCTATCATCTGGGCGCGGATATGGACAGGCTGTATCAGGATTATTATCAGGAGCGGCAACGCATGGCGGGTATTTACCGCCTGTTTCTGCTGCTGGCGGCGATGCTGATGCTGGCCTATTCCATCCATGTTTACTACCGTCTGAAGGCGCAGCGCCAACAGCTTGAGCATGCGCTGGCAGAAATCAGCAACCAGCAATCAGCCTTGAATGAGCATGCCATCGTCAGTATCACTGATGTGAGGGGTGACATCACCTACGTCAATGACAAGTTTATTGAGATAAGCGGCTATTCCGAGGAAGAGCTGATCGGACACAATCACCGCATAGTCAAGTCGGGAGAGCACAGCGAGGAATTTTTCCGGGAATTGTGGCATACCGTGGCGAACGGCAAGGTCTGGCACGGGAAAGTAAAAAATCTTGCCAAGAACGGCAGTTTTTATTGGGTGGAAGCCACTGTGGTGCCTTTCATGAACCAGGAGGGAAAACCCTATCAATACGTCTCGATGCGCACCGACATCACTGCGCAGAAGGCGATGGAGCAGCAGGTGGAGGCCGACCACCGACTGTTGCAGAATGTCATGGATACCCTGGGCGAAGGGGTTTACATGCTGGATATAGAGGGGCGCTGCACCTATCTGAACCGGGAGGCGGAAGCCATTATCGGCTGGACCAGTGAAGAATTGATGGGCAGGAAATTGCATGATGTCATCCATTCGCAACTGCCTGATGGCACACCTGTTGCAGAGGCGGATTGCCCGGTGCATCAAAGCATGCTGGCGAAAAAACTATTTCGCTCGGAGACGGATTACTTCCAGCACAAGAACGGCACATTGTTCCCGATTGCCATCGTCGCTTCACCGATGCTGGACGGTGAAAAAACAGTCGGTTCGGTTGCCGCCTTCCAGGATATTTCCGAACGCAAGTTTACCGAACGCGAGTTGCTGCGGGCCAAGGAGTCTGCCGAGGCGGCGAGCAAGGCGAAGGGGGATTTCCTGGCGACCATGAGCCATGAAATCCGCACCCCGATGAATGGCATCCTCGGTATGACGGAACTGGCTCTGGATACCGAACTGGATGCCGAGCAGCGCGAATACCTGAGCCTGGTGAAGTCCTCTGCCGATTCCTTGTTGACCATCATCAATGACATTCTGGATTTTTCCAAGATCGAATCGGGGAAAATGGAACTGGAACAGCTGGATTTCGATGTGCGCGCCTTGTTTGCAGCTGCCGAGAAAGCGCTGGTGGTGCGCGCCGAGCAGAAAGGTCTGGAACTCGTTTACGATGTGGATGGCGAGATACCGGATTTGTTGACGGGCGATCCGGGGCGCTTGCGACAGGTGTTGACCAATTTGCTGGGTAATGCCATCAAGTTCAGCGAACAGGGCGTGGTGACATTGCGCATGAAGTTATTGCGACATTCAGGCAATGAAATTCAGGTTTGCATCGAAGTGGCCGATCAGGGAATCGGCATTTCTCCCGAAAAGCAGGCACATATTTTCGAGGCCTTCACGCAGGCTGATACTTCCACCACACGGAAATATGGCGGAACCGGGCTGGGACTGGCGATTTCCAGCCAACTGGTTGAAGTGATGGGCGGACAACTGAAAGTCAGCAGTGAACTGGGACAGGGCAGTGTATTCGGTTTTGAAATCGTCTTTCCTGTTGCTGCGCTGCAACGCGCAGCGCAACCGCTGGCAGGTCTTGAAGGCTTGTCTGCACTGATCGTGGACGACAATGCCACGAATCGCCATCTGCTGACACAGCTGCTCGGGAAATGGAACATGAAACCTGAAGTGGCGGAGAATGCCGAACAGGCGATGGCGATGGCATCGGAAGCTCACCGGCGGGGTGAGCCGTTCAAGTTGATGTTGCTGGACGCGATGATGCCCGATATGGACGGTTTTGCACTGGCGGAAAAATTGCGGCTTTCCCCGGACATAAGCTATGGTGCGGTGATGATGTTGTCCTCAGCCGGATTGCGCGAGGATGCGCAGCGCTGTCGCGAGTTGAGTATTGCTGCCTACCTGACTAAACCAGTCGAGCAAAATGAACTGATGAGCGCGATCAGAATGGCGCTGGGGATAGAAGCGGATGCGCTGCCGATCGCCCGGCAAAATTTGCCTGCGTCGTCGCGGGTGCTGACTATCCTGCTGGCTGAGGATAATCTGGTCAATCAGAAACTGGCCGTCACACTGCTGGAAAAGTGGGGGCATAGCGTGGAACTGGCAAACAACGGCATGGAGGCGGTTGAGAAAAGCCGGTCACAATCCTTTGATGTGATTCTGATGGATGTACAGATGCCGGAGATGGGTGGATTGGAGGCTACACAGTTTATTCGTGCGCATGAAGCGAGTGAGGGCACACACACGCCCATCATTGCGATGACGGCGAATGCCATGGCTGAAGACAGGCAGCGTTGCCTGGATGCGGGTATGGACGATTATCTGGCCAAACCGCTCGATTTCGAGAAGCTGCGGGCCGTGTTGCAGGGCTTGTCATCCGAAGCGGATGCGGAATCAGTCCAGCCGGTTGAGTCGGTGTTCGACTATACGGCTGCGCTCAACCGGTCGGATGCTTGGGTGATAGAAACCATAGGGCAGGCGTTTCTGGATGAATGCGACCAGTTAATGGCGGAAATCGGCGCTGCGATCGATGCCGCAGATAAAGTCTCGCTGCTTCGTGGCGCACATACCTTGCGCGGTCTGGTCGGAAATTTCAACGCGCGGGGCGTAGAAGAGGTTGCACGACAGATCGAAGAGCTTGCCGAACAGGATGACCTGTCGGGCAGCTTGTTTGTTAAATTGCAGGGCGAGATTGATTTGTTGAAAGCGGCGCTGGCGGCTTATTTGGGAGCGAGGAACGAGGACTGAGACCTCAATCCTGCTTTTGGTAACAACTTGCAACAATTTGTGTTGAACGCAACGATAAATGACGAGTCATAATGCCGTCATGATAATTCAGACACTTTAAGGAGTAGCGAAAATGAAAAAAAGTCTATGGGCGTTGAGTGTTGCTTCACTGTTTGGCAATGCGTATGCCGCTGATTTTGTGGACACCGCGCGCGTCATCTCCAGCACGCCGATTTATGAGCGCGTCAGTGAGCCGCGCCGCGAGTGCTGGACTGAAACCGTGCAAGTCACGCCCAAAGAGCGTTCCATGGCGGGCGCGGTGGTCGGAGGCGTTGCCGGTGGCCTGCTGGGCAGCCAGGTCGGTGGCGGACATGGCAACACCGCTGCGACGGGAGCGGGGGCGGTCGCCGGTGCGGTAGCGGGGGATCGCGTTGCCAATCCTGATAGTGAGCGTTCGGCAACGGGCAGTATCGTTGGCGGAATAGCCGGGGCGTTGCTGGGTAGTCAGATCGGCGGCGGCTCAGGTAACAAGGCCGCTACAGCGGCAGGTGGCGTGGCAGGCGTGCTGATCGGCGACCGTGTCGCCAACCCTGACCAGCCACGCAGCAAACAGGTCGAGCGCTGCCGTGAGGTGGAAAACAGCCGTGAAGTCATCAAGGGCTACAACGTGACGTATCGCTACAATGGCCGTGATGTCACCACTACTTTGCCGTATCAACCCGGCAGCACGGTTAAGGTCGGCATCAGCATGATCGAGGATACGTCCACGCCACAATCGAACCGTTATCAGGACAGGCAGGATAGGCAATATAAAGATAGGCGATATATGCCAGGTGAGCGTGACTGACGAAATTATGGTGGGGGGCGCGATTTATCGCGCCTTCAGGACTTATCCGGCTTGCCAATGAATACGTCGCAGCAATTTGCTTTTTATGCAGGTGATCCTGTAGCGAGCGCATATCACGTCGCCTGAGGCATAAGGTATCAGGACAGCCATCGCAAATGCATCAAGAGGCGCCATTCAATAGGATTCCAAGGAAACTGTGCGCCAACTGCTTATACGCGATGTCGTAATGTTATCCTGCGCAGCCGCAGCGAATTCATCTCTCGTTACCGCATTTCCGCTTGACAGCGTTCCCTCTGAAATTGGTGTATCCGCTCCCGTATCATGCCCCTCAGTCATCCAAAGGTAATCGATTTCCTCTGGTTGGGTGAAATTATGACTCATGACATTCCTTTCAAATTTAAAAACGAAACGTGTTAGGCGCCCAGTATTTTGCACCCACTGTTTTGAACATTTGTTACGTCAGGCATTTCGTCTGTGTATTCAGATCCAAGGCATGTGCCAGACGTTCGATAAACTCCGCTGGAGATGTCGATATGACTTCGCCGGGCACACCAAATTTTTTTGTCAGGCGAATGCTGTCCTCGAAACCGTAAGACACGACAAAGGGATGCATTCCTGCGCCAATCGCAGCAAGATAGTCGCTGTATTCGTCTCCGCAGGCGTAAGCACGCGCCGGATTGATGGCAAAAGATTGCCGGGCCTGTTTCAGATGTCCGGTCTTATGCTCCCTTAGCGGAATGCAGGCAAAGTAATCGAACTCACCAATGTTGATGCCATAGCGAAGAAACAGACACCGCAGTGTTTCCTCGGGTTCATTCGTCACATTGCGGGTAACCAGTCCCACCCGAATATTCGGAGCGTCCAGCAGTGCACGTAGCAGTGAGGCTATGCCCGGATATAAACAGGCCTCGTGGCGGTAGACCTCGGTCAGCGTTTCCAGAAGCCGTTTGCGACTCTGCTTGCCAAACTGCTGGCGCAAATTGGTAGGGAACTCGCGAAGCCCGCCGAGAAATTTGAACAGCTTGCGGCGCTTCTGAAAGCGGTCGATGTCGCCGATATCCATGCCGTGTTGCAAAAAGGCCAGTTCAATGGCATGGAATGCGTCAATGGTCGTTCCATCGGCGTCAAAAATTACCAACCGTTCCGTGTTTTCATACTGAGCCATGTATAAATCGTAGGGCAGCCATGTGACAGGAAGATGAAAAGAATAATAGCAGCGAGCCCAATAACTTGTCCTGCCTCCTTGGCTTGATACCGCATCAGTCTGCAGCAAACACCGATTCTACAAGCGCTAAGTCCGACAGGCTGCTAGGGAGATGCTGATTTATCCTTAAAACCTCATTTCATCCACGAAAGGCACGAAATTCACGAAAGAAAACAATCGACTACATAAATTGAGCAACGCACCCAACGGGTGATGCAACAAATCGGGATATGCATTTGAATTTGTTCGTGTTTTTTCGTGGG
>JAUSAO010000106.1 GCA_030652475.1 Gallionella sp. | reverse complement strand
TGCTGATGGCTATTTCCATGCTGCATGCAAAAACCAGCCATATCAGGCAGACTGATGAAGAAGCCAGCGAATCCATCGACAAGGAATCCGTCGCCATCGTGCCGCTGGCCATGCCCTTGCTGGCCGGACCGGGCGCTATCAGTACCGTGATACTGGCGGCGCACAAGACCAGCGGCGTCAGCCACCACATGATCATCGCGCTGGGCATCATCCTGTTGGGTCTGCTGGTCTGGGGAATATTGCGTTTGTCGCCATGGATAGCGGATCGCATCAGCGCCACAGGAATAAATATATTCACCCGCATCATGGGACTGATACTGGCGGCGATTGCGGTTGAATTTATCGCCAACGGTCTTAAGGGGTTGTTCCCCGCTCTGGCTTGAATGCGCCACGGTAGCGCCTGTCATTTCGCGGAAACCGCGAAAAAAATCAATTCAAGATTGCAACTTTCCTGATACTTCGCTAGTCTCATACCCGTTGTTGAAACGAATACTTAACTTTCAGGAGTTCATACATGCAATATCCAAACCAGTTTGCCACCCACGCAGGTGCCGTTACAACCGAACAGAACAAGGTGTTGCGCAACACTTACATGATGCTGGCATTGACCATGATCCCGACGGTCATCGGCGCGTTCGTCGGTCTCTCTGTCAACTTCTCATTCATGGCTGAGCACCCTATCATGGGCGCGCTGCTGATGTTCGGTGCGATGATGGGTCTGCTGTTTGCTGTCTCCGCATTGCGCAACAGTGTATGGGGCATCGCAGCCCTGCTGGGCTTCACCTTCGTCGCCGGCGTCTTTCTGGGTCCTATCCTGCAAGTCGCGCTGCACCTGAGCAACGGCGCGCAACTGATCGGCATGGCGGCAGGCGGCACGGGACTGATCTTCTTCACCCTGGCGACCATCGCCACCGTGACCAAGAAGGATTTCAGCTTCATGGGCAAGTTCCTGTTCATCGGCGTGGTTCTGCTGATCGTCGCATCTCTGGCAAACATGTTCTTTGCCATCCCTGCGCTCAGCCTGACCATCTCCGCAATCGCCGTCATGATCTTCTCCGCCTACATCCTCTATGATGTCAGCCGGATCGTGAATGGTGGCGAAACTAACTACGTAATGGCCACCATGTCGCTGTATCTGAACATCTACAACATCTTCGTCAACCTGCTGAGCCTGCTGATGGCCTTCAGCGGCGAAAAAGATTAAGCATCGCTTGCGGTAATAAAAGGGCGGCCTTCGGGTCGCCTTTTTTATTTCTGAATTTTCTTTGGGCCGAAAGATTGCCATAAGACCATTTAAAGACTATATTCGGTTCGACAAAATTCAAGGAACGAATCATGCACTCAGCCAACATCAAGCCGATTAGCTACTTCAAGGCAAATGCTGCTGAAGTACTGCTACAGTTAGCCGAGCACCGCGAACCGTATCTCATCACACAAAACGGCGAAGCCAAAGCTGTCATTCAAGACATCGCCAGTTATGAAAACACACAGAAAACACTGGCGCTACTGAAGATTCTTGCACTCGGCAATCAGGAGATCGAAGCGGACAAAGTCACCCCCCTGACAAATATTGCGCATCGCCTGAGAACAAAAAAGACCGCTGCTGCATGAACTACGAAGTATTGCTCACCCATAGCGCCGAGCGCGACCTGGAGGGCATTTACGACTACATCAGCGAACACGACAGCCCGGAAAACGCGGACTACGTGCTGAATGGCCTGCTGAAAGCCGTCGAAACCCTATCCACCTTCCCGGAGCGCGGCACCCACCCCAAAGAACTCGCCGCCCTCGGCATCCGCGAATATCGCCAGGCGCATTTCAAACCCTACCGTATCCTCTATCGGGTGATAGCCAAACAGGTATTCATCTACCTGATTGCCGACGGACGACGCGACATGCAAACCCTGTTGTCACGCAGGATGCTGGATTTCTAACTCGCCTGATTTTTTCTTCCAGAAAAAGAATACCTTTGCTGTAAGATTGCGCGAAGTAAGCAAACTGAATCGAAAAAGGAATCGTCATGGGACTGCCAGAGCAACAACTGACCCTGCCAGCGTATCTTGAATGGGAAAACGAACAAGCTGAACGGCACGAATTCTATCGTGGTGAAATATTCGCCATGACAGGCGGCAGAAGGTCGCACGGGCGAGTGACGGCCAATCTGGTACGACACCTCGGCAACCAGTTGGCCGGAACGCCTTGTCAGGTATTTTCTGAATCCATGAAAATACAAATCGCTGATGACACCGTGCTTTATCCCGATATTTTTGTCACCTGCGACCGGCAGGATTTACAGACCGAGATGATATTTCGCGCGCCGACGCTGATTATCGAGGTACTGTCGCCCTCCACACAAGCCTACGACCGCAGCCAGAAATTCGCACTTTATCGCCGCCTGCCCAGCCTCAAGGAATACGTCCTGATAGACCCCGAAACCCGCCGCGCTGAGGCTTTCCGCATCAATACCGATGGTTTCTTCGTCCTGTTCGACATGAGCGAATCAGAAATACTGGAACTGGCCAGCATAGGCTGCAAGGTAGCCATGACCGAGGTTTTTTCGGGGATAGATGCCGCATAGTACTGAGAGGTGCCGCATGACATCATTAGAAGTCGTCGCCTTAACTTACGATGTTCAGGAAAAACATCTCCGCCGTGTGCAGGTAGGAACAATGGTGGAGATACTCGCGCCGGGCGTGGTGGAAGTTGAATTTGCCGGTATGGACGGCAACCCTTACGCCATCTGCGCGATACCGGAAAGCAGTTTGATGTTCTTGCATCACATGCCGGATGCGATTGAGGCATAGAGTTTGCAGAAGATCAAATGTCGCAAGACAAAACAGAACCCTGACATTACACGTTGACCCAATAGGTATAGTAAAGTTACTATTAGTTATCTATTTTTACTAAACTAAACTAACATTTATATATATGGATCCCAGAACCAATCCTTATGCGCCAGGTGCAGGCACTTTACCCCCTGAGTTGGCGGGACGCGATGAAATCATCGAAAAGGCTGCAATTGCGCTTGATCGTTTTCGCAACGGCTTATCAGCACGAAGCTTGCTGTTGATAGGGCTGCGTGGTGTCGGCAAAACGGTACTATTGACACGCATCGCCAAAGAAACCGAAGCGCGTGGCTTTATTGTTATTCAGATTGAAGCCCCTGAAAAACGCTCGCTACCCGCATTATTGATCCCCTCATTGAGAACTGCACTGCTGCAATTAGACAAAGTGGTGGCGACTGGCGACCTCGCGAAACGCGCACTCAAAGTTTTGGGAGGCTTTGTCGGCGCAATGAAAGTGAAATACGCAGATATTGAGTTCGGCGTTGATCTGGGTAGCGAGCACGGCATTGCAGATTCCGGCGATTTAGAACACGACCTCATTGAATTATTCAGGGAAGTCGGCAAAGCTGCAAAACAGAAAAATACCGCCGTGGTGTTTTTTATTGATGAACTGCAATATGTTGCTGAAGAGCAGTTCGCCTCTCTTATTACAGCGTTGCACAAATGCGCGCAAGATCAACTGCCAGTAGCGCTTATTGGTGCGGGACTTCCCCAATTGGTGGGGCAAGCAGGCCGAGCCAAGTCTTATGCAGAAAGGCTGTTTGAATACCCGGAAATTGGCCCGCTTAATCCTGATGAAGCCAAAAAAGCGCTTGTTGCACCCGCCGAAAGATTAAATGTAGCATTTGAACCCGCCGCCCTCGAAGAGATACTCAACCGCACGCAGTCCTACCCATATTTCCTGCAAGAATGGGGCAAACATAGTTGGCAATGCGCAACCACTTCGCCTATTTCGCTGAACGACACCCTCTCTGCAAATGACATCGCTATTTCTGAGCTTGATGCCAGTTTTTTCCGTGTACGATTTGACAGACTGACACCGTCAGAAAAAAAATATCTCCGCGCCATGGCGCAATTGGGTCCCGGGCCGCATCGGTCAGGCGATATAGCCCACCTATTAAACAAAGAAGTGCAAACCGTCGCTCCGACCAGAGCAACCCTCATCAACAAAGGGATGGTCTATAGCCCGGCGCATGGCGATAACAGTTTTACTGTACCGTTATTTGACGAATACATGAAGCGAGTCATGCCCAATTTAACGTAAAACTCGCGTAGCGTTTCGTTTGTCTGGCTACAATTGCGGCACAGAATTTGAAAGTGTCAGATGTTGTGATGCAAGACATGAACCCGAAATTTGATCGTTCGCAGTACCCCCGAATCCGCGTGTGACTCCGAAATTGCGTGCTGACACCGAAGTTGCTAAGCTGCACAGTGAGATCAGAAAAATTCAGTTAACAATCTGTTCAGGTGGAACATTTTTAAAACAGTCAATGTGAGGTGATTAAGCTATGAATAGCATGCTGCTGAATAGTTGTTGGCGGCGGTGTAAATCCGCGTAAATCTGGCGCAGGTTGACGGCAGGTAGCACAAAGGGCACTTTCGTGCCCTTTGCTTTGTATCGTAATTAGATGCGGCGACAGGTCAAAACGGCGGATCAGTGTTGTTGATGAACC
>JAUSAO010000101.1 GCA_030652475.1 Gallionella sp. | reverse complement strand
CGGTATCGCTACGCATTACCTTGCCAACTATCTTGGCTGGCGAAGAATGATCGATCCAGCTCATGGCTCCCTGTCTCCTCGCGCCGTTTTGTTTGCCGCGCTGGGTATGAGTGGAGTTCAACAATTAACAGTGACATAGCCTTTTTTATTGTGGAGCTGCTTTGGCTAATTCTGTAGGCATCGTTACTGCGCAATGCGCATTGTTTGACACACCGCTGACCTTTCGCAGCGGTGCGGTTTTGCCGCGTTACGAGTTGATGTATGAGACTTATGGCACGCTGAATGCCGAAAAGTCCAACGCCATCCTGATCTGTCACGCGCTTTCCGGTTATCACCATGTGGCGGGCTATTACGCCGATGAACCCAAAAATATCGGCTGGTGGGACAATATGGTCGGCCCCGGCAAGCCGATCAACACGGATAATTTCTTTGTGATCGGTCTGAACAATTTAGGCGGTTGCCACGGGTCAACGGGGCCGTCTTCCATCAATCCGGAAACCGGCTCGCCCTATGGCGCGGGTTTCCCCATGGTTACCGTGGAAGACTGGGTCGAGTCGCAGGCAAGACTCGCCGACCGCTTCGGCATTCAACAATTCGCGGCGGTAATCGGTGGCAGTCTGGGCGGGATGCAGGCGTTGCAATGGTCGCTGGCTTATCCCGAGCGTGTGCGTCATGTGCTGGCCATCGCCTGCGCACCGCGTCTCACCGCGCAGAACATCGCCTTCAATGACGTTGCGCGTAACGCCATTCTGACCGACCCTGACTTCCACGGGGGCGACTATTACCAGCACGGTGTGGTACCGACGCGCGGCTTGCGTCTGGCGCGCATGCTCGGGCACATAACCTATTTGTCGGATGATGCGATGGCAGACAAATTCGGGCGCGCCTTGCGCAGCGAAAAATTTAACTACGGCTACGATGTGGAATTCCAGATCGAATCCTATCTGCGCTATCAGGGCGACAAATTTGCAGCCTATTTTGATGCCAATACTTATTTGCTGATGACCAAGGCGCTGGACTATTTTGATCCGTCGCATGATTTCGGTGGCGACCTGAACCGTGGCTTTGCACGCGCCAGGGCAGATTTTTTGGTCATTTCGTTCACCACCGACTGGCGTTTCTCGCCACAGCGTTCGCGTGAGATTGTGCGGCCTTTGCTGCATAACCGGCGCAACGTCAGTTACGCGGAAATCACTTCCACGCACGGTCATGACTCGTTCCTGATGGAACACCCGCATTACTTCGATGTGATGCGCGCCTACCTTGCCAAGGTAAGCCAGGAGGTGTCGGCATGAGCAATGCATTACTCACCGCCGAGCGTCCGGATTTTGCGGCTATTGCCGCCTGGATACCCAAGGGGGCATCGGTGCTGGATCTGGGTTGCGGGGATGGCAGTTTGCTGCGTTATCTCAAGGAAACGCGCGCGGTCCGCGGCTACGGTGTGGAAATCAGCGATCTGGATATTGTCTCGTGCATCGCCAACGGCGTGAACGTGATTCAGAATGACCTGGAAGCTGGCCTTTCTGATTTCGAGGACAACGCATTCGATTTCGTCATTCTGTCGCAAACCCTGCAAGCCACGCGTCATACCGAGCCGCTGATACAGGAGATGCTGCGCGTCGGGCGGGAAGGCATCGTTAGTTTTCCCAATTTCGGCTACTGGAAAAGCCGTCTCAATGTTGTGCTAGGCAACATGCCGGTGTCGAGCGAACTGCCCTACCAGTGGTATGACACACCGAACGTGCATCTGTGTACGCTGAACGACTTCGAAAGTTTTTGCCGCAAGTACTGCGTCAGCGTCACCGCGCGCAGCGTGATGACCGGCGGGCGAGAAGTGGGCCTGCTGCCTAACCTGCTCGGCAGTACGGCGGTGTATCGCTTCCAGCGCGGGATATGAGCGTTTTCGCGCAGCTGTTTACCCGCCGCATGCTGATTTGCGTGTTTACCGGTTTTGCTTCCGGTCTGCCGCTGTATCTGCTGTTCAATCTGGTTCCCGCCTGGCTGCGCAGCGAGCATGTCGATCTCAAGACCATCGGCCTGTTCGCGCTGATCCAGTTCCCCTACACCTGGAAATTTATCTGGTCGCCGTTCCTCGACCGCTACGCCTTGCCGATGCTGGGGCGGCGGCGCGGCTGGATGGCGCTGACCCAGGTCGGGTTGTTGGCGGTGATCGCGATGATGGGCGGTTTTTCGCCGACCAGCGATCTTGCCGCCATCGCGTGGATGGCGACGTTGCTGGCGGTGTTGGGCGCCACGCAGGACATCGTGCTGGACGCCTACCGGCGCGAGTTGCTAAGCGATGCCGAGCTGGGTCTGGGCAACGCGGTGCACGTCAACGCCTACCGCATCGCCGGGCTGATACCCGGCTCGCTGTCGCTGATATTGGCGGATTTTCTGCCCTGGGATCTGGTGTTTATCATCACTGCGCTGTTCATGTTGCCCGGCATCGCGATGACGCTGATGATACGCGAGCCGCAGATCGCCGCCGCACCCAAGACTTTGCGCGATGCGGTAGTCGAACCGTTCCGCGAATTCATCAACCGCCAGGGCTGGCGCAGCGCGCTGTTGATTCTGGCCTTTTTACTGTTCTACAAGTTGGGCGACAGCATGTGTACCGCGCTGGCGACACCGTTTTATCTGGACATGGGTTTTTCCAAGACGGACATCGGCCTGATCGCCAAGAATGCCGGGCTGTGGCCTGCGGTAATTGGCGGCATGCTGGGCGGGTTGTGGATGGTAAAAATCGGTATTAACCGCGCGCTGTGGTTGTTCGGTGTGGTGCAGTTGTTGTCCATTTTCGGTTTCGCCTGGCTGGCGTCCATCGGCTATCACAGCGAGATCGGGGCGCTGGAGCGTACCCAGCTGGCCGTGGTGATTGGTCTGGAGGCGCTGGGTGTCGGCTTGGGTACGGTGGCCTTCGTCGCCTTTATCGCGCGCACCACGCATCCGGCCTATACCGCCACGCAGTTCGCGCTGTTCACCAGTTTGATGGCGATACCGCGCACCTTTGCCAACGCCGCCACCGGCTGGCTGGTCGAGTCTATGGGCTGGGGCGGATTTTTCCTGTTGTGCGCGGCGCTGGCCGTACCGGGGATGCTGTTACTGCTGAAAGTGGCGCCGTGGAATGAAGCGCCGCACGCGACGGGCTGAAGACAGTTTTATACCTTATTGATATCAGGCCGGTAGCCTGACCCTGGCGCGTTATGCCTGCGCATCCAGAAACTCGGCTATCCTGGCAAACTCCGTCACCGACAGGTTCTCCGCGCGCAATTGGGGATTGATTCCCAGCTGTTCAAATCCGGATTCATTCAAAAAACTGCGTAGCGTGTTGCGCAATGTCTTGCGGCGCTGGCCGAATGCGGCAGCGACTATCTGAGCGAACAGCACTGTATTTTTCACTTGAATTTCGCCAGCGGGCAGCGGAATCATGCGCACGATGGCGGAATTAACCTTGGGTGCGGGACGGAACGATTCCGGCGGCACATCGAGTAGTTTTTCCATGAAAAAACGGTATTGCAGCATCACGGACAGCCGTCCGTAAGCGGGTGTGGAGGGGGCGGCTACCATGCGTTCGACGACTTCGTTTTGCAGCATGAAGTGCATGTCGGTGATGCGCGTGGCATAGTCGGAGAAGTGAAACAACAGCGGCGAGGAAATGTTGTAGGGCAGATTGCCGACGATGCGCAGCGGTGCATCCAGCGTGGCGAGATCAAATTTTAGTGCGTCTCCGGCATGAATCACCAGTCTGGTATTGGGCTGAGGATAATCGCTTTCCAGACGCGCAATGATGTCGCGGTCGATTTCCACCACATGTAATCGCTTTAGGCGTTTGAGCAGCGGTCGCGTCAGCGCGCCCAGCCCCGGGCCGATTTCCACCAGATTATCGTCCGCTTCCGGACGGATTGCGCCGATGATGTCGGCAATGATGTTTTCATCCACCAGAAAATTCTGGCCGAATTTCTTTTTGGCTTTATGCATGAAGAACGCTTTCGTATTGGGCCATCTGTGCTGCGAGTTTGATAGCTTCCAGCAGGCTGCCACTGTCGGCCTTGCCCGTTCCGGCCAGTTCCAGCGCTGTGCCGTGATCCACCGAGGTACGGATGATGGGCAGGCCCAGCGTGACGTTCACCCCATGGCCGAAGCTCGCGTGTTTCAGCACCGGCAACCCCTGATCGTGATACATGGAGAGCACGCAGTCGCATTGCGCCAGCTTGGCCGGGGTAAATAAGGTGTCGGCTGGCAGCGGCGCACTGACGTCCATCCCTTCTGCACGCAATTTGTCGAGCACCGGTATCATCACCTCGATCTCCTCGCGCCCCATATGCCCGCCTTCGCCCGCGTGCGGATTCAGGCCTGCCACCCGTATGCGCGGCTGCGCGATGCCGAAGCGCTGCTGCAAATCGCGATGAACTATGTGCAACACGTCTTCCAGCAGCGGCCCGGTGATCGCATCCGCCACCTCCCGCAAGGGCAGATGCGTTGTGGCCAGTGCCACGCGCATTCCGCCGCCGACCAGCATCATTACTACCTGCGGCGTCCGGGTCAGTTCGGCTAAAAATTCGGTGTGTCCGGTAAACGGAATCCCGGCATCGTTGATGATGCCTTTGTGCACAGGCGCAGTCACCATGCCGGAAAATTCACCCGACTGACAGCCTTGCACGGCACGGCGCAGCGTCGCCAGCACGTACGCACTGTTGTCCGCATTCAATTCGCCTGCGACGGAAGGAACGGCAAGCGGAACATGAATGACGGATAAATAATTGTGAGTGGCAAGTGGTAAGTGGTCAGCGGGAATGCGGACGTCAGCCGTGGAGGCTTTGTCACACTCCCCACTCCCCACTTCCCACTCCCCACTTCCCACTTCCCGCTTACTACTGTTCCACTCACGAATTTCCAGATTGATGCCGAGCTGTTGCGCGCGCTGTTGCAACAGATGTTTATCGGCAATCACGACTATCCCGCTCGCGGCAAGCTGGACGCACAATTCAGGGCCTATACCCGCCGGCTCTCCCGCTGTGATTGCCAGCGGCGCGACTTGGGCGTACACCTATTTCAGCTCATTGCCGAGACGGTATTCCACAAACGCGCGGTCACGCAGTTGGCGCAACCAGTCCTGATAGAGTTCTTCGGATTTGAATGTGCCTATGGAAATACGCGCCTGCTGACGTTGCTGCTGCACGCTGACATCGGTATTGCGCCGTTCCAGCACCTGGATCAAATGCCAGCCAAACTGGGTTTGCACCATGCCGATTTCCCCGGTTTGCAATTTGTTTATCGCCTCTTCAAAGCCGGGTACAGTCTGCCCCGGCGACAGCCAGTCCAGATCGCCGCCCTGTTGTGCGCTGCCATCCTGAGAATAGCGTTTGGCCTGTTCTGCAAAACCGGCACCGCCATCAATGCGCTGCCTGATTTCCATGATGCGTTTTTTGGCTTCGGCTGGCGCAACGATTTCACTGGTTTTGATCAGAATGTGGCGCGCGTGGGTTTCCGTAATGACCACCGGTGCGCTGCCACTGCGCTTTTCAATCAGCTTGAGGATGTGAAAACCGCTGGGACTGCGCAACACTGCGGTGTTCTGGCCGGGCTTCAGTGTTTGGAATTCATTCAGGAACATCGGCGGAATGCGATCTCCGGGACGCCAGCCCAGATCACCACCCTGTAGCGCGTCCTTCGCATCGGAGAATCCTGCCGCTACCTGCGCAAAATTTGCACCATCTGCAAGTTGCGTCAGTGCTTGCTTGGCGCGGTCACGTGCCGCACGAATTTTATCGGCACTGGCCTGTTCGGGTACAACCACCAGAATATGGGCGAGATGATATTCCTCATTTGCCGTGCCCATTTTGGCTTTGTTGGCAAGGTAGTTATCCACCTCGATATCGCTGATGATCAGCTTGCTCTCGACTTCGCGCTCCCGCAAACGCGTAGCCACTATTTCGCTGCGTATTTCCTCGCGGAATTTTTTGATATTGATGCCGTCAGTCTCGAGTTTGTTCAGGAATTCGGCCAGTGTGGGGAAATTATTCTGCTGGGCGATACGCGTTATGGCCAGATCCAGCTGCACATCATCCACGCGTACGCCGCTCTCTTTCGCATATTGCACCTGCAACATTTCGGTAATCATGCGTTCGAGGACTTGCTTCTCCAGCACGCTCTCCTCCGGCAACGGTGTTCCCTGTTTGCGCAGCTGGCTGATTACCGTGCGCAACCTCTCGTCCAGCTCATGACGGGTTATCACATCGTCATTCACCACCGCTGCGACGGAATCTATCATCGCCACTTGCTGCTGCGGGTCTATAGCCTGTTGCTCGACAGCCAGGACAGGTGACGCAGCAAGTAAGGCAGCACTGAGAAAAACAGATAGTTTGATTTTTGACATAGTCATCTCTTAGGATTAATTAACGCAAAACCGGGCTGTTTGCGGGTTTATCATTCAACTTGGTATAACCGGGCACGCTTTGTTTGAGCAGCATCAGAGGATCAGAACCCACTTTTACCAGATCATTCAATTCGAGTTGTACAAATATCCCCGTGCTGGTCTGGTTCGTGCCGACCGTAAAGCTATGCGCGACCATTCTCAGCATCCAGCAGCTTTGATTGTATTCCAGCCCGGCGATTCCGCTCAAAAGGCGGTTATCCTGGAAAGAATAGTTCCATTGTCCCACCGCATGCCAACGACTGGATAGCGGCCATTGTCCGGAAATATTTATCTGGCGCAAGCCGGGGGAGGCAACAGAATAATTGCTTCCGCCTATCGTAGTGTAAGGTATCCCGCCGGTCGTAGGATAAATAACCCCGTTGATCGTAGTCGTTCCGGTCGCGGTGACCATGCCGGGAATCAACGCGCCCAGCGAATCGCCTATGAAACGATAGCCCATGCTGAGCACCTTGCCCGACTCGGGGCGATAACGTGCCATGATGTTGTAATGTTGCATCCTGGACAGGCCCGGTGTGTATTGCAGTTCGCTGTCGAACGACCACGCCTCGCCAATACGACCTGATGCGGCCAGCAAGATATCCGATTGGTTTCTGGTGGTTGTGGGCGCGACCAGGTTAACTTGCGGTGTGCTCAGGCTGAAACGCTGGCCCAGTGTGAGTTTTAAATGTTCGCTGCCATCCTCTTGCCCCAGAAAGCGTGAGATGACCGCCAGTGTGACCTGATTGGCATCGCCGACCCGGTCATTGCCGAAAAAACGATTTTCCGTGAACATCTGTGTGAAGCTGAAGGGAGCCTGAGCGGTGTCGTAGACCGGCAGCAGATTCTGGTTTGTATAGGGCACATACACGTAATAGGCACGCGGCTCCAGGGTATTCAGATAATTATTCCCCAGCAGGTTGAGGTCGCGCTCGAAGACAGCACCGCTATCCACACTCAGCATCGGCAAGGTGCGCGATGCATCCGGCAGTGCCGTCGCATTGTTGGCGCCCATCGCATAACTGGTGGCATGCAGGGACAGCTTGGGAGTAAGGAAATAGGCCGGTTCACGAATCAGGGGGTAACTAATGCCGGGATTGACCACCAGTCGCTGACCGTTCAGCGCAGTAGGGTGACTGAAGTTCACATATTCGCCGACAAGGGTAACATTTGCACCGGCATAATTCTGTGCGGCATTCAGGGTGAACTGAGGTAAACGCGCATAAGGCACTGCTATAGGTGCGAGCGGATCCTGCAAGGTCTGGTAGCGTTGCAGGCGTGCGCTGCTGCTCCACCAGCCTGCGCCATAGCTCAGGGATGCATCCTGCAACAGGTTGATCTGCGAAGTGACGCTCACCGCGTCGGCCAGATCCCGGTAGTAGGCGTTATCCGAGACACGGTTAAAATTGATCTGTCCGTTAAACCCTCCGCCCAAGGCCTGAGCATGCTTTAATCCGAAACGAGCGCGATTGCTTCCGGTAAGCGCGTCGCCGGGCAAAACATCTGCATGCAACTCGCCGCTATAAGCCGGTTGCAGGTAGCGAAATTCATTGTTGAGCATCAGTCCTCGCTTGGACATGACCCGGGGAGCAAAAGTCATATCGAGATTTGGCTCGATATCCCAGTAAAAAGGCAGCGTCAGTTCACTGCCCCCCTTGCTCGTACCGCCAACAATCGGCGCCAGGAAACCGGATTTGCGCTGGCTGCCCAGCGGGAAATCCATCCATGGCGAATACAGTATGGGTACATCCATGAATTCCACACGGGCATGACGAGCGACGCCCACCTGCTGATCACGGTCTATTTCCAGATTGCCCATTTTTACCAGCCAGTCCTGATCATCGGCAGGGCAGGTGGTATAGGTCGCGTTATCCAGCGTGTAGTGCTGCTGGTCATGAATGTGCAACATATCCCCGGAACCGCGCCCGTCATTTTCCTTCAGATAGAAAACCGGCTGCTCCATGAAGCCGGCATGCGACTCCATATTCAGTTTGAGGTGCGGCCCGCTCATCGTGCTGCCTTCCTGCTCCACCACGACCGACCCCAGGCCGTCCACATCGCCTGTTTCCTGATCATAGGACAGGATGTCTGCCCGTATGGTCTGGTTGGCTTTAAGTAAAATTACCTTGCCGCTAGCCTGAAGGTGATTTTTTTTGTCACCGGTCAGGGTATCTGCTTCGATAAACACGGGTTCTTCTTTTGCAGGCGGTGTGGCACCAGGCTGATTTTGCGTCCGCACACCCTCAGCCACGACGGGGTGGGCAAAAGTACACAATAAAGTGAGGAGAACAGGCTTAAGACGGAACCGCATAATATTGTTAAGGTGGTAAACTTTTGCAAGTTTACCATTAAGAACATTTTAAAAGCCTACTATGCAACGTCTGCAACAACTTACCCTGTGGCTGCACAGCCAGTTCCCCGGCGAAATATTCAGCCTCGCACCTGCTTCTGCCGATGCCAGCTTCCGCCGTTATTTCCGCATAAGTTTCGAGGATCGCACCTTAATTGCCATGGATGCGCCGCCAGAGCATGAAGACTGCCGCCCTTTTTTGCATGTCTGCCGGTTATTCGAGGATGCCGGAACTCATGTCCCGCACATCTATGCACATGATCTGACGCAGGGCTTTCTGTTGCTGTCCGATCTGGGTAATACCACCTATTTGCAGGCATTGACGGCAGAAAACGCCGGCAAACTGTATGGTGCGGCTACTGATGCGCTGATTAACATCCAGCTCGCCTCGCGTGAAGAGGCGCTGCCGCCTTACGACGAAGCGCTGCTGCGCCGCGAGCTGAATCTGTTTCCCGAGTGGTACATCAACAAGCATCTGGGCGTAACGCTGAACGACAAACAACAGGCCAAACTGGAACAGGTGTTTGACCGCATCCTCGCCAATAATCTCGCTCAACCTCGCGTCTATGTGCACCGCGACTACCACTCGCGTAACCTGATGGTGACCGAACCCAATCCCGGCATCATCGATTTCCAGGATGCGGTTTACGGCCCGATCACCTACGATCTGGCTTCACTGTTCAAGGATGCCTACATCAAATGGGATGAAGAGATCGTCATCGACTGGCTGATCGGTTACTGGGAGAAAGCGCGTCGCGCAGGACTGCCGGTGCATGAAGATTTCGGCCAGTTCTACCGGGACTTTGAGCTGATGGGGGCACAGCGCCATATCAAGGTGCTGGGTATATTTGCTCGCCTGTATCACCGCGATGGCAAACAAGGTTACCTGAAGGACATGCCGCTGGTGATGACGTATCTGCGTGCGGCCTGTGCGCGTTATGTAGACCTCAAGCCCTTGTTCAACCTGCTTAATGAGCTGGAGCCGCCGCAGGAAGCGCCGACGGGGTACGGGTTCTGATGCTGCGCATCCCCACCCCCACCCTAACCCTCCCCCTGAAGGGGAGGGGACAAACGAGCAATGTAGTAAGCAGGTATATTGCCCGGTGGGCAATAACTCGCAAAGGCATAACCCCATGATGGCGATGATTTTAGCGGCCGGACGTGGCGAACGCATGCGCCCGTTAACCGACCACACCCCTAAACCCTTGCTCGATGTTGGTGGCAAAGCGCTGATTATCTGGCATATCGAGGGGCTGGTGAAGGCGGGTATCACCGAGCTGGTCATCAACCATGCTCATCTGGGTGCGCAGCTTGAAAAAGTATTAGGCGATGGCAGCCGTTTCGGTGCACAGATTCAATACTCACCCGAAACCAGTGCGCTGGAAACCGCAGGCGGTATCGTCTATGCGTTACCGCTACTCGGCGACCAACCTTTTGCCGTGATAAACGGCGATATTTTTTGCGATTACGATTTTGCGCGTCTGCCCGAACGCGCTGCTGCGCTGCAAGTCGGCGGTGACATGGCGCATCTGGTGCTGGTGGATAACCCGGAACACCATCCGCAGGGTGATTTTTGCCTGCACGCAACGCGACTCCTACCAACTAGCGACCAGCGACTAACGACTAACGACTCGCTTCTCACTTTCAGCGGTATCGGCCTCTATCATCCAGCCCTGTTCGGCCATATTGCGCGCGGCAGCGTGGCTCCGCTCGCCCCGCTGTTGCGCGCACAAATCGCGCTGGGTCATGTCAGCGGTGAACATCACCCTGGCATCTGGATTGATGTCGGTACACCGCAACGCCTGAAGGAACTCGACCTGCAATTACGCTCTATACAAAAGGTAGCCCATGTTTGATCACGCCCTCTACGCCCAGCGCCGCCACCGTCTGCTGACCCAGATGCAGCGCGGTATCGCCATCATCCCCAATGCGCGGGAGAAACAGCGCAACAGCGACGCCGATCACCCCTACCGTTTCGACAGCAGTTTTTATTACCTGAGCGGCTTTGGCGAACCGGAATCGGTGCTGGTGCTGGTCGCGGGCAGTCAGCCGCAATCCATCCTGTTTTGTCGTGAGAAGGACAGGGAGCGCGAAATTTGGCATGGCTATCGCTCCGGGCCTGATACCGCGCAGGAGCAATTAGGCTTTGATGCGGCCTATCCCATGGCCAGGCTGGATGAAAAGTTGACCGAGTTGATGGGTAACCAGCCCACGCTGTTTTATCCGCTGGGTGCGGATGCGGCCTGGGATCAACGCATCCTCAGGCTGCGCGGCAGCATTCAGGAAAAGACGCGCAGCGGTATCCGCGCACCGGATGAAATACGCGATGTGCGCACCCTGCTCAATGAGATGCGCTTATTCAAGGATGGACATGAATTGGATATCCTGCGCCGCGCCGCTGCTATTTCAACCTCGGCGCACAAGCGCGCAATGCAATTCACCCGTGCCGGTCAATTCGAATATCAGGTTGAAGCAGAACTGTTGCATGAGTTCTGTCGCAACGGCGCGCGTGACCCCGCCTACACGTCCATCGTCGCGGGCGGTGCGAATGCCTGTGTGTTGCATTACATCGAAAATAACGCCAGACTTCAGGACGGCGATCTGCTGCTGATCGATGCGGGCTGTGAATTCAACGGCTACGCCTCGGACATCACCCGTACCTTCCCGGTGAACGGCAAATTCAGACCCGAACAGAAGGATGTGTATGAAATCGTGCTTGCTGCACAAACTGCCGCTATCGCCGCTTCGCTCCCCGGCAACAACTGGGAGGCGCCGCACAACGCAGCCCTGCGGATATTGGCACAAGGCTTCATCGATCTGAAGCTGTGCCACGGCACGGTAGAGGGCGTGATCGAGAGTGAGAGTTACAAAAAATATTACATGCACCGCACCGGCCACTGGATGGGGATGGATGTGCATGATGTCGGTGATTACAAAATCGGTGATCAATGGCGTAATCTGCAAGCCGGCATGGTGATGACGGTAGAGCCGGGCTGCTATATCCGCCCGGCCGACGATGTGCCGCTGGCCCTGTGGAACATCGGCATCCGCATTGAGGACGATGTGGTGATAACGGATACCGGAAATGAAGTACTGACGGATGCCGCGCCGAAAACTGTTTGCGAAATCGAGGAGGTCATGCGGCATGAATGATTCCCTGTATGACATCGCCATCATAGGCGGCGGTCCGGTCGGGGCCGCACTGGCGCTGGCCTTGCGCGACAGCCAGCTGAAAGTCTGCCTGCTTGAATCCAGGCCTGCAAAGACACCCAGCATGGACGCGCGCGCGCTCGCCCTGTCCTACGGCAGCCGTTTGTTACTGGAACGCCTCGGCGTGTGGGACAAGTTGCAGGACGTGTCGGCCATCCGCGCCATTCATATCTCGCAAAAGCAAAGTTTTGGTCGCGCCCTGTTGCGCGCGGAAGAGCTGAATGTGCCGGAACTGGGTTATGTACTGCCTTATCCGACGTTGCAGGATGCGCTGACTGACGCGCTGCCCGCACCCGGCGCAGGCGTTCACACTATTTACGGCGCGAGCGTCACGCGTCTGGCGGGAGAAGCGGGCCATGCGGTCATCGGCTACCGGCAGGATGACGCAGAACACGCATTATCGGCCCGCCTTGCGGTGGTTGCCGACGGCGGAAGACTGCTGGCCGAGCAGTATCCCCCCGAGATACATGACTACGGGCAAAGCGCGCTGATTACCCATGTGACCTGCGCCGCACCGCGCGCCCATACCGCATTCGAACGCTTTACCCCGCAAGGGCCGCTGGCCTTGTTGCCTTACAAGGATGGCTACGAGATCGTCTGGACTGCGCCGCCGCAACGCGCAGAGGAGATGCTGGGCTGGGACGATGCACAATTTTTGCACGAACTGCATCAGCACTTCGGTGATCGCGTCGGCGCATTCCTGACCGCAGGTAAGCGCAGCTGTTTCCCGCTCGGGCTCAAAAAAGCACCGCAACAGACACCCATGCCGCATGTCGTGCTGCTCGGCAATGCCGCGCAAACCCTGCATCCGGTGGCCGGTCAAGGCTTCAATATGGGGCTGCGCGATGCGTGGGGACTGGCGCAGGAGATACTGGATGCGCAACCGGAAACACTGGGCACGAATGAAATGCTTGCCGCCTATCGCAGTGGCCGCCGTCTGGATCGCGAGGCAGGCATCCGCTTCACCGATGGCCTGGTACGGCTGTTCTCCAACGACCTGCCCTTAGTAGGCGCCGCCCGCGCCGCCACCCTCAGCGCGCTGGACTGTTTGCCGTTCGCGAAGAAATTTGTCGCGAAGCGGATGATGTTCGGGGCGAACGGGTAATATTGTGCCTACGGGAAACCAACATTAACGTTCCGAAATATATCTGGTGTTTTTGACGCCGCCCTTACATTAGGCATATAAATCATGGCGCGACTCAGCAATACACGGGAAACATTGATTGCACTCTTTGCAAAATCCGGCAATGTCTGTGCATTTCCAGGCTGCAACCACGAGTTGGTAACTAGTCGAAATATATTTGTGGGTCAAATTTGCCACATTGAAGCTGCTAGTCCTGGCGGTCAACGCTACAGCCCACTCTCAAACGACGAAGCTCGCCGCTCCTTCGAAAACCAGCTCCTCCTCTGCTACAGACACCACAAGGAAACTGACGACATAGCAGCTTTTGATGTTCACTCTCTCAAAGACATGAAACATGAACATGAGAGCAAGCATGGGCAAAAACCTTTCAAGGTCAACGAAGCATTTCTTCACCGCCTAGAGAGCGAAATGGAAGCCTATTGGACTGCAATCGAAAACGACAATCGCAACACACATGTAGCTCCTGAATTTGCCGCTCTTATTCCCATCGGAACCCCTGCATCACAGCAGTTTGCCGATGCATACTTATCCTTAGAGCGCCTTGGTCAAATCCTCGCAGACCTATCTACGAAAGACGGTACGTTAAATGAGGAAATCCGCCACTATCTCGCATTGCTTGGGTACAACCTAAAATCATACGATGCAGTTCCTTACTACGAAAACCCATTCTTCAATCGTAATTGGGAAACACATGCGCTTGCTGTCACAAACACATGTACCGATCTGATTGTTGCACTTAAGCAAAGCGAAGTGCGATTTCTAGAGGAGTATGCCAAAACGCACTCCAACGAATCCACTGTATTACAACGACTAGATACCGCAAAATCTGAGTTGCGAGAGATGGCAGTATCATGTGGCTATGTTGATTAGCAAAGACAGTTCATAGAATGAATAAAGTTTGCTTTCCTTATTACAGTACACGTTGAATTACCAACACTTCCCCTGTGCGCCGCCGAAGATGGGCGCAAACAAGCGGTGTGGTTAGGCGAGCAAGAGATAAGTTCAGCATCTGCAAATGCTGGGGTTCGCGTTGCTTACCACCAGCCTACCAGCTCGCTATATTTCCACCACCACCGGCGTATGATCCGACGGACGTTCGAGTTTGCGCGGGGCCTTGTCTATCACGCAACTCTTGCAGAGCGGCACCAGCGGCTTGCTGATCAGGATGTGGTCGATGCGCATGCCCATGTTGCGACGGAAGGCCATCATGCGATAGTCCCACCAGCTAAAGGTTTTTTCTGCCTGTTCGAACAGGCGGTAGCTGTCTGTTAAACCCAGCGCTTCCAGCGCACGAAAGGCATCGCGTTCGGGCTCGCTGACCAGTACATTGCCCACCCAAGCCGCCGGGTCGTGTACGTCGCGGTCTTCGGGGGCGATGTTGTAGTCGCCCAGCAGCAGCAGTTTCGGGTAGCGTACCAGTTCCTGTTTCAGCCAGTCGTGCAAGGCGGTGAGCCAGCCCAGCTTGTACTGGTATTTATCGGAATCTGGACTCTGGCCGTTGGGAATATAGACATCCACCACGCGGATGTCGCCGAAAGTCGCCGCGATGACGCGTTTCTGCTCATCCTCATAGCCCGGAATGCCAAACTGCACCTCCGCAGCCGGTTCGCGACTCAGAATCGCCACGCCGTTATAGGTCTTCTGGCCGATAAACACGCTGTGATAACCCGCCGCCATCAGTATTTCTTCAGGAAAATCGGCATCCTGCTGCTTGGTTTCCTGCAAGCACAGCACATCGATCGGGTTGGCAGCCAGCCAGTCCAGCACCTGCGGCAGCCGCACTTTCAACGAATTCACATTCCACGTTGCCAGCTTCATTTTCTTTATATCCATTTGATTACATATATTATTTCTACAGCACTTCAAGTGCGGCAGGTTGCCGGGCAAAATTACGCCACGCGCTGCTCACGCAAAGCCTCATACAACTGAGCGGGGCCAAGCAGCACATCTTTCAATCCGCTCCGCACTTTCTCCGACCCAAGTGCCTGTTTACTCAACGAGGAGTGCGCCGACAGCGCATCCATGATGGCATTCATCAGTTCATTCGCCAGATCGGGTGAATTCGCAAACTGCTCCTTGGTGTTGTTATTGGCCTGCTGTACCAGAATGTCCGATTCGAGCAGCTTGCCTTTCAGCACATGGTTCACATAAATCAGCTTGTCGTCGTCGGTTAGTTCACCCTCAAACAGGTCGTTCACCTTGGCGATAATCAGCGCGAGGTAAATCTTCTCCTGCTCACGCACCTCGCCACTACCGGGTTCGGTCAACGGAGCCAGCTTGGGATATTCACCGTTCACCAGTGCCAAGTTGCGTTTGCCCTGATCCTTTAGCTTATGATGAGTTAGCGTCACTTTGGACAGATCGACGCCTTCACGCTCCCGCCCGAACTCCAGCAAGGGCAACAGTCGTTTGAAGAAGATGGCGCGTTTCTCAATGGCGGTGTTGCCATAGTCGAATATCTGCGACAGGAAGGCATACACCCGCTGGAACGCACCCAGATTGTGTTTGAACAACACCAGCGCATTCATTTCGTCTTGCGCTGCCTGTTCTGCGGAAACGTAAAAGTCGCGCAGCGATTCGTTTGCCCCCTCTCCCGCAGCGCGGGGGAGGGTTGGAGTGGGGGAACGGGCTTGCCCGTTGGCATCCTGTTTCATCGCGGCGGCCTTGAATGTTTCCAGTGCCGCTTTGTAGCGTTTCAACAGGCGATCCGCCACGGGTTCAATGGCAGCGGAGAGTTCCGACTGAGACGCGTTGGGATTCATCTCCACGTTCACGACGCGATCCACCTCGTCGTCGTCGTAGTGACCGTCGGCATCCAGTTTGGCGCGTAAGTCATAAACCAGATTCGGATCGGTTACGCCGTTCAGTTCTGCCGTTTCAAAGTAGGTCTTGAATGCGCTCAACACCTCGTCAGGATCGTTCACGAAGTCGAGTACATAAGTCGTATCCTTGCCCGGATAGGCACGGTTCAGCCGTGATAAGGTTTGCACCGCCTGAATACCCGCCAGCCGCTTGTCCACGTACATGCCGCACAGCAAAGGCTGATCGAATCCGGTCTGGAATTTGTTGGCGACCAGCAGAATCTGATATTCATCCGTGGCAAACGCCTCGCGGATGTCGCGCCCGTTAAGGTTGGCGTTAAGCGTTTTGCTGGTTTCAGATAGTGGATCGGGGTGAGATTCCTGATCGTTGACCTCGCCGGAGAACGCCACCAGCGTGCCGATTTTGTAACCTTGTGACTTGATGTATTTGTCGATGGCTATCTGCCAGCGCACCGCCTCCAGACGACTGCCGACCACCACCATCGCTTTGGCTTTGCCTTCGAGTAATGGCTGCACATTCTCACGGAAGTGTTCCACCACCACTTGCACCTTCTGGATGATGTTGTAGGGATGCAGGCGCACCCAGCGCATGATGCCTTTCATCGCCGTGCTGCGTTCCACTTCCTTCTCATCCCACTCACGCCCTTCAGGGATTAGAGATTCGCGTAGCGATTCGTTTGCTCCCTCTCCCGCATCGCGGGGGAGGGTTGGGGAGGGGGAACGGGCAAGCCCGTTGGCGAGTTTGAAGGCCAGCTTGTAGGGGGTGTAGTTCTTCAGCACATCGAGGATAAAACCCTCCTCAATGGCCTGACGCATGGAATAGACGTGGAACGGGGCGGGCAGATTGCTATCACTGGCAGGCAATGCCGGATTGGGACGACGACCGAACAGCTCCAGTGTTTTTGCTTTGGGCGTGGCAGTGAATGCGACATAGGTGATCCCTGCGTCATTGGCCCGTGCCGCCATGTTCGCTGCCAGCAAGTCTTCCGTGCCGATCTCGCCGCCGTCCGCCAGCTCCTGCATTTCCTCCGCACTCAGCAACTGTTTGAGCTTGGATGCGGCTGCGCCTGTCTGTGAACTGTGTGCTTCATCGGCAATCACCGCGAAGCGTTTGCCTTGTGTCGCTGCCAACTCCTGCACGGCCTGTAACGCGAAGGGGAAAGTTTGGATGGTACACACCACGATTTTCTTGCCGCCGGACAAAGCCTGTGCCAGTTCGCCGCTCTTGCTCTGGCTTTCACCCTTGATGGTGGCGACAACGCCAGCGGTACGCTCGAAGTCGAAGATGGCTTCCTGCAACTGGGTATCCAGTACGGTGCGATCCGATACCACCAGCACTGAGTCAAATAGCTTCTTGTGCTGTGCATCGTGTAAGTCGGCGAGGAAGTGTGCCGTCCACGCGATAGAGTTAGTCTTGCCAGAACCCGCAGAATGCTGGATCAGGTATTTCTGTCCCGCACCCAGCGTGGTTGTTGACGCTTCAGCGTCTTTACAACCACGGCGTACCCCTTGCGGGTGCTCAGATAAAACAGCCGCCAATAGTTTTCGGGTGGCATCCAGTTGGTGATAGCGGGGAAAAATCACCGCCACAATCTGCTTCTTGCTGTCGCGCTTGGCGACGATATATCGCCCGATGATCTCCAGCCAGCTTTCCCGCGCCCACACCTGTTCCCACAGATAAGCGGTGCGATGTCCATCTGGATTGACTGGATTACCCGCCGCGCCGTGGTCGCCCAGATTGAAGGGCAGGAACGTGGTTGCCGCACCCAGCAGGCGTGTGGTCATCATCACCGCACTGTTACTGACCGCGAAATGCACCAGTGCGCCACGCGGGAAATCGAGCAGTGGTTCGGCGGAGGATTGGCTTTTAGGTTTGGGGTGACGGTCGAAACGATACTGATCCACCGCATCATCCACCGACTGGGTGAAGTTCGATTTCAGCTCCACTGTCGCAATCGGCAGGCCGTTCAGGAACAACACCAGATCAATCGAATTCTCGTTGTGCAGCGAATAGCGCACCTGACGCACCACGCGCAGACGGTTGGCGGCGTATTTCTGTTGCAATTCCGGGTTCATCGCCAGTGCGGGTTTGAATTGAGCAAGCTGTAAAGGCTGACGTAAGCCCAACAACTCAATACCATGCCGCAATACATCCAGCGTGCCGCGATCATCCAGTTGCTTGCGGATACGATCGAGCAACACCGCTTCTGCGGCTGCGCCGTGGCTCTTGCTCAAGGCATCCCACGCCTTGGGCTGGGTATCCTGAACCCAAGCGACAATATCAGCAGGAAACATCGCACGCGCACGGTCGTAGCCGGTGTAGTCGTTATCCGCATACAGCCAGTCATGCGCAGCCAGATGTGCGCAGATGTCGTTCTCGAATTCGATTTCCTTGTGCAGGCTCATGCTTCATCCCCTGAATTGTCGTCCTGTGCATTTTGCAGATAGAACTCATGCAGCTTGGCTTGCAGTAGCGCCTTGTCCGGCAACTGTGTCTGGTATTCGGCGATCAATGCCGGAGACAGGCTGCGGCTCAGCGCATATTCCACCACCTCGTCGTCTTTGCTGGCGCATAGCAACACGCCGATGGCGGGCTGCTCATGCGTTTTTTTGACCTCACGGTCCAGGGCTTCGAGGTAGAACCCCAGTTTGCCAAGGTATTCAGGCTCGAAGCGTCCGACTTTCAACTCAATGGCAACTAGACAATTCAGCCCGCGATGGAAGAACAGCAAATCCAGTGCGAAGTCCCGCCCGCCGACTTGCAGCGGATATTCACTGCCGACAAAACAAAAATCGCGCCCTAGTTCAATGAGGAAGTTTCTCAGTTTCGACAATAAACCTTGATGCAAATCCGCTTCGGCGTGTCCTTGCGCCAAGTCCAGAAATTCGACTAAGTAGCTATCTTTGAACACGCTCAGCGCGTCGGGATGAATTTGTGACGCCAGTGGTGACACTTTTGGTGGATTCAGTACCGTGCGTTCAAATAAAGCGGCTTTGAATTGGCGTTCCAATTCGCGTCGCCCCCACTGCTCACGAATGGTAAGGCGTACATAAAATTCCCGTTCTTCCGGGCGTTTGCTCTGATTGAGAATGATCAGGTTATGTGTCCACGGCAATTGTCGCACCAGCGGTGCGACAATTACATCGCCTTGATACGTCTCATAAAACTTGCGCATCCTGAACAAATTGCTGCGGGTAAACCCGCGCAACCCCGGCTGGGTACGCGCCAGATGCACGGCCAGTTGCGCCACCACCCCATCGCCCCATTCCGCCTGCGCGATTTTGCGACTGATGGTTTGACCCACCTGCCAATACAATTCAATCAGCGTGGTATTCACCGACTGCACGGCGCGTTGTTTGGCGGCGGCAATCAGTTGCGTGATGGCGGCGAAATCGTCCTGCGGAATAAGTGGTGTGGTCATGTGGTTTTCCTCACATCAATTTTCCCGGTGACGGCAGCGGAAATCAGCGCACTGCGCCATTCTTGCAACAAGTCAATGGCGCGCTGAGCTTCTCCGGAATTGTTTTCCCTTTGCAGGCTCATGGTTTCAAGGTCAGATGAACAACCAGATCAGAGTATTGGCTCAACATGCCGTCGGTGGTGAGTAAATGGGCAGGCAACGATTGCGCCTGTGCGATGAGCAAACGATCAAACGGATCACGGTGATGCCAGGGCAAATTAGCCAGCGGATAACAATGTTCACCTTTTACTGGCAACTCAGTAAAACCCGTTTCGAGTGCGACCCGATGAATATCATCAGGATTAAAATCAAAATGTGTGCGATTTAACGAGTGCTTAATCGCCACTTCCCAAATGCTGGCTGAACTGAAATAAACCGTATTGTTCGGGTCAGCTAAATTAGCCGCCACCTGTTTTGGCAAGCGCTCCGGTGCAAGCAAGGCCGCCAACAGTATATGGGTATCCAGCAAATAAACGTGCGCAGTCATTTACTTAGCGCGGCTCAAACATATCGGTTATTTCGGCAGCCTCTAAATGATCGAAGTACTCCGGGAAGGTGAACTGCTGCTTACCCAAGCCCAACTTACGCAAGGGCTTGGCGGAACTGACCAACGCTACTAAACGTGCAACTGGCTTACCGGCACGTGCAATCACAATCTCCTCGCCGGCCTCCGCCTGATCGACAAATCGAGAAAAATGGGTCTTGGCTTCATGGATATTGACGGTTTGCATGGCGCACCTCGATTGAAATAAATGGCGTAGGTCGGGTTTCAACCCGACATGGTGGACTAATGTTAGTCCAAATTAAATTATTCAACAAGTGGCACGTCGTCATACCACCCACCACGTCATACCGGCGGAGGCCGGTATCCAGCAAAAAACAGTTCCGCAAAGCGGGCAAACCCATCGTCCCGCTATCCCCAGCCAAATCACCTGAGGACAAGTGCGGGGATTCTTCCATCAACTGGATACCGGCCTACGCCGGTATGACGGCACCACGAACATCAATCTTGCCGGTGACGGCGGCGGAAATTAGCGCACTGCGCCGTTCTTGTAATAGTTCGATGGCGCGGCTGGCTTCGGCGGTGAGGGTGTCGAATTTGGCGGTTTCGATGTCGAGGAAAGCGGCGATGGTTTCCTGTTCAGTGATTGGTGGAACCATCATTGGTATATTCTTTACATCTCCCAAGCTTAACTGGATCTTTGTTTCGTCACATCCGCACGGGTTTCCGCCAGCGCGGCTTCCAGTTCGTCTTCGCTTTGCGCAACGATTTCAGTCACCGTGCTGGCTGCAACGAATATCTCATTGAGCAAATCAAGCTTCTCGGAAACTTCCTCTGGAATATCCGTCAGACTGGCATAGGGCACTAAGCGATGCAGCTCCCCCTTCTTTATCAGCATCGGGTGACCCAATTTATGAGCGAGGCGACGGAAAAATTCTTCGGCAAAATCGCTCAACTTAAGCCTTTCAGTCTTCGCATTCCAGACGAGCAATGCGACCGAAGCCGTTGACGATTGATAAGTCTCAAAATCACTTCTTACGCCGTTAAATACCCGTTCCAATATCAGCGTATCCAATACAGCCTGAATATCTTCCCTGAAGCTGCCAAACAACTCCATATCCCGATAGTTATTCAATGCGTAATCACGCAACACTTCTGGCGTGATGAAATAATTCTCCGCTTCATAACGCCGCCAATACACCACTTTGAGACCTCTCGTGCCGAATCCCTCACGCGCCCGCCCGTCGTTATCCAGAATCGCCAGCCCTCTTAAATTTGGTATCTGACGGTGCAGTGCAAAAAAGTGATCTTTGGGGGTAATGCCAAATCCACCTTCGACGCGTTCAAGTTCACTTTCCAGCGACTGCGAAGGATAGTTATCCTGTACATAAAAAGCGTTTATCCGTTCGTCCCAGCTACTTGCCACAGGGTGTCCGGTTCGTTCCGCCAAGGCGCGCAGCATATCCAGGTCAGTCCCGCCCTCAACGTAAAGCACATAACCACGCTCGCGCGCCTTGACATAATGATCCGCGCCAAAATGTTTAAGTGTGTTGCGAATATCTTTTTTGGCAGCCAGATCGTCGGCTTTACCATCCAGCAACAGGGTTAAATTTTTATCCAATGCCTCGTCCAGAATAACCTCTGAATGCGTCACCATCACCACCTGTGTTTCGTTTTCAGTCGCAATGTCACGCAGCAGCACATAAACCTGTTTCTGACGCAGAATTTCCAGATGCGCATCCGGTTCATCTACCAGCAACACGCTACGTTTATGTGAATAGAGATACGCAAAAATCAACAGCATCTGCTGAAAACCACGTCCGGAAAGTGACACGTCGAGCAATTCTTTGACATCGGGCTGCCGGTACTGAAGTTCGATTGCACCCCGACTGGTTTCCTGTGGGGTGCCCAAATCGACGGAAAACAACCGTTTCATCAGCTCTGTAATGCGTTTCCAATCCCCCGGAGCCGTCTTGGCGACGATCAGACATAAGTTACGCAATACCTGTGCGGTTTGCCCCTGTCCAAGCAACACGTCGATTCGTCCCGGTTGCAAAATGGGTTCTTCGGTTTCCAGACCGGACATCGGGTACAGCAGCTCTACATTCAAAGACGCCGCATATTCGATGAGCTCCATGTCGCCAAGGGCTGCCTCATCAGGGGAGCAATACACCAGCTCGTCCCCCTTATTGCGGAAACACATCGCCAATGGGACAACCTGATTTTTCCACCATACGCCTAGCGTGATGACCAGCTGAACATCTTTAGTGCCGGTACGCACCTTGGTGTTATGCCAAAAATAACGGGTGCGTTGCACAGGTACAGAAACAATACCCAAACGGTTGATCGCGGTAGAAGTCCGCTCCTTGGCTGACGAAGTTTTACGCGCGTCATGCCAGGTTTTCACCGCCTGAGACCACAAGGCGATGGACTGAAGCGCGCTGGTTTTTCCACAATTATTGGGACCAATTAAAACCGCAGGATGATCCAGCTCAATGCGCTGTTTATCCCCGAAGCGTTTGAAGTTTTCTATTTCAAGATAATGTAGCAACCGCATCATGCGCTCCTGATTCAAAGGTGTTGCATCTTACGTCGATTTTTCCCGTCACGGCAGCGGAAATCAGCGCGCTGCGGCGTTCTTGTAGTAGTTCGATGGCTCGATTGGCTTCGGTGCTGAGCGTGTCGAATTTGGCGATTTCGGAGTCGAGGAACGAGGCGATGGTTTGCTGTTCTTTGAGCGGAGGAAATGCAATTTCAAAATCGCGCACAAAATCATCTGGCACGCGCTTTTGCCCGCCCGCACCATACATGTGCCCTTCGCCATTCTTACGAAATACAACTGATGTAAACAAATTGTGAAGATAGTCGCTGCTAACTTGACTGGCTATGGGGCGAGCAACAATCAGCTCAGTTGTGCCAAAGCCAATACCTTGCGTGAGCCCACGCATTACAGCGCCTTTGCCATTTTCAAAGCACGGCGTGATCTTAGCGACAGTAACATCACCATCTCGAAAAAATGTATAGCCAGTTTCAACTTCTGAAATAGGTTTTTCCCGTTCGAGGTTGAGCCTGCCGTCATCGCCAATTGCATCCATAGGTAAAAAGGAAACCAGCGTTTCTTTGTCCAACGTGGCGACCTCCGACTTGGATGGGTTTAGCTCAGCAACGAAACGTAGTCGCTTCACTTCCCAATGCCACGGCACTTCGCCTAGCCATTCGATGCCGGAATCTTTCATGGTGACGTTGAGTCCTGAGCTTGTCGAAGGAAGACCCTTGGTGACGGCGTGCGAAATCACCGCTTGCCGCTTTTCCGCCAGCAGTTCCACCAGTCGCCGCTGCTCGGCAATCAACGTATCAATCTTCCCCGTCTCACGGTCAAGGAAGGCAGCGATGGTTTGTTGTTCTTCTCGCGTGGGAATGGGTATATCCAAGCGCATTAAATCGCTGGCGTTGATGGCGGGATAACTTACCCCAACAGATCGGGCGATAATCTCTGCAATGAGGAATTCAGCCTGAAACATGAAGCCGAGGAAGCTAGGTTCAATATGTCGCGGGCGAATAACCGCAAAGCCCGTTGAGGCAATCATATTGGTCGGCGGATTAGTTACGGGTGCTATCGCACGCAAATAAGTTCGCACAGTGGAAACCAGAACATCGCCATCGGCAACCCGACGGCGGGCACGAGATGGCGCGTTGCCAAATGGAATAACGGTTGTCTCTGAAATACCGCGACTGGCATCGACACCAGAAATCTCGATGTACTCAATTTCGTAATCAGGCAAAGTGGACTCTTCCAAGACGGCATCATTACAAGTTGAAACCGCTTTGATCGGCTTTACCGCCCAATGTTCCGGCACCTCACCAAGCCACTCCACGCCGCTGGCTTTGTATTCCGAATAACGCGGCATAACCAGCGACTTGGCGGGCGTTGTTTGGCCGCTTAGTCGAATGGCTAGTGGTCCCATCAGGCTCATTCTTTTTTTCCTTCGATGCGTTTGATCTCGCGATCAAAGTCCGAGAGGTATTCGGCATCTTGTCGTTGCCGATACACTTCATATTCCCCCTCCGCTTTGAGCTTGGCTTCCAGTGCGCTGACTTTGCCTTTGTCTTGCAGGATAGGGTAGTTCGACAATTCGAGGAAGCTGTGCAGGAACTCCACCCAGTCTGTCATCTTCATTAAGATGCCGCGCTCGGCACGGTTCTCCGCCAAATCCAGATAGGCGGATACGATGCGATTCAGTTCTTTAACATGCGCTTCGTTCAGGTAGTTTTTCGCGACGGCGACATCCGATTTCAGAATTTTGCCGCCGGGTGCGTGCTTCCATGTCGTCAGCCCCATATAGATTTTGGTGGCATCGGCACTGCTGTAAATGAGTTCGGCAGCAGTCTGCCCGGTGATCGCCCAATGCAGCTTGTTTTGCACGCTGGCGAAGAATTCCTTGGTTTGTGGTGCATCCGCACTGTAGTCCAGCGAGAGGGCGAAAATGTCAGTGATCTTTTGGTAAAAGCGTCGCTCGCTGGTGCGGATTTCCCGAATGCGCTCCAGCAACTCATCGAAGTAATCTTTGCCGAAGACGCGCTTGCCTTGCTTGAGCCGTTCATCATCCATCACGAAGCCCTTGGTGATGAACTCGCGCAAGGTTTGCGTCGCCCAGATGCGGAACTGTGTGGCTTGATAACTGTTGACGCGGTAGCCGACGGCGATGATGGCATCGAGGTTGTAGAACTCCACCTCGCGGGCGACTTCTCTGTCGCCTTCCGCGCGAACTATTTCCATTTTGGAAACAGTTGCCTCCCGGTTCAGCTCACCCGACTCAAAGATGTTCTTCAAATGCTTGTTGATCGCTGGCACTTGGACACCAAACAATTCCGCCAGTGCTTTCTGTGTCAGCCAAGCCGTTTCATTCTGGAAATAGACATCTACTTTCACAGCCCCATTCGGCGCAGTGTAAAGCAGGAATTGGCTTTGATCGTTCATGCCGACAACCTCCAACGAGATGGAGCAAAGTGGGATTGGTCACACAGCGTGTGACTTATCGCAGAGGGGTGCGTATGAGTTGCACTAATCATGCTGACAGCCCCGCTATCATGCTCAGAATCCGATCTGTGCATTGCTTCAGTTCGGTATCAATCGCAGCCAGTGGGCGCGGTGGCTGAAATACATAGAAGTGGCGATTGAACGGGATTTCATAACCCACTTTGGTTTTGTCGTGGTCGATCCACGCATCGGGCGCATGGGGCAATACTTCTCGCTTGAAGTAACTTTCCACATCCTCGCTCAACGGCACGTTTTCAGTATCGCGCAGGCTACTATCCGATTGCGGCTTGCCTTTCAGTTTGCCCTTCTCACCCAGCACAATCTTGCCTGCCGCATCGCGAAATGGACGTTCAACGGTGATGGTGCGATAGCCAAAGTCTGCATTTTTGAAGATTCGGCTGATCGGTTGCCCTTCTTGTTCGCCTTCCTGAAACTCGCCAAACAAGCGGGTGACTTCAGCGATGTGCGCATCAGACATTTCCTTACGCTTGCTGCCGAGGCTCTTGCGCATCTTCTGCCACATGCCTGAAGCGTCGATCAGTTGGACGTAGCCACGGCGCGCTTCCGGCTTGCGGTTGGAGAGTATCCAGACGTAAGTGCTGATGCCCGTGTTGTAGAACATATCCGTGGGCAGGCCGATGATGGCTTCGACCAAATCATTTTCCAGCACGTAACGGCGTATCTCACTCTCGCCACTGCCTGCTCCGCCGGTGAACAGCGGTGATCCGTTCAGGACGATGCCAAAGCGACTGCCACCTTCGGCGGCGGGGCGCATCTTATTGACGAGGTGCAGCAGAAACAGCAGCGAACCATCCGACACACGGGGCAGACCGGGTCCAAAACGCCCGTTGAAACCTTGCTGCTCGTGTTCCTTGCGTATGTCCTTCTCGACCTTCTTCCACTCCACGCCAAACGGCGGATTGGATAGCATGTAGTCGAATTTCTTGTGCAGGTGTCCGTCATCCGACAACGTGTTACCCGGCATGATGTTGGCGACATCTTGCCCCTTGATGAGCATGTCGGCTTTGCAGATGGCGTAGGACTCGTCATTCAGCTCCTGACCGAACATGGTGAGACGGGCTTGCGGGTTATGCTCTTCCAGATATTCGCCTGCGATGGACAGCATTCCGCCCGTGCCAGCAGTCGGGTCGTAAATGGTACGCACCACGCCCGGCTTGGACAGCACATCATCATCTTCGATGAACAGCAGATTAACCATCAGGCGGATGACTTCACGCGGGGTGAAATGCTCCCCGGCAGTTTCGTTTGAGATTTCAGCAAACTTGCGGATCAACTCCTCGAATACCAACCCCATCTGGCTGTTGCTGACCACATCGGGGTGCAAGTCGATCTGCGCGAACTTCTCGGTGACTTGATACAGCAGGCCGGATTTGCTCAGGCGATCAACCAGCGTGTGAAAGTCGAACCGCTCGAAGATGTCGCGCACAGCGGGTGAAAATGCTTGTACGTAGCTGTAGAGGTTTTCACGGATATGATCCTGATCGCCCATCAGCTTCTTCATGTCGAGGGCGGACGTGTTGTAGAAACTCTGTCCGGCCTTACGCAATAAGAACGGCTCTGGATTCAGTTCGGCTTGCTGCTTTGCCACCAGCTCGACCAACACGGCAGGCTTGGTCGCTTCCAGCACACAGTCCAGACGGCGTAGCACGGTGAACGGCAAAATCACCTTGCCGTATTCAGACTGCTTATAGTCGCCGCGCAGTAAATCGGCAACTGACCAAATGAAAGCAGAAAGCGAAGTTTGATTCATTGATTGGACAAGCCGTTATGCCGCAACAGCGCGTCGATACTGGGTTCGCGGCCACGGAAGGCGGCGAACGATTGCATCGCGGGGCGCGAGCCGCCCACCGCCAGTATCTCTGCGCGGAAACGCGCGCCGACGTCCGGGTTGAGTACGCCCTGTTCCTCGAACAGGCTGTAGGCATCGGCGGACAGCACTTCCGCCCATTTATAGCTGTAATAGCCCGCGCCGTAGCCGCCCGCGAAGATATGCGAGAAGCTGTGCGGGAAGCGGTTATATTCCGGCGGGATCAGAACCGCCACCTCGGCACGCACCTCGTCGAGCAATTGCAGAATGGATTTTGCACCGCCCGCCTCGAAGTCGCTGTGCATCAGCATGTCGAACAGCGCGAATTCGATCTGGCGCAATGCCTGCAGCCCGCTCTGGAAATTTTTCGCCGCCAGCATCTTGTCGAACAGCGCGCGCGGCAGCGTCTCACCCGTGCTGACATGGCGCGTCATGCCGCACAGCACGTCCCATTCCCAGCAGTAGTTTTCCATGAACTGGCTGGGCAGTTCGACCGCATCCCATTCCACGCCGTTGATGCCGGACACGCCCAGGTCTTCCACTTCGGTGAGCAGATGATGCAGGCCGTGACCGAATTCATGAAACAGTGTGATGACTTCGTCGTGGGTAAACACGGCGGGCTTGCCGCCCATAGGCGCCGAAAAATTGCAGTTCATATAGGCGACCGGTGTCTGTATTTCACCGCCCGCCACGCGACGGCGCGTAATCACGTCGTCCATCCATGCGCCGCCGCGCTTGCTGGCGCGCGCATACAGATCGAAATAGAACTGGCCAATCAGTTGACCCTGCGCATCGCGGATGTCGAAAAAGCGCACGCTCTCATGCCACACCGGCGCGATGGACGACACGATATGCAGGCCGTACAGGGTTTCAACCAGGCTGAACAAGCCTTTCAGTACAGCGTCTTCCGGGAAATACTGCTTCACTTCCTGTTCGGAGAAGGCATAGCGTTGCTCGCGCAACTTTTCGCTGGCATAGGTGGTATCCCAGGAATGCAGTTCGTCGAGCCGCAGTTCATGAGCGGCGAATTCGCGCAACTGGGCCAGATCTTTTTCCGCAAACGGACGGGCGCGCTGCGCCAGTTCGCGCATGAAGCCCACCACTTGCTCCGGCGTCTCGGCCATCTTGGCGGCCAGCGACAGCTCGCCGTAATTGGCAAAGCCCAGCAGGCGCGCTTCTTCACCGCGCAGTTGCACAATCTCATCCAGCAAGGGCGAATTATCCCATTCGGGTTTGCCGAACTCCGAGGCGCGCGTCGTATAGGCGTGGTACATTTTTTCGCGCAATGCGCGGTTGTCGGCAAACTGCACCATCGGCATATAAGACGGCGCCTTCAGCGTGAACAGCCAACCGGTTTTTTCCGCCGCTGTCGCAGCATCCTGCGCGGCCTGCAACGCATCATCCGGCAAACCACTTAACTCATCCCTGTTTTCGATCAGCAGCGTGTAATCGTTGGTGGCATCGAGCAGATTGTCGGAAAAGTGTGATGACAACTCGGATTGCCGCTCCTGGATTTCAAGATAACGCGCCTTTTTGTCTTCAGGCAACTCTGCGCCGCCGAGACGGAAATCGCGCAACTCGTTTTCGATAATCTTCTTGCGTGTCGCGCTTAAACCGCCGAACTCGGGAGAGTTGCGTAACATTTTGAATTTATTGAATAATTCGAGATTTTGTCCCAGTTCGGCGTAATACTGCGTGATGACCGGCAAGGTGCTGTTGTAGGCCTCGCGCAATTCGGGCGAATTCATCACCGCGTTCAGATGGCCGACCGGCCCCCAGGCGCGCGACAGGCGTTCGTGCGCATCCTCCAGCGGCGCGACGAAATTTTGCCAGCCAGGTGCCTCGGTCCTGACCAGCAGATACGCGACCAGCTCGCGGCATTCCGCCAGCAATTTTTCAATAGCAGGGGAAACGTGCTCAGGTTTGATCTCCGCGAAGCGCGGCAGGCCTGAAAAATCGAGTAATGGATTCATATATAGCCCGGGGAATGTAGCGTTCAGTAAGGAAAACAGATAGCTGTATTTTACTACGAAACCACGCTAGGCCGACCGATACCCTTGTTTCTTCAGTGGTCGCGCAGTGCAGAACGTAACAATGGGTAGCCAGCAACGTTAACGGGCGCAGTGGCGCGAACAATGTGCGTGCAATCGAATATCATTAGTCTTCGATTCGAGGCAATCTGCTAGAATAAATCCCCATTAAATTACTTGGGTTAACGCCATGCAAGATAATTTGCACGAAATTTGCGGGACAGAGCGCGCTGGCGATGCGCCGGCGGAGATCGAATTGACCGATGCGGATATTCTCCACTCCGTGGGAAGCGATGGTCGGATGTCTGGCCTGCTACGCAAAGACGGTATCGCTACCAATAATCCGGAAAATTTATGATGAAAATCCCCGAATATTTTCTCAAAATGCGTGGCACCACCCGTGGCAGTCCGCCGCGGGTGTGCAACGCAGAAATCGTATGGTCCTGGGTCGGTGCCTTCCTGGGTATTGCGGCGGTGGCCTGGGTGGATCACTTTTTTTTCAAAGGCATGGACTTGTCGCTGATGATAGGCTCGTTTGGCGCATCCGCAGTGCTTGTCTACGGCGCGGTGCGCAGCCCACTGGCGCAACCGCGCAATCTGGTGGGCGGACACGTCCTCTCCGCCATCGTCGGCGTCATTTGCTGGAAATTGTTTCATTCTTTTCCGGGGATCGCGGAAGCGATGGCGGTGGCCAGCGCCATCGCCCTGATGCACCTTACACGGACGCTGCATCCGCCCGGTGGTGCCACGGCCTTGATCGCGGTGATAGGATCGAAAGAGGTGCACGAGATGGGGTTCTTGTTCGTGCTGATGCCCGCGACTATAGGCCCGCTGATTCTGCTGGTGGTAGCGGTGCTGATCAATAATATTCCAAAATCAAGACGTTACCCTGAAATCTGGTTTTGATGCGGCGGCCGGTCATTGACCCGGCGCCATAGCTAATCCGGCAATTTGTCGCGCAGCGCGTTTCTGTCAAACCACCATGCATCGCCGACGATGGCATTGACCACCTGACTCAGGCGGGGCAAAAATACCTGCGGGTCGCGTAAGCTCAGCTTGTCCATCCACGCATCGAGTGCCTGTTGATTCCGCACGCCGCTATGGCGCGCGGCGACGCGAGCGATGAGATCATTGGCCAGCAGACTCCAGTCTTTGTGCTGCGCATCGTCAGCGCGTAAATCCACCACATAGCGCGCCGTGACGGCAGCGAGGGCTGCGCCATCGGCATTGTCGGGCGTTTCCGTGACCACATGATCCAGCATGGCATAGGTGAGTTCATGCGCAACCGGGAAAGTGACCGCCAGCCAGACTCCCATGCCCAGTGCCGGAATCGAGCCAGCCTGTTCAGTTTGATAGAGCACGTTGCACGCCTCCACGGCATCTTGCCAGGATTCATTTTTCAATGAAGTATCAAATGCCGTACGTGCCTGACTCCACGCCGCTTCCTTACGCTCCAGCCAAACCAGAATTTCGGCGATATCCAGTTGCAGACGGGCACATTCCAGGGTGTCAGTACTTGAGCAGCGCGCCAGGGCAAGATTTTTTTCGCTCAACTGTTGCTCGAAATCGTTTCTTTCCGCTTCGGTCAAACTGCCCTGCTGTATTTTTTCACTCATGATTGGCTCTTATAGACTATCTGTCCATCGAGCAGCGTATAGCGCACCCGACCCTGCATTTCATAGCCATTGAACGGCGTGTTCTTGCCCTGGCTCTTCAGCGCGGCAGGCGCGACCCGCCAGCTTGTCTGCGGGTCGAAGATGCAGATGTCGGCGTGGGCATCGACCGAAAGATGCCCCATTTTCTGTCCCAGTAACTGTGCCGGGCTGATGGTGATGCGCGCCAAGGCATCCAGCAGCGGCACATTTTCCTGTTCCGCCCACTTCAGCACCAGCGGCAGCAACAACTCCAGCCCGGTCGCGCCTGCCTCGGCATCGGCGAACGGCAATTGCTTGGCATCATCATCCACCGGCGAGTGGTTGGAACAAATCGCATCTATCGTCCCGTCCAGCAATCCTGCAAGCAGTCCGGCACGGTCACGCTGGCTGCGCAACGGCGGCATCAAGTGGCAGTTGGCATCGAAGTAGCCGATGTCCATTTCGGTGAGGTGTACGTGGTTCATGGAAACATCGCAGGTCACCTGCAATCCTTCGCGTTTGGCGGCGCGCAGCAGTTCTACTCCTGCCGCACTGGAAATCCGGCAGATATGCAGCATCACGCCAGTTTCGCGTGCCAATTGCAAGGCGGTGGTGAGTGCGATGGTTTCGGCTACCACCGGTATCGGCGGCAAACCCAGACGAGTCGCCACTTCGCCGTCATGCGCCACGCCGTTCTTGGCGAGGAAACTGTCTTGCGGGCGCAGCCACACCCGATAGCCGAAAGTCGCCGCATATTGCATCGCACGCATCAGCACGCGCGTATCGGTGAGCGGCGCATCAGCCTGACTGAATGCCTTGCAGCCGGCCTCGGTCAGCTCGATCATTTCGGTCAGTTCCAACCCTTTCAGGCCATAAGTCAGCGCGCCAATCGGAAATACGCGCGCCTGATTCAATACGCGGGCGCGGCGCTTGAGCATTTCCACCAGCCCGGGCTCATCCAGTGGCGGGTCGGTGTCGGGCGGGCAGGCCAGCGAGGTCACGCCGCCCGCGACGGCTGCATTCATTTCCGATTCCAGCGTAGCGCGATATTCGTAACCGGGTTCGCGCAGACGCGCCGCCACATCCACCAGCCCCGGCATCACGATCAACCCCTCGGCCTCTATCACCTGTTCGGCGATGAAATCCTGCGGTGCCTTGCCGATGGCGACGATGCGGCGTTCAGAGATAAACAAATCCTGTTGCGCATCTATTCTGTTCTTGGGGTCGATCAAACGACCATTCTTGATGTGGATGTTCATGGTGTATTCCCGGCTAAGGTACTCATCACGGCCATGCGTACCGCGACGCCGAAGGTGACTTGCGGCAGGATGACGGCCTGCGGGCCGTCCGCCACGGAAGAATCGATCTCCACGCCGCGATTCATCGGACCGGGATGCATCACGATGGCGTCAGGTCTGGCCAGCGCGAGCCTCTCCTGTGTCAGGCCGTAGTATTTGAAAAATTCCTGTGCAGAAGGCAGCAGTGCGCCCTGCATGCGCTCGTTCTGCAAGCGCAGGGTCATCACCACATCCACGTCCTTGAGTCCTTGCGCCATGTCGTGATAAACCTGCACGCCGAGTTTTTCGACGTGGCTGGGCAGCAGTGTTTTCGGTGCGATGACGCGCACTTCCGGCACCCCCAGCGTGGTCAGCGCATGAATCTGTGAACGCGCCACGCGCGAATGCAGGATGTCGCCGATGATGGCGACACGCAGATTGTGGAATTCTTTCTTGTAGTGGCGGATGGTGTACATGTCCAGCAAGGCCTGCGTGGGGTGGGCATGACGTCCGTCGCCGGCATTGATGACATGAATCTCGGGTGCAACGTGGCGCGCAATCAAATGCGCCGCGCCGCTGGAGGAATGACGCACCACGAACATGTCGGCATGCATCGCGCACAGGTTGTCCACGGTATCCAGCAGCGTCTCGCCCTTGCTGGTGCTGGATGACCCGATATTCAGATTGACCACGTCGGCAGAGAGTTTCTTGGCCGCGATCTCGAAGGTGGTGCGGGTGCGCGTGCTGTTTTCGAAGAACACGTTGAACACTGACTTGCCATGCAGCAACGGCACTTTTTTGAACTCGCCACCATTGGCCTCATCCATAAAGGTTGCGGCGCGGTCGAGTATCTCGCGCATGATGCGTACCGGCAGGCCTTCGGTGCTCAGCAGATGCTGGAGCTCGCCGTGTTTATTCAGTTGCGGATTATTCATTTTTCTTCCTGTCAGCCCCTACGGTGACGCAGGCCGCCGGTTCATCAAACCAGGCCTGCATGATTTGCTGCGCGGCGTACTGGTCTATCAGACTCTGCTGCTGCCTGCCCCTTATGCCTTCCTTGTTCAACTGCTCGCTGGCGGCCAGCGAAGTATAGCGCTCATCCACCAGCAAGGTAGTCAGCGCAAACCGCCCGTGCAGACGGTTGGCAAAGCGACGGCACAGTGCAGTCAATTCGTGCGGTGTTCCGTCATCGTTGGCAGGCAGGCCCACCAGCAGCGCGCACGGCTGCCATTCCCTGATCAGTGCTGAGATCGCCGCAAAACGGATTTCATTTTTCTCTTCAGCGATGGTGGTCAAAGGCTGTGCGTTGGCAGAAAAGGTATTACCCACAGCCACCCCGATGCGCTGGGTGCCAAAATCAAAGGCGAGCAGGGTGCCAACTACAGGACTGAGGGCTGAGGACTGAGGAGTGACATCGATCCTCGATCCTTGATCCTTCACGCAACAACTTGGGGTATCGCCCCTTAATTGTGCGGGGAAGCCCCCTGCGGTCTCGATCCTGCATCCTGCTTTATCAGGCATGTCCGACATCTTCGACCAGCATTGAGTATTCAACGCCCAGCAAAGCCATCGCTGCGGCCAGGCGCTTTTCGGCAGGCAGTTTGAACAGGATGTGTTCGTTGGCGGGCACGGTCAGCCAGGTGTTTTCGTTGATTTCATGCTCCAGCTGGCCTTGATCCCAGCCCGAATAGCCCAGCGTGACCAGAAAATTATCCGGTCCTTTCCCTTCGCCCATGGCTTCGAGTATGTCTTTTGAGGTGGTCAGCGCCAGTTTGTCATTGATGCGTAACGTAGATTGCCAATCCTGTCGGGTGTCGTGCAATACAAAGCCGCGCTCGACTTGCACAGGGCCGCCCAGATGCACCGGCATTCTTTCCATTCTGGGTTGATGCAGCGGTATATTGATTTGGCTGAACATTTCAGACAGTGTCAGGCTGATCGGGCGGTTCACCACCAGTCCCAAGGCACCGTTTTCATCATGTTCGCAAATGTAAGTTAGCGTACCGGCAAAGAAACCCTCTTGCATGGCGGGCATGGCAATCAGGAAGTGATGGGTAAGATCGAATTTAGACATGGCGGCATTGTAGCTGGCTAAGGGGCGCTTCACAATTCGACGCTGCTTAAATTCACGGGTCGATAGCGGAACGACTCCGCGTCTCATGACTAACCAGGGTGTGAGCCGGGAGATGTATTGTGAATTGCGTACCCTGGCCGAGCTTCGAATTGACCTCGATTCGTCCACCCAGAGCGGTGATCTCGTTACGTACCACATCCATGCCGATCCCGCGACCGGACACGCCTGTCACTTCAGTGGCTGTCGAAATGCCGGGGATGAAAATCAGTTGCTTCAGTTGATCCTCCGAGGTGTCCGCCTCGTCCAGCAAGCCCTTTTTGATCGCCTGTGCGCGCAAAGCCGCCAGATCCAGGCCGCGTCCGTCATCACTGAACTTGATTATTATTTCATTATTTTCCTGACGCAGGCTCAGTTGCACTTCGCCGATTACTTCTTTATCGCTATCAATGCGCTGTTGCTCATCCTCCATGCCATGTGCGATGGCATTGCGCAACAGGTGCTCGAATGAGGCGGTCATTTTTTCCAGCACGCGCCCGTCCAGGTCAAGGTCATTCACGATCAGCTCAAGATTGACACGCTTGTTCAGCTCCTTGGCCGTTTGCCGCAGCGTGCGGTACAGCCGTTCGCTCATGCGGGCAAATGGGCTGCGTTCAGCAGTAGCTCTTTGCTCAGACTCGCTGCTGTCCTCAACAGGGTCGTCCTCGGCAACAAGCTGCGCTTTACGCAATTCCTCAAGCAGGGTGTCTATCCGCTCAATATCGCTCTCTAACGCAGCCCAAAGTACGGGTGAGGGGGTCGCGAGCAAACGATCTTCCATGGTGTGAATAATGTCGCCGATACGCATTGCGCCTGTCATGCGCGCACTCCCCTTGAAGGTATGCAGCAGACGATTGGTCAATTGTCGTTGCGACTCATTCTTGGGCTCTGCGCGCAAAGCGCGTAAGGAATCGTTTATCAACGGGCGCAATTCATCGGCCTCTTCCAGAAACACGGGCAGCAACAACATTTCCACATCGTCGCTCGGCGTCATCTGCTGTTGCCGGGTTTGATTTTGACGTACATCGTTATTCATTTTCGGTCTGCTCATTAGCGCCGCCAGAATTGCGGGGTAAACAGAATCAGCACGGTGAAGATTTCCAGACGGCCAACCAACATGCCGAACGTGCATACCCAGGTTTGAAAATCGGTCAATCCGGCATAGTTGCTGGCCGGCCCGACAGTGCCGAGACCCGGGCCGCAATTATTTATCGAGGCAAGCACAGCAGTTAACGCAGAAATGAAATCCATGCCGCTGATCAGCAGCACGAATGTCAACGTGACTATAGTCATGAAGTACAGGAAGATAAAACCCAGCACCGAAAACACCACGCTGTTGGGGATGACCTGGCCGCTGATTTTCATCGGATTCACGGCGGAGGGATGCAGTAATTTGACGAATTCGCGCCCGGCCTGTTTGACCAGCACCAGTGTGCGTATCATTTTGATGCCGCCGCCGGTGGAGCCTGAACTGGCGGCAATCGCGGTCAGAAACATCATCCACAGCGGTGCAAAAATCGGCCACTGGGCATAATCCACACTGGCGTAGCCGGAACTGGTCGCGATGGATACCAGATTAAAGCTGGCGTGGCGCAACGCCATCAGGAAATTTGGATAAATTCCCTCTATCCACAAAAACAGTGCAATCCCGACACAACTGCCCAGTATCAAAACCAGAGTAGGGATAGCTTCAGGATCGGTACGATAAACCGCCAGTGTTTTTCCTCGCAAGGCCAAAAAATGAGCGGCAAAATTCATCACCGCAATCAGCATGAATACAATCAGCACAAACTCGATCAGCGGCGAGTTGAAAAAGCCGACACTGGCATCGTGTGTGGAAAAGCCGCCCAACCCCATGCTGGAGAAAGCATGGCAGATTGCGTCCAGCCAGTTCATGCCCGCCAGCTTTAGCGAAACAATACAGGCGATGGTGATCCCCAGATAAACCACCCACAAATTGCGCGCGGTATCGGCAATGCGCGGCGTCAATGCTGAATCTTTCATTGGCCCCGGGGTCTCGGCCTTGAACAGCTGGCGACCGCCGATACCCAGCAGCGGCAGAATCGCCACCGCCAGCACGATGATGCCCAGTCCGCCCAGCCAGTTCAATTCATGCCGCCAGATATTGATGGCGGGCGGCAGATTATCCAGTCCCACCAGCACGGTCGAACCGGTAGTGGTCAAGCCGGACATGGTTTCAAAATAAGCGTCGGTAAACGACAGGCCCGGCACAGTCAGCAGCAGCGGCAAGGTAGCGAAAGCCGGCATGGCTGTCCACATCGCCACCACCAGCAGATAACCATGCCGGACAGACAGTTCGCCCTTGTAGCGGCGCGTGACCATCCACATCAGACACCCGAAGGCAGCGGTCCATACCATCGCCAGCAGGAAATCCATGAATACTTCCATCTGGCCGTAGATCAGCGCCGTGGCCAGCGGCATCAGGTAGGCCGCGCTGAATACCACCAGCATCAGCCCCAGGGCGTGGATAACGGTGAGCGCGCGTCCCATCAGAAGAACCCGATGCTAACCTGGAATAATTTCTCGACTTTTTTTACCATTTTTTTGTTGATCACAAATACGATCACATGGTCGTCAGCCTCAATGCGCGTGTCGTGATGGCCCATGATGACCTCGTCGCCCCGCACCAGCGCGCCGATGGTTGCTCCCTTGGGCAGGTCGATCTCGTCGATGCGTCGCCCTACTACCTTGGAGGATTTGCGGTCGCCGTGCACTACCAGTTCCAGCGCTTCCGCCGCGCCGCGCCGCAGTGAATGCACCGCCGCCACGTCACCCTGACGCACGTAAGCCAGCAGGGAGCCGATGGTGACATTGGCGGGAGACAGCGCGATGTCGATCTTGCCGCCCTGCAACAGATCGACATAGGCGCTGCGGTTGATCAGGGCGATAACCTTGCGTGCGCCGCCCTGCTTGGCCAGCAGCGCCGACATGATATTGTTCTCGTCGTCATTGGTGAGCGCGCAGAACACATCCACTTCACCGACATTTTCCTGCTGCATCAGTTTTTCGTCTGTGCCGTCGCCGTTGAGCACCAGCGTGTTGGTCAGTTCCCCTGCCAGTTTTGCGCAGGCTTTTTTATTGAACTCGATCAATTTGACCTGATAGTCATTCTCCAGCACCTTGGCCAGACGACGGCCGATATTACCCCCGCCGACGATCATCACGCGCTTGGTGGGCTTGTCCATGCGGCGCATTTCCTTGAGCACGGCGCGGATATTGTTGGTCGCGGCAATGAAGAAGATTTCGTCGCCGTCCTCAATCACGGTGCTGCCTTCAGGAATCAGCGGGCTATCCTTGCGGAAAATTGCCGCGACGCGCGCATCGATATGCGGCATGTTGTCGTGCAGGACGCTGAGCGGTTTCCCTACCAGCGGCCCGCCCTGGAAGGCGCGCACCGCCACCAGCGAAGCCTTGTCCCGCGAAAAGCGCAGCACTTGTAACGCCTCGGGGAATTCAATCAGCTTGGTGATGTAATCGGTAAGAATCTGCTCGGGACAAATGGAAAAATCCACGCAGAAATTGTCCTTGTTAAATAACTCGGGGCGAGCCAGAAAATCGGCGGAGCGAATACGGGCGATGCGCGTCGGCGTGTTATAGAGACTGGCCGCCAGCTTGCAGGCCACCATGTTGACTTCGTCGCTTTGCGTGACCGCCAGCAACATGTCCGTGTCGGCAATACCGGCCTGCTCCAGCACCGAAGGATGAGAAGCGTTGCCGGTCAGGGTGCGCAAGTCCAGACGTTCCTGCAGCAAAGCCAGCTTTGCGCCGTCCGAATCCACCACTGTGATGTCATTGGCCTCGCTTACCAGACTTTCCGCCACGGTTGAGCCAACCTGCCCCGCACCCAGTATCAATATTTTCACAAATTTATTTTAGGAACCTAAATTGACTTAGCCGCGGATTTTACCAGAACGCGTATTGTCTGGCTGAGCAGAAGTGGCCGTACTCGGGCTGGCATGCTCAGGGTTGCGCGCGTATCCAGTTTTTCCATTCGTTAAACAGCGTTTCACTGCGTGCCGCGATGACCGAACGCTGCCAGATATTTCCCGATGCGAAATCATCGTGTTCTATGCAGCAGGCATGTCCGCCCGTCTCCGACAGGATGAGCATGCCCGCCGCATAGTCCCATAGTTTCTGTCCGCCATGCAGGTACAGATCGTAGCGTCCGGCGGCGGTATAGCACCAGTCCAGTGTGCTGGCGCCGAAATTGCGTTGCGAAGCATAGGGCGGACGGGATGCCAAAGTTGCCGCCAGGCCGGTGCTCAGTCGCTTTAAATCCACATTGGCCAGTGCACGATTCATCGTTTCTGCCGTTACGCGCCCTAGCAGTCTTTCTCCATTCAGATACGCGCCCTTGCCGGATTCAGCGGCAAACACCTCATCGGCGACCGGGTCGTACACCACGCCCAGCACGCTCTTGCCTTCGCGCAACAACGCGACCGACACCGCAAAGTAAGGCAGGCCATGCACAAAGTTGGAAGTGCCATCAATCGGATCCACGCACCACAGGCCATCTTTGGCAGAGTGCCAGATCGCGTGCTGCTCCTCTTCCGCCATTTCTTCGCCCAGCACCGGGAGGTTGCAAATGGCTTGCAGCTTGCGGATCAGCGCGGTCTGCGTAGCAATATCCGCGTCGGTACACAGGCTGCCGTCATGCTTATGCTGATGCGAAACCTTCAGGTAGCGCGGCATGATTTCCTCCGCTGACACCAGCTTGACTGCGGCGATCACGGCCTTGAGTATTGCGCTCATGCCAAATGTGCCGGTTCTCGACATGCTGCGCTGTTCCATCACGCATCTTTCCATTTGATGGAGCAGCCCATGCTGGCGATTTGCTCACGCGGCCCCAGGCCTGTCCTAGCCACTTGCAACATGGCTTCAAACAAGTCACGCGGCGCATCTGCCACGGCTTCCTTGCGCGAGGCATCCAGGCGACCGCGATATTGCAGTTCCATGTTGGCGTTGAAGCCGAAGAAATCAGGCGTGCATACCGCACCGTAATTTTTTGCCACCTGCTGTGTTTCGTCCCACACGTATGGGAATGGGTAGCTATAGTTTTTTGCCGCATGTTTCATGTTCTCGAACGAATCTTCCTCATATTCAGCCGGATCGTTGGACATGATGGCGATGCTGTTAATGCCATGCAGCTTCAACTCGTGCGTATCGCGCACCAGCCGCTCGCGAATGGATTTCACATAGGGGCAGTGGTTGCAGATGAACATTACCAGCAAACCGTTCTTGCCTCGCGCATTGGCAAGGTTATAACGCACGCCATCCACGCCCAATAAATCGAAATCACGCGCCTTCCAGCCGAAGTCACAGAGGGGGGGTTGCAAACTGACCATTTCATGCTCCTGACAAGATATTCAGAGGCAGTATATTATCACGGCCATTTACCACTCTGTGCCTTCATCATGCCGCGTTTTTACTGCACGCCCCCACTCGCCAGCCAGGGTTCATTCAAACTGCCGCCGGATGCAGCGCACCACGCCAGCCGCGTGTTGCGCTTGCGCGAGGGCGACGCGGTGCAACTGTTCGACGGGCTCGGCAACGAGTGCCATGGCATACTTGACGACCTGAGCGGCAAGCAGGTCACCGTCAGCGAGCTCAAACGTATTGAGGCCAACCGTGAATCGCCCTTGCCTGTGTTGCTGGCGCAGGCCTTGTCCAGCAGCGAGAAAATGGACTGGGTAATCCAGAAGGCCACCGAACTGGGGGTCACCGAAATCCAGCCTCTGGCCACTGCGCGCAGCGTGGCCAAACTCTCCACCGAGCGCGTCGTCAAGCGTACCGAGCACTGGCAACAAGTCGCCATTTCAGCCTGCGAACAGTGCGGGCGCAATGTGTTGCCTGTTATTCACCCGCCTGTGGACATCATGGTGTGGCTGCAACAAATGCGTACTTCCGCCGACAGCAAATATATTCTGCTGCCGCAGGGCGCCAAATCCTTGCGTGAACAGCTAAAGCCGGAAGGCCGGGTCGCATTACTGATTGGTGCCGAAGGCGGCTTTACCGAGGCCGAGAGCGAATCTGCACTGCGTTGCGGTTTTAGGCCTGTCCGCCTGGGCGCGCGGGTACTGCGCACCGAAACGGCCGCTGTCGCAGGACTGGCCTCGCTGCAAACGCTGTGGGGCGATTTTTGTTAAAAAAAGAGGAGTCATCATGCCGTATGTAAATATCCGCATCGCAGGCACCCTGAGCCGCGAGCAGAAGGCCAAAATTGCCGCCGAGTTCACCGACACGCTGGAGCGCATTGCGCTAAAACCGGCCTCATACACCTATATTGCTTTCGACGAGCTGCCCGACGAGAACTGGGCTATCGCAGGCAAGTTGCTTGATGAGGCATAATGCGCGTCAACTGAAAAGGATATCCCATGCCAATCAAGACTAATCCCGCTGATTTCGTTGCCTGGTTTCGTTCTGTTGCACCTTATATCAACAGTTTCCGTGGCAAGACTTTCGTCATTGCCTTCGGGGGCGAAATGGTCGCCGACGGCAAATTCGTCGAGTTGACGCACGATTTCAATCTGCTCGCCGCACTCGGTATCCGCTTGGTGCTGGTACATGGTGCGCGCCCGCAGATCGAGCAGCATCTGGCCGGAAAAAATCTGGAGGACACCTATCATCAGGGCATACGTATGACGAATACCGAGGCGATGCAGTGTGTCAAGGAATCGGTGGGCCGCGTGCGTGTCGAGATCGAGGCGCTGCTGTCGATGGGGCTGGCGAATTCGCCGATGGCTAATGCCGACATCCGCGTGGCGGGCGGTAATTTCATCACTGCACAGCCGATAGGCGTAATCAATGGCGTGGATTTGCAGCACACCGGCTCCGTGCGCAAGGTGGATGTCGCTGCGCTGAACGACCGTATGGAATTCGGCGAAGTGGTGCTGCTCTCGCCGCTCGGTTATTCGCCCACAGGCGAGGTGTTCAACCTCACGCTGGAAGACGTCGCCACCGCGACCGCCATTGCGCTGGATGCCGACAAACTGGTATTTTTGATGGACACCGATGGTGTGCAGGACAAGAAGGGCGAGTTGCTTAAGGAGTTGACTATCGCCCAGGCGCAGGCTGTACTTAGCGCCAAGCATCCGCTGCCCGACGATGTAAGCCTGTTTCTGCCCTGCGCGATGCGCGCCTGCGCAGCTGGCGTAACGCGCACCCATCTGATTAGTCGTCACACCGACGGCGCCATGTTGCAGGAGTTGTTCAGCGATGATGGCATCGGCACGATGGTGGTGGAATCCACGCTCAATACGCTACGCGATGCGTCGATCGAGGATGTGGGCGGTATTTTGAATCTGCTGATCCCGCTCGAAGAGCAGGGCATACTGGTGCGTCGTTCGCGTGAGTTGCTGGAACGCGAAATCGAGCGCTTCGTGGTGCTGGAACACGATCACCGCATCGTCGGTTGTGCCGCACTTTATCCCTTCCCGGACGAGGCGGCTGCCGAGCTTGCCTGCATGGCCGTCGATGAGCAATGTCGCGATCGCGGCTACGGCGAGGCCATCCTCAATCACATGACCGCCCTTGCCAAGACGCAGAAGCTGAAAAAACTGTTCGTGTTGACTACGCGCACTGCGCACTGGTTCTTAGAGCGCGGCTTCAAGGAAAGTGACGTCACCGAATTGCCCTCGCAGAAAAAATCGCTGTATAACTACCAGCGTAAATCCAAGGTGTTCGTGCGAAAAATTTAGTCGTTAACGTGAAACTCGCGCAGCGACGAACCGTACCCCTCGCCCTTTGGGAGAGGGGGAACGGGGGTGAGGGAACGGGCATGGCGGGTTTCATTGTCAGGGGTGGTCACTTTTCCATGCCCGTTAGTCGTTGGCTGCCAGCACGGACGCTGTGTGCGTAACATCAGTTTAGTAATCACGGGCATATAGGGTAAAATGCGCTATCTGTCGCGCATAACACTACCATTTACATCATGTCTGAATCGTTCCCTCTAGTAATGAGTTTCGCCGCCACCGACCCGAGTGGTGGAGCCGGTTTGCAGGCCGATATGTTGACCATCGCCAGCATGGGGTGTCACCCGCTGTCGGTTGTGACGGCTATCACGGTGCAGGACACCAGCGGGGTGGAGGATGTCCTGCCGATAGACCCGGAATGGGTGGTGGATCAGGCGCGCGCCATGCTGGAAGATGTGCTGGTTTCGGCTTTCAAAATCGGCATGTTGGGCAGTGTAGAAAATGTCGTGGCAATTGCCGAGGTGCTGGCGGATTACCCCGATATCCCCTTTGTGCTGGATACGGTGCTGGCTTCGGGGCGTGGCGATGAGCTGGCTGACGAAGACATGCTGGATGCGATGCGTGAATTGCTGATCCCGCAGGCCACCATCGTCACGCCGAACAGCATAGAGGCGCGGCGTCTGGCAATAGATGAAGAGGATGAAGAGGATGATCCCGGCCTGGAAGAATGCGCCAAGCGTATTCTGGCGATGGGCTGCGAGTATGTGCTGATTACCGGAACACACGAGCAGACTCCCAAAGTAATCAATACCTTGTATAACGAACAGGGTGTGGTGCGCAGCGATAGCTGGGATCGTCTGCCGGGGATTTATCACGGGTCGGGATGTACCATGGCCTCGGCTATCGCGGCCTTGTTGGCGCAAGGTGTGGAAGTTGCCGAGGCGGTCAGGGAGGCGCAGGAATACACCTGGCAAACACTGAATGCGGGTTTCCGGCCCGGCATGGGGCAGCATATTCCGGACAGACTGTTCTGGGCGCGCGGAGAAGAGGATGATGAAGGCAAGCCTGAAAGACTTAACTAAATGCAGGACTGATGCCGCAAGGGCATTCCCACGAAATATAGGCGATGAACCCGCCTTATTTCTGAATGAAGGATTGAGGAAGGGGTAAGTCTTGGTGCAAGACGAATCACGTCGTGTAGCTCAACAGTCTATCAGCGGCCTGTATGCGATTGCGCCGGAGGAGCCGGATACAGCGGAGTTGTTGCGCTGCGTACGTCTGGCGTTGCGAGGCGGGGTGCGGGTGTTGCAGTACCGCAACAAGCTGGGCAATACCGCATTGCGACTGGAGCAGGCGAGGGCGATGCGCGCATTGACGCGGGAATATGGCGTGCCGCTGATTATCAATGATGACGTTGCTCTGGCAAAACAGGTGGATGCCGATGGTGTGCATCTGGGTAGTGCGGATGGCAGTGTAGTTGGCGCACGCGCTGTGCTGGGCGGTGGAAAGATTATCGGTGTGTCTTGTTATAATCGCCTGAATCTGGCGCATCAGGCCGTCAGTCAGGGTGCTGATTATGTCGCGTTCGGCGCTTTTTTTGCGTCCACGACCAAGCCTGCCGCGCAAGTGGCAACGCTGGAATTACTCCGTCAGGCGCGCAATGAGATTAAACTGCCACTGGTGGCGATCGGCGGCATTACGGTAGAAAATGGCGTGCCTGTGCTGGCTGCCGGCGCTGACGCGCTGGCAGTGATTTCGGCGCTGTTCGGTGCGGAAGACATCCTGTCTGCCGCACAGCGGTTGGCAAATTTGAATTTACACAATTAGTTTAGAAAGACGCAACATGACTTCTCATAATCAGGAACTTTTCGATGCATCGCAACACGTTATCCCCGGCGGCGTGAATTCGCCGGTGCGCGCGTTCCGTTCGGTAGGCGGCACGCCCTTGTTTTTTCAGCGTGGCAAGGGAGCTTATGTCTGGGATGCGGATGACAAACGCTATATCGATTATGTGGGCTCATGGGGTCCGATGATTGCCGGGCATTGCCATCCGGATGTGGTCCGCGCGGTGCAGGACGCGGCGGCGAATGGATTGGGTTTTGGTGCGCCGACGGCTGCCGAACTGGAAATAGCCGAGTTATTGTGCAAGCTGTTGCCGAGTCTGGAGATGGTGAGGCTGGTTAGCTCCGGCACTGAAGCAACCATGACGGCCATTCGTCTGGCGCGTGGCTTTACCGGACGCAGCCGTATCGTTAAATTCGAGGGGTGTTATCACGGCCATTCCGATGGTTTGCTGGTCAAGGCAGGCTCAGGCGCGCTGACCTTCGGACAGCCGAGTTCATCCGGCGTGCCGGCTGAGATTGCCTCGCTGACTACCGTGCTGGATTACAACGATGCGGCCGGCCTTGAGCGCGCATTCGCCGAGATGGGAGCGGAAATCGCCGCAGTAATCGTCGAGCCGGTTGCGGGCAATATGAATCTGATCACGCCCAAGCCGGAATTTCTGGCCGCGCTACGCAAGCTGTGCACCGAACATGGCGCAGTGCTGATTCTGGACGAAGTGATGACCGGATTTCGCGTCAGTCTTCAGGGTGCGCAGGGCTATTACGGCATCAAGCCCGATCTGGTCACGCTGGGTAAGGTGATGGGCGGTGGGTTGCCGGCCGCAGCGTTCGGTGGACGTCGCGATATCATGCAATGCCTTGCGCCCCTGGGTTCGGTCTATCAGGCCGGTACGCTGTCGGGAAATCCGGTCGCGGTGGCGGCGGGTTTAGCGACTTTGAAGCTGGTGCAGGCGGAAGGGTTTTATGCGCGTCTGGAGCAGTTGGCGCAACAACTGACCGAAGGCCTGAGTGCAAGCGCTAAAAAGCACGGTGTTGAATTTTGTGCCCAATCGGTGGGTGGCATGTTTGGCCTGTATTTCAGCGCTGCCGTGCCCACCAGCTACGCTGAAGTCATGGCGTGCGACAAGGAGGCATTCAACCGCTTCTTCCACGCCATGCTGGATGCGGGTGTGTATCTTGCTCCCTCGGCATTCGAGGCGGGTTTTGTTTCCTCAGCGCATACCGAGGCTGACATAAATGCGACCATTGCAGCAGCGGACGCTATCTTTTCGGTCTGGAAATAATGGGACTCTTCTCACTCGCTACGTTCTACACCACAGTTAATCACATCAAAGATCTGCCGATGCACGGCGGGCGTGAAGTTGCTTTTGTGGGGCGTTCCAATGCAGGTAAATCGAGCGCGATCAACACGCTGGCGAATCATGTACGCCTGGCCTATACCAGCAAAACGCCGGGACGCACCCAGCACCTGAATTATTTTTCATTGGGCAATGACAGCTATATCGTGGATTTGCCCGGCTATGGTTATGCCAAAGTGCCGCCCGAGGCCAAGCGTCACTGGGAAGGCCTGCTGAGTACTTATCTGAAAAAACGCGAAGAGTTGTGTGGGCTGATTGTCATCATGGACATACGCCGCCCTTTGCTTGAACTGGATGAAACCATGCTGGACTGGTTTGCGCCCACGGGGAAGCCGGTGCACATCCTGCTGACCAAGTCGGATAAACTCAGTCGCCAGCAAGCCACGGTGACATTATTCAAGGTAAAAGCCCATCTTGCCGAACATTTCCCCCAGTGTACCGTGCAGTTGTTTTCCAGCCTGAAGAAACAGGGTGTGGAAGAGGCGGAAGCGGTGATTGCGGGGTGGCTGAATGCTGACGGTGGGTCTGAGGCAGAATAGCTGGACAAAAAAAACCCCCAACGAGTGGGGGCAAACATCTTAACAAGGTTAAGACACACGCTCAGGGAGGAGAAACGTGGAACGATTCATCATCATTCGCACGTTCAGATAAGCGTTTCCTTAATTAGTTCCATAAAAATAATTTTTTTAGGAAAAAAATATGCAGCCACTCGGGAAATACCCCAATAAACGCATGCGGCGCATGCGTCGCGATGCTTTTTCGCGTGATTTGATGCGCGAACATCTGCTCACACCGGCAGATTTTATCTACCCTGTTTTTGTGCTGGAAGGCACGAACAAGGTCGAAGAGATCAAGTCCATGCCGGGTGTGCAGCGCAAGACGCTGGATCTGTTGCTCAAGGATGCAGAGCAATGCGTCAAGCTGGGCATACCGGTGATGGCGATTTTTCCGGTCATCGATGCGCCTCTGAAGAGTCTGGATGCGTCTGAGGCCTACAATCCGGACGGCCTGGTGCCGCGCGTGGTGGCAGCACTTAAGAAAAACTTCCCCGAGCTCGGTGTAATGACTGATATTGCGCTCGACCCCTACACCAGCCACGGGCAGGACGGGCTGATAGACGAAGCGGGATATGTCCTTAACGATGAAACCATCGCCGTATTAACCCGTCAGGCACAGGCTCACGCTGCTGCGGGTGCTGACATAGTCGCGCCCTCTGACATGATGGACGGGCGTATCGGCGCAGTTCGTGCTGCGCTGGATGTTAAGGGGCACATACATACCCGTATCATGGCTTATTCAGCCAAATATGCTTCCAGTTTCTACGGCCCGTTCCGCGACGCGGTCGGCTCAAGCGCTAATTTGGGTGCGGGCAACAAATACACTTACCAGATGGATCCGGCCAATTCAGACGAGGCGCTATGGGAAGTCGGCATGGATTTGCAGGAAGGTGCGGACATGGTGATGGTCAAGCCCGGCATGCCCTATCTGGACATCGTGCGTCGCGTCAAGGACGAATTCAAGGCGCCGACCTTCGTCTATCAGGTGAGCGGCGAATACGCGATGCTCAAAGCCGCCGCTCAGAATGGCTGGTTGAACGAACAGGCCTGCGTACTGGAATCACTGCTGGCTTTCAAACGCGCCGGAGCAGACGGGATATTGACCTATTTTGCGATGGATGCGGCAAGGTGGCTGAAAAAATACGAACCTTAAACCTGCTAACCAATTAATTGAGTCACGGCTGCGGTATCCGCATGGGTTTCCGGGTGGCGGCTGCCGCTGTGGCGGGCGTTTTCGGGCAGCACGATGATGTGTATCTGAGTGCCTGATTCAGTCGTGAGGGTGTAGCTCGGCACGATTTCTTCATGCCCGCCTAGTCTCACTCGCCATTCTCCGTCTTCAAATTCGAGCTTGTTTTTCAGCAAAAACAACAGCACGGCTTTGGCATCGTCGGAAAACAGCATCAGGTTGATGTCAGAGTTTTCACCCGCCGCGCCGTTCAATACCGATCCGGTGAGATAAGGGTTGAACTCGGCCAGCAGTTGCATTGCGTCTAGTGCTTCCGTGCGCAGCTGATGCAGGACGCCGGGGTGACTGTCGTGCTGATATAAGGCGCGATAGCTGTGCAAGGCTTCCTGCACCTCCAGATTGCTCGGCAGGTGCTGGGTGTCGGAGGCGCCGAGTTGTCGGGCGGCCTTGCGTTTGGCAAAGGCGAAATCAGTTATGCCTTCGGCCATCAACTTGGCAGCCTGATGCGCCAATTGTTCGCGCATCAGGTCGCGTTTAGAAGAATGGGGCATGTAGTTTGTAGCCTGTGGCGAGTCGTTGAAGTGACATTAACCCAAATAATCCATTAAGCCGTCATTCCGGCGCAGGCCGGAATCCAGCAAAAAAATACGCCGCGAAGCGGACAAAACCTTGATGTTGTCCCACTGACGTGGGAATTTGTTAATCATCTGGATACCGGCCTGCGCCGGTATGACGCCGTTTTTGCTAATGGAC